>WTAL01000086.1 GCA_013139635.1 Paracoccaceae bacterium
AGCAGATAAAGGCCAAAACCGACGAGTTTAAGGAGCGGCTTGCCAAGGGTGAAAGCCTTGATGATTTGCTGCCGGAAGCCTTTGCCAACGCCCGCGAGGCCGCCACGCGCGCCATGGGCATGCGGCCCTATGATGTGCAAATCATGGGCGGGATCTTTCTGCACCAAGGCCAAATTGCCGAGATGAAAACCGGCGAGGGTAAAACCCTGATGGCCACTCTGCCCGTTTACCTGAATGCCCTTGCTGGCAAAGGCGTGCATGTGGTTACGGTAAATGATTACCTCGCGCGGCGCGATGCCGAGTGGATGAGCCAAGTCTATAACTTCCTTGGGCTGAGCGTTGGCGCGGTTTACCCCAACATGCCGGAAGAGGAAAAACTGGCGGCCTACAAGGCCGATGTAACTTACGCCACCAATAACGAGCTGGGCTTTGATTACCTTCGCGATAATATGAAAGCCGAGCTGAGCCAGATGGTGCAGCGCGAGCATTTTTACGCGATTGTGGACGAGGTCGACTCGATTTTGATCGACGAAGCCCGCACCCCGCTGATTATTTCCGGCCCGACCGAGGATAAATCGGACCTTTACCTGAAGATCGACGCCTTGGTGCCAGAGTTTCTGGAAGAGCATTACGAAATAGACGAAAAGGCGCGCTCGGCGACGCTTACGGAAGAGGGCAACGATTTTATCGAGCAACGGCTGCACGCGATTGGGCTGCTTGAGTCGGAAGCTTCACTTTATGACCCTGAGTCGGCCTCGCTGATCCACCACGTTAATCAGGCCCTGCTGGCGCATAAGATGTTTAAGAACGAAAAAGATTACATCGTGAGTGGCTCTGATGTGATGCTGATTGACGAGTTTACTGGCCGGATGATGAGCGGGCGGCGCTTGAGCAACGGATTGCACCAAGCGATTGAGGCCAAGGAAGGCCTGCCGATTCAGCCTGAGAATATTACGCTCGCGTCTGTGACCTTCCAAAACTACTTCCGGCTTTATGAAAAGCTGGCAGGGATGACAGGCACGGCGCTAACGGAAGCCGACGAGTTTGAGGAGATTTACAAGCTCGGCGTGGTGGAAGTGCCAACGAATAAGCCGATTATTCGCGAAGACGAGCATGACCGTGTTTACCGGACCGCGAAAGAGAAATACGAGGCGGTGATTGAAGAGATCAAGCTGGCGCAGGCAAAGCAGCAGCCAACGCTTGTAGGCACAACCTCGATTGAGAAATCGGAAATGCTGGCGGAAATGCTGAAGGCAGAGGGCGTGCCGCACGAGGTGCTGAATGCGCGTTTTCACGAGCAGGAGGCGTTTATTATTGCCAAAGCCGGCAAGCCCGGTGCGGTGACGATTGCGACTAATATGGCGGGCCGTGGCACTGATATTCAGCTTGGCGGCAACGCCGATATGGAAATTGCAGCGTTGATTGAAGCCGAGGGTGAAGACGCCGACGAAGCGGCTATTCGCAGCCGGATTGAGGCGGAGACCGCCACGGCGAAGAAAGTGGCGATTGAGGCGGGCGGGCTTTATGTGCTGGCCACCGAGCGCCACGAAAGCCGCCGGATTGATAACCAGCTACGGGGCCGCTCTGGCCGCCAAGGCGACCCGGGGCGCACGCATTTCTTCCTGTCACTGGAAGACGACCTGATGCGGATTTTCAATTCGGGCAACCTTGATAAAATGCTGGGCAAGCTTGGCATGAAAGACGGCGAAGCGATTGTGCACCCTTGGGTGAACAAAGCGCTGGAGCGCGCGCAGGGTAAAGTAGAGGCCCGCAATTTTGATATTCGTAAAAACGTGCTGAAATATGATGACGTGATGAACGAGCAGCGCAAACGGGTGTTTGAGCAGCGTCGTGAAATCATGGAAAGCGACAACCTCGCGGAAGAAGTGCAGGATATGCGCCACGACGTGGTGGATGACATTGTGGCCGACGCGATTCCGCCCAAGGCCTACCCTGATCAGTGGGATATGTCTGGCCTGTATGCGCAAGTTATCCAGAACTTTAACCTTGATCTGCCCATCATTGAATGGGGCAAGGAAGAAGGCGTGGATGACGAGATTATCTCTGAGCGGCTTTATGCGGAAACCGACAAAGCCATGGCGGCCAAGGTGGCACAGGCAGGGCCAGACGTGTTTCGCCGGGTTGAAAAGCAGATATTGCTGCAAACCATTGATAAAGCGTGGCGCGAGCATTTGCTAACGCTGGAGCACCTGCGCCAAGTGGTGGCCTTTCGCGGCTATGCCCAGCGAGACCCGCTGAATGAGTATAAAACCGAAGCGTTTACTCTATTTGAGCGGTTTCTAAACCGCCTGCGGGTTGACGTAACCCAGCAGCTCTCAAATATCCGCATTATGTCACCCGAGGAGCAGGAGCAGATGCGGGCGCAAATGCTGGCGGCGCAGCAGCAGCAAGCCGCAGCGCCCGCAGCCAGCACCGATGCGCCGCCAAAAGTTGACGCTGCGGACGAAGCTACATGGGGCAATACCCCTCGTAACAAGCCCTGCCCCTGCGGCTCTGGAAAAAAGTATAAGCATTGCCACGGCAAGGCCTGAAAATAGTGCGTCGGCAGGGCGAAATTGCGCTGCCAGCTTGCAAAGTCATATTTAGGCCACAATATCTAGGCATAGTCATCGCACGACCTCCCACGGGTTGTGGTTTTTTGTAACGATTAAAATTTAGCTTAACTTCGCCCTTTAAGGCATTGTTTAACCTAAATAAATATGTTAATTTGCATACGAATACAAATTTGGAGGCGCGGATCGTGTTCAAAAACGATCGCATGATGTTGATTCTAACTGGGCTGGTTCTGGCAATTTTTGCCGGATCCATGGTGCAGTATAGTGACAAAATTTTGGCGCTAATGGCGGGCGAAGACGTTGTGGCCACGCAAGATGATTCGTATTCAGTGCGTGCAGGCGCCAGCCAAATCCTTGATGTGCTCTCCAATGACAACGTAAAAGGCCCCATCGTGGTGCTGACCCGCCCCAGCTGCGGTGCCGTTGAAATGAGCAGTAATAACCGCCTATCCTTCTCTAGCAGTGCGGAATGCACCGGCGAAGTTGAATTTGCATATTGCGTAGATGCCGAGGGAGAATGTGAACCCAATGCTGTAAAAATCAACGTAATTTCGGTGAGTTTTGCACAGGCTGAAACCACCAACACAAACGATGTTGAGCAAACGCAAGCGGCGCAGCTAGAGCCTGCAGCACCCCCAGCCCCCGCTACCGAAGCTCCTGAAATAGAAAGCTTTTCGGTTGAGATGGCCCCGCCCGCGCTGGCCGCACCCAGTGTTTCTGAAATTGTAAGCCCCGGCGTGGCCGTTGCGTCTATCCGCCGTGCTTCCAACGGGTTGAATTCCGCCAGCATAACCGACCAAAATATCGCAACCCAGAATAGCGCCAGTATTAATCAGGCCCCGCTAACGGGCCCCACGGCTTTTGCCGCGCCGGAAATTGGCGAATCAAGCAATATATCGCTCGGCGGGTCCCAGCGGGTTGTGGTTTCTACCGACATTTCGCCAAGCAATCTTCAAGCGGCAAGTAATGGTGACAGCAACCTTGCACCTTTGGAGCGGGGCCCTGAAGCGCTGGACTCCCTGTTGGTCGCACAAGTAGCGCCCGCAGCGCCAGATCTATCGCCCCTTCCCGCCAACCCCGAGCGCAATGTGGATGCGCCGGTTTTTGTTGCCTCAGCGCAAGCCGATGGCCCAACACCGGACACACAGTTTAACGCAGAGCCAACAAATGGCGGGCCCATCGCCCTCATTGCGCTTAACCCTACAGTGACCCGAGGAAATGCCGCAGGCGAAAGCCTCAATATCATTCTGACAGAGCCGGGCGTGCAGAGCTTTACAGCCCCGGCTAGCAATCCGGCCGCACTCGCACCGGCTTCAGCACAGCCAACCGCCGTTAGCGTATTGGAGCGCGCGCCGAATGTTGCAGAGCTCGTATCCGGCCCCGCGGCACTGGCACTGCCTTCGGATCCACGTATTGGCTACTCAAATATGAGCGATCATTCCGTGATGCGTAATCATATTAATATGCCACAGCCTGCATTGGCATTGCTATCAAACACCACGCGCGATGTGCAGGTTGTGGCCTCTCAACCCAATCAAATTGCTGTGCCAAGCAGAATTATGCGTCACGACACGGTTTCCCGCTTTATCTCGGTAAGCCGCAATACCGGCTTACAAAATCGCACGGCAAGTTTTGCAGCGCTCACCGCGCCAGAGTCGCTGGTATTTACATTGCCAACCCTTGATCTGCGAGCCGCTCAGGCGCCGCAAATTATTGAAGCAAGCCTACCGGCGACGCCTCAAACCCCGGTTATCACCGCACCCGCCCAAAATTCCAGCTGCGAAATTGGCCTCTCTGCGGTTGCCCGAAGCGGGGCAAATATTGCGCTCGATATCACAGCCGCCTGTAAGCCAAACCAAATGGTCACCATTGAGCATTCCGGCCTTTCATTCTCTATGCTGACAGACGCACAGGGCGCAGCCTTTGTGCTTGTGCCAGCCATGGAAGCCGACGCCAAAATTAGCGTGCGGTTTGAAGATCAAAGCAGCCAAAGCACCCAGATCTCGCTCAGCGATATGAACAGTGTGGTGCGCACCGGCGTTTCTTGGCAGGCCGATATGAACCTAGACCTTAGCGCTATTGAATTTGGCGCCGCCATTGGCTCTGAGGGCCATATTACGCCCGAAACCCCACGGGATTATCGGGCGTCTCGGCTCGGCGGCGGCGGGTATTTGCTGCAACTGGGTGACCCAAGCTTAGCGCGCGGGGCCTTGGCTGAGGTTTATACGCTTTCAACAACCAGCAACCAGCAACGCGGAACCATTGCACTGTCTATTGTAATAAAAGACGTAGCGCCGGTTTGTGGGCAAACAATCCTCGCCAAAACTGTGCGCAGCCGCGACGACCGCAGCGCGAGCATCCGCAATGTGCGGTTTACCGTGCCAAGCTGCAATACCGTTGTAAGCGGCCCGATAGCCCTCCCCGGTGCGGTTGATGATATCCGGATTGCCGGCCGATAGCCCGCCAAGGGCACAGGTGTTTCAGCGCGGCGCGTAAGCAAACTCGCAAAACAAAGCAATCTCTCCGCGCCGCAATGGCTAGATCAGGCCGAGCGCTTTAAAGCTGGCATCGCTTTCTTTTCCGATCACAATATGGTCATGCACAGAAATCCCCAGCGCCTTGGCCGCATCTACTATTCGGTTGGTCATCATAATATCATCATCCGATGGCTCGGGGCTGCCCGAGGGGTGATTATGAACTAATATTAGCGAAGACGCATTTAACTCAAGTGCGCGTTTTACCACTTCACGCGGATATACCGGCACATGGTCAACTGTGCCCACGGCTTGGGCCTCATCGGCGATCAAAGTATTTTTTCGGTCAAGGTAAAGCACCCTGAATTGCTCGGTCTCTCGATGCGCCATCACGGTTTTACAATAGTCCATAAGGGACGACCAAGACGTGATCGCATTTTGCCCCAGCACCCGCGCCTGCCCCAGCATTTGCGCAGCGGCCTCTACAATTTTAAGCTCCTGCACGGCAGCTGATCCTACGCCCTGCACCTTGGCCAGCCGTGCTGCGGGCGCGGTAATAACGCGATTAAAATCGCCAAACTCAGCCAATAGCCGCTTGGCAATAGGCTTTACATCGCGCCGTGGAATGGCGCGAAAAAGCACGAGTTCCAGCATTTCATAATCCGCCAAGGAAGTAACCCCCGCGCGCATAAAGCGCGCGCGCAGGCGTTGGCGGTGGTTGGTGTAATGGGGTTCCGGCGGTTTGGCCGCGCTTGGCGTAACCTCGAAATCGGGTTCGAACCCGGGAAAGGGCTTTTCGGCAAACTGGTTACGCATAGACATGCGTTAACCATTCCCATGCTTTGGTTAATAAACCCTTAAGCCTACCACGTTGGGTAGAACTTACCCGTCGGCGACAAGGTAAATATCTCGCAGCCATCTGCCGTTACGCCGATTGAGTGCTCAAACTGCGCGGTGTTTTTCTTATCCTTGGTCACCGCTGTCCAGCCATCAGCCAGCACCTTGGTGAAGGGTTTGCCGAGGTTGATCATCGGCTCAATGGTGAAAAACATGCCCTCTTCCAGTACGGCCCCACTGCCCGCGCGGCCATAATGCAGCACGTTGGGCGCAGAGTGAAACACCTGCCCGAGCCCGTGGCCACAGAAATCCCGCACAACCGTCATTCGGTTGCCCTCGGCATGGGCCTGAATGGCCGCGCCGATATCACCAAAGGTGTTGCCCGGTTTAACGGCGGCAATGCCCAGCATTAGGGTTTCGTGGGTGACTTCGATCAGGCGCTCATCACGGCGGCTAAGTTTACCCGCCACATACATGCGCGAGCTATCGCCAAACCAGCTATCCAAAATGCAGGTCACGTCGATATTCAGAATATCACCATCTTTCAGCACTTTGCTGCCCGGAATGCCGTGGCAAACCACGTGGTTGATCGAAATGCAGCTGGCGTGCTCATAGCCGCGATAACCGATGGTAGCGGAAACCGCGCCCGCGTCCTCGATGAAGGCCTGAATGCGGGCATCTAGCTCACCCGTGGTCACACCAACCTTTACGAATTCAGCAATCATATCAAGGCTTTCAGCCGTCAGCTGGCCAGCGGCGCGCATGCCGGCGAAATCCTCGCTGGGGTGAATGCGAATGCCGTCTTTGTTCAAAAATCCGGTTTTGGCGCGGTGCATGGCGGCTCTCCTGAATGGGTATAGGCCCGATATATGTTACCGCGTAACAATCGGCAAGGGCTCGCCGAAGCTTGTGCCTTCAAGCGTGAGGGTAGCGCGAAAACAGAGCGCCTCTACGCCAGCCGCACGGGCAGCCTGAAAGGCGGTATTGTAGGCGGGGTCGATATCACTCGCCACGGCGAAGGCAGCGCAATCGGTGCGTTGCACGAGGTAGAGGACCACAGCGCGGTGGCCCTCAGCGACCATCGACGACAGTTCATCCATGTGCTTGGCGCCGCGCTTGGTAACGGTATCGGGGAACTCGACGAGGCCCGCCTTGCGACACAGGTTGGCGCTTTTTATCTCCACGTAGCAGTCGGGTAGGCCTTCTTGCGTGAGCAGAAAATCCACGCGGCTATTTTCGCCGTATTTTACTTCAGGGCGCACGGTGGCGTATGCCGCCAGTTCTGGCACGGCCTGCGCGCGCAGGGCCTCGCCCACCACTTTGTTGGGCAATGCTGTATCAATCCCCACCAGCGCCCCACCGATTTCGGCCAGCTTCCAGCTGTAGCGCAGCTTGCGCTTTGGGTCATCATTTGGCTCTAGCCACACAGTCGTGCCTGCCTTTGCGAGGCCTGTCATAGCGCCGGGGTTTGCGCAGTGGGCGGTGGCCTCGGTGCCATCGGGCAGCGTGACATCTGCCAAAAAGCGTTTATACCTGCGGATAAGAACCGCGCGAATAAGGGGGCGAGTGTATTTCATACCCCTTCCCTAACGCGCCTAAGCCGGAGCCTCAAGATGAACCCTACCGCTGCCATATTGCTGATCGGAGACGAGATCCTTTCAGGCCGCACCAAAGATAGTAATGGCAACCACCTTGCCACGCGGCTGACGGAGGTGGGGATAGACCTGTTGGAAATCCGCGTGGTGCCAGATGAGCACGCCGTGATTGTGGCGGCGCTGAACGCTCTACGCGGGGCGCATAGCCACGTGTTTACCTCGGGCGGGATAGGCCCGACGCATGACGACATTACAGCAGACGCGGTGGCGGCGGCTTACGGCGTGGGCATTGGCGTGCGGGAGGATGCACGGGCGATTCTGGCCACGAATTACGATAATCCGGCAGACCTGAACGAGATGCGGCTGCGCATGGCACGTATTCCTGATGGGGCGCGCCTGATTGATAATCCGATCAGCAAAGCGCCGGGGTTTAGCCTGGGAAATGTGCATGTGATGGCAGGGGTGCCGGTGATATTTGAGGCGATGGTGGCGGGGCTGCTGCCTAGCCTTACGGGCGGCGCGCCGCTGCGCTCGGTTTCGGTGCGGGTGGAGCGGCCTGAGGGGGCTGTGGCAGCGGGCTTGGCCGAAATTGCGGCGGCTTTTCCGGCGATTTCCATCGGGTCATATCCGTTTGTTACGGATGATGGCTTTGGCACGAATATCGTAGCACGCGGGGCCGATGCCGCGCTGCTGGCGGCCGCAGAAGCAGAAATCCTGACCCTGCGGTAAGTTTCTGCTTTCCTTTGCGAAAATCTCGGCTAAGTTGAGTTCACCACCTGCCATTTCACAGGCAGGTTTTCGGACAACCTACATGACGACAGCCACTTCAACGCCGCAAACTTATGGCCCGCATTTCCGCGCGACCATTTTGCTGGGCGCGCCAATGGTGGGGACCATGTTGGCGCAAATGATTATGGGCATTACGGATACCGTAATGCTGGGCTGGCTCGGGGCGGCGCCGCTGGCGGCCTCGGTGCTGGGCACGCAAATATTCCTGATATTGCTGCTCACGGGCTCTGGGTTTGCCCAAGCGGTGGTGCCGCTGGCGGCCCATGCGCTGGGGGCCGGAGACACAACCGTGCTGCGCCGCGCGGTGCGCATGGGTTTTTGGGTAACCACGGCGTTTACGCTGGTGGTGTTTCCCCTCATGTGGTTTGCCGAGCCGATTTTGCTGGCGCTGGGGCAAGCGCCAGAGCTGGCGCGGATGGCGGACCAGTATTTGAGCATCGCCAAATGGTCGTTTTTGCCCAACCTGTTTATTATGGTGCTGCGTAGTTATTTTGGCGTAGTGGGTAAGGCGCATATTGTGCTGGTGACCACGCTGATTGCGGCGGTTGTAAATGGATTTCTGAATTATGCGCTGATTTTTGGCAATTGGGGCGCACCGGCGATGGGAATTGAGGGCGCAGCCTATGCTACGCTTGGGTCGGCGCTGCTGTCCATGGTCCTTCTCCTTGTCATCACCAACTGGCACCCTGCCCTTGCCCCCCACGCAATCCTAAAGCGGTTTTGGCGCTCTGACTGGGTAGCGTTTTGGGAGGTAACCAAAGTGGGCTGGCCAATTGGCGTTTCGATACTGGCCGAATTTGGGCTGTTTGCGATGTCGGCAATTATGATGGGCTGGTTTGGGACAGTGCCGCTGGCGGCGCATGGGATTGTGATGCAGCTAATTTCGATAGCCTTTATGGTGCCGCTGGGGCTTTCACAGGTGGCAACCATTCGGCTGGGCCTCGCCAAGGGGCGCAAAAATCCAGAGGAGGTGACGATGGCAGGGCGCACGGTGCTGATTGTGGGCATCGGGTTTGCGCTGGCGATTACGGCGCTACTTATTCTGGCCGCCTCACCGTTGCTTTCGCTCTTCCTTGATTTCAAAACCGAAGATGCCGCCGCGATCTTGGCTTTTGCCATCCCGCTGCTCGCCGTGGCAGCTGCATTTCAGCTGGTTGATACGCTACAGGTGCTCGCGGCGGGGCTACTGCGCGGGCTAAAAGACACCCGCGTGCCGATGCAATACGCGTTGTTTTCCTATTGGATTATTGGAATTCCCGCGGCCTATGCGCTTTCTCAATACACGAGCCTTGAGGCCATCGGCATCTGGGTTGGCCTTGCTATCGGGCTAACGGTCAGCAGCTTGCTGGGCATGTGGCGCTACGGCGCGCGCGCAAAGCTAGGGCTGATTTAGCGTGCGTTCTGTGGCTAAAACACTGCCAGCGTTACGGCCGCCAAAATAATATACCTTGTTCCCTTTGCGATCGTGACAAGTATAAGAAATGGAACCAAAGGTTCTCGCATAACGCCCGCGACAACGGTCAAAGGGTCACCGATCACGGGCAGCCAACTGCCCAAAAGAGACCACCGGCCATAGCGCCTATACCAGTTTTGGGCGCGCACCAATAGCGGCCCCGACCCTGGAAACCACCGCCGCTCTTTGAACCGGAGTAAATATCGTCCAAGATACCAATTGATGACAGACCCCAGCACGTTTCCGACCGTTGCAACAATGAGCAGGATAAACACCGAATTTGGCGAGTCTACCAATAGCCCCACCAAAACCGCCTCTGATTGCATAGGCAGGATGGTCGCGGCCACCAAGGCCGATATGAAGAGGCCGATATAGGCAATCATGGCGCAATGACCGCGCGAAATTTATAGGCTAGTCTATAAGCACGGTCTATCATTCGTCTCGTATACATACATTCCTGATAGGCGCAACATTGGCGTGGAAGTCGGTAGTGTCTCAGTTTGAAATATCTTTCTTTTTGTAAGGTCCACGCTTCTTAGGTGCTGGCGATCTTGCATCAATCAAGCCAACAACCCATTCCATATCGTGCAACGTATCGGAAACACCAGCCGCCATTGCTGGTGTCATTTTCAATGTCTTGTGGATGCGCACAAAATTATAATGAACGAAATACAGTGAAAGCATATTCAGGTGGTTTTCGATCTTCTTGCTGAAACCATTGGTCAAGCGTGTAAAGCGGCGCATACCCATACGCATTGTTAGGTTTTGGCGTTCAACATAAGACGTGCTAACCAATTCCTTGTATGGCTGACCTGTAATCGCCTCTTTGCGCGATCCGGTAAAACCAGCGGGGCTATATTTCTTTTCATGCCCTTTGCTGCCTGTAGAGCTGCCATACATCTTAACAAGCATGGCATAGTCAATATCGCCGCCGAACGCACTCTCAACGGCTTCTAGATATGCTTTGTGACCATCTGTGGTTAGCTGCACCCGATTAGCCAAGCGGCCTTGCAGGTCAGACATAAATTCATGGGCGGTATCAGCGGAACGATCACCAACCTCATATGACAGGATCATTTTGCTGTCGGCATCCAATGCGGTCCATGTCCAAACGTCACCAGCACCTTCTGGGGCGGCGGTGGCTGTCTCTACGTTCTTGTTCTTTGCATAGACGAATGACCATATTTCATCACATTCAACACGGGTTGAGCCAACATTACGCACCGCTTCGTCATGGTATGCTGCGCAAGCGTCACCAGCCTCAATCAACAGCTTAGTTACAGTATTGATTGAAACTCCAACGATGCGGCTGATTGAGCGCATAGAATTGCCCTCTACCATCATGTTCAAGATCATTGCGCGGGTTTTTATATCTAGCTTGCTCATGCTATTGTTATAGCTATGTTTTATCTATTTAGCAAGCATTAAGTTCAGTTTAAATATTAGTCACAAATGTTTGGTAGATTGTCTCGTAGTAATCATCCATTACAAACGGAATTATCCATTCCGGGACCATAAAAATTTCGGCGATTTCATATGCTTCCATATCACCGCTATCGTATTTACTTTTGTATTCATCACGAAATTTCTTTGGGCAGAGCAATATGGCCGCTTTCCATCGTGTGTTCACATCAGCCTGATACATTTTACTAGCATCTGCTGGAATCGGCTGATTTTGAATTTCGCGCAATAATGTTTTGAATTTATCCTTTGTATCCGCCCGTTCATTGGGCAAATCAAATACATGCGTAAGCTCTTTAGTCAGCGCATAACGGCGCTCCCGAGGGTGGTCATCTAGCTCTTGGCAATAACGAATCTCCGCCTCAACGAATTCTTCGTCATAAGCGCTAGTTCGATCAGTTCCTAATAATTTATAGAAGGCCTGCTTGTTTGGTGTTGGGTATTGAACGGCCCAAACTATGATAGAACCTACACCGGTGTGGTGTAAGTTGATTTTCTGACGTAGAAAATCAAAACTAACTGTCGGTTTATCGTGCTTAATTACATAAGCAACTAGGTCTTTGAATAGCATAACACCCAGATACCGCATTTGGTATCTGGGTGCAACATGTTGTGTGCATAAATCTGGAGTATTAGATCAAGTAGCTATCAATATCATCAACCAGAACGGCTGAACCACTTTGTATTTGCACGTTAGACCGCAAAACTTGCTCTGCAAGATCAACGGCGGAAACATTACTCATGCCCCCAGAGAAAAATTTAATGTCTAGAGTCGTTGGACCATCTTCTGGATACAGAAGGTCTGCCACTCTATCTATTAGACTACTCATTTTGCACCCTCCTTTTCTAGCCAGCGTGACTGCGCGGCTCTAGTTGCGATTTCGGAACGCCTTGTAGCGTCCAGCGATTTTAACCGTGCTTTCGCACCAGCTACGCCACCTTTGCGGCGATTTTGTGACGCATAACGCGTATCTTCCATTTCACCCGTAGCAATACGAGCAACGTTAACAGCGCAGCCAATTGTATCGGCTGGGCGTTTCTGTCCTTGTGGACCTTTTGGCATATGCCCTCCAGTTCATCGCGGCGCGTCTATCAAAAACAAATCACTTTGACAACACATTTATTACATAGCGAAACGTTAAAGACAACTTAAAACAGTCAACCCACGCTTGACAATGATTCTAATAAGACCAAGCAGCACACCTATTTGCGCAACTTCCTTTGAACAAATAGTTAATAGTTCTATCGCAATATTCAATGTATGGATTATAATATCACAAATTGTTCATAGTTGCATAATCACCCAAACCACCGCGCGCTGGGCAGTAAACCCCGCTGAATTTCAAACTGAGACACTACCTGGAAGTTGCCAGCTCACAAGCGCCAAGTTCGCGACGCGGCGCGCGCGATGTTGCAAAACAAATCACCGCTAGACGCGCCGCGCCAGAGCTGCCCCGCATAAACGGAGCAGCCTGTTTTCCCTAAAATGCCAGCGCTTTAGCCTGCTTAACCTGTGGCAAACTGGCAATGGTTTTCAGCGTGGCGTCATCAATCGGGGCATCTACGCCGACCAGCGCAATCGCTTCGCCGTCTTTCACCACACGACCCAAAGCAAAGGTGGCAATGTTCACGCCTAGCGCGCCGAGCGTGGTGCCCAATGCGCCAATATAGCCCGGAAGGTCAGCATTGGTGGTGTAAAGCATAAACGGCTGCGGCTCGGCCTCAAGCCCAATGCCTTTGATCTGAATAAAACGTGGCTTATCGTCAGAGTAGATGGTGCCTGCAACAGAGCGTTTCTGGCTTTCGGTTGTAACCGTTAGGCGCATGTAGCTGCCAAATGCCCCCTGCTCGTCTTTGCGGATTTCGGTAATTTTAATGCCACGCTCACGCGCCACAATCGGGGCCGAAACCATGTTAACACCACCTTCACCAACGAGCGGAATCATCAATGCGGCTGTCAGGGTTGAAATCAGCGGCTTAAGGTTAAGATCTCCAACTTTACCTACAAACTCGATCTCGATTTCGGTGATCGGGCTTTCAGTTACTTGGCCGGCAAACCCACCGAGCATTTCAGAAAGCTCAATCCAAGGCTTCAGCATGGGGGCTTCTTCAGCGGTCACGCTTGGGGCGTTAATGGCGTTAGAAATAGCACCGCGCATCAGGTAGTCCGACATTTGCTCAGCCACCTGAAGCGCTACGTTTTCTTGAGCTTCAGAGGTTGCGGCGCCGAGGTGCGGGGTGCAGACCACGTTATCGAGCCCGAAAAGCACGTTTTC
Source organism: Paracoccaceae bacterium (assembly GCA_013139635.1). Taxonomy (GTDB): domain Bacteria; phylum Pseudomonadota; class Alphaproteobacteria; order Rhodobacterales; family Rhodobacteraceae; genus UBA3077. The sequence goes on from WTAL01000086.1 coordinate 13,462, forward strand.
TTTGGCGGGTTCATCGGCATACACATCAAACGCTGCGCCTTGAAGCTGGCCTGATTTCAGGGCGGCTGCCACCGCGTCTTCATCCACCAAACCACCACGGGCGCAGTTGATCAGGTAAGCACCTTTTTTGATCTTGGCGATCTTTTCGGCGCTGAGCAGGTTGGCGGTTTTATCGGTTTTGGGCAGGTGCAAAGTGACGAAATCAGCCTTCACCAGCAGGTCGTCGATGTTTTCAACTTTAGTCACACCAATCGCTTTAGCGCGGTCCTCCGAGAGAAACGGATCATACGCAATCACCTTCATTTTAAGGCCAATCGCGCGGCTGGCAACCACCGAGCCAATGTTACCCGAGCCAATAAGCCCCAGCGTTTTGCCCGTAATCTCAGTGCCCATAAAGCGGGATTTTTCCCACTTGCCAGCTTGGGTGCTGGCATCAGCCGCCGGAATTTGGCGGGCCACGGCAAACATCATGGCAATCGCGTGCTCAGCCGTGGTGATAGAGTTGCCAAACGGCGTGTTCATAACCACAACGCCCTTGGCAGAGGCGGCGGCGAGGTCGACGTTATCAACCCCAATACCGGCGCGGCCAATGACCTTGAGGTTATCGGCCTTTGCGATAATTTCAGCCGTGGCTTTGGTGGCCGAGCGAATGGCGAGGCCATCATACTGGCCAATGATTTCAGCAAGCTTGGCCGGGTCTTTGCCAAGGTCTGGCATAAAGTCCACTTCTACGCCATTATCTTTAAAAATTTGAACGGCGGCTGTGCTGAGCTTGTCGGATATAAGAACTTTAGGCATATTAAGCCTCCTTCAAATTGGTTTTGGCAGTGGCAAAGGCATAGTCGAGCCATGGGGTCAGGGCTTCAACATCGGCGGTATCCACCGTGGCCCCGCACCAAATGCGCAGGCCCGCAGGGGCGTCGCGGTAACCGCCGATATCATAGGCGGCCTCGGCTTCGTCCAAGAGCTTAACCATGGTTTTCACAAATGCGTTTTGCGCGTCGTTATCTAGTGCGGCGATGGCCGGATCGGAGATTTTGAGGCACACCGAAGTGTTGGAGCGCGCGGCAGGATCGGCCACGAGGTTTTCGGCCCAATCGGAGGCATCAACCCACGCTTGCAGCGCATCGAAATTGGCATCGGCACGGGCGCGGGTGGCTGTTAGGCCGCCAAGTCCGTCCATCCACGCCAGCGCGTCTTCGGCATCAGCCACGGCCAGCATTGAGGGGGTGTTGATGGTTGCACCCTTAAAAATGCCCTCAATCAGTTTGCCGCCTTTGGTCAGACGGAAAATTTTCGGCAAGGGACGCGGCGGGGTGTAATTTTCTAGCCGTTCCACAGCGCGGGGGGATAGCACGATAACGCCGTGCGCGCCCTCTCCGCCCATGGCTTTTTGCCAGCTAAAGGTGGTGACATCGAGCTTGTTCCACGGGAGATCTTGCGCGAAAGCCGCCGAGGTGGCGTCGCAAATGGTTAGGCCTTCGCGGTCATCGGCGACCCAATCACCATTGGGCACGCGGGCGCCCGAGGTGGTGCCGTTCCATGTGAAAACAACGTCGGCATTTTTGCGAACCTTTGAAAGGTCGGGCAGCTCACCGTAGTCAGCACTTAGCTTATTCACGTCGTCCAGCTTAAGCTGGTTGGCGATATCGCCCGCCCAGCCTGCGCCAAAGCTTTCCCATGCCAGCACATCTACCGGGCGGGCACCCAAGAGCGACCAGAGCGCCATTTCAACGGCGCCAGTATCAGACGCTGGCACAATGCCAACGCGGTAATCAGACGGGATTTCAAGGATCTCGGCCATAGTATCAATCACGCCCTTAAGCTGCGCCTTGGGGGCGGCAGCACGGTGTGAGCGGCCCAAAAAGGCACGCTTGGCAACAGCTTCAAAGCTATAGCCGGGGCGTTTTGGGCATGGACCAGATGAGAATTCAGGGCGCGCAGGCTTAACCTGCGGCATTAAAGGGAGGCTCATAGATGGCTCCTACATCAGCGCGATATTTTTGAGCCTGCCATCGCTCGCGCTTATTCCGACAACCTGCCCACGGGGCTGATACCGCAGAGCATGGTTGCAAATCAAGGGGGAAAATGTCGCGTTTTGGCAAAAATATGTCGGTTTTTGTTTCCGATCGGAAACATTAGGCGCGCGCAGGAACCAGATTGGCAGCTTCGGAAAAGGAATCGGCACAAAAAAACCGCGCAACATCATATTGCGCGGCTTCTGTTTGGGCTTGCGGACTTCACCTTCGGCAAACGCAATTGCATATGCCGTCGATAACCGCAGCGAGCCTACCGCGCAAATGGCATGCGCCCTTGCAACCGAGAATTTGAACTTTCCGCAAAAGGCTCGTCAGTAAGCTTGCACAAAATTTGCTCCCCGATTTGCTCTTCTGTAGGCGCCAGCCAGAGAAAAGATGCATTGGTAAACAATGTGCTACCATCATAGAAAAAGCGATAACGGTTTAAAGCGCGAACAAGATAACGGTGCGCAGACCCGGTGCCAAACAAATAATAGTTGCCACAAACTTCCATTTTTCCATCTTTGTCACGAGCAAAAAAGAATACGGCCATGCGCCCGGTTCTTGAGCCGGACGTGCTAAAAGTATCAACCCACACGCCGCTTTCCAGTTGCTCGGCAGCGGGTGCTACCGTTGGCGCGCCTATCATCATAGCCAGAGCAAGAGAAAGGGTAGCGATTTTTTTTCTGAACATTTTATTAATACCTATGCTAGTTACGCCCAATCAAGGCAATCTGGCAAACGTTAAAAACCCTCCTTCTGATTGTAAAGCGCAATTAGTGGCAGAAATGGCTTCATGTGACATCAAGCATAAGTTGCCAATCCTTAGGCAGGAAAATTCCAGCGCCACAAATGTGGAAGACTGGTATTGCCTCTAAATCGAAAAGCGATGAGGCGTGATAATGTGGATTCAAATTGCGTGAACAGCCTCATCACGAATCAAAGATTTCCATTCGGAATGTGCTGGGGTAGCGTCGCAGAACTTTAGCAAAGGATTCGAAATGTATCGCCCTGGCTTCCTGCAATGGACACTACTCCTCTCCCTCGGCATGATCTGGGGCGCGTCGTTTTTGGGCGTGGAAAAAGCGCTGGAAAGCTTTGCCCCCATTACCATTGCCGCGCTGCGCATTGCGCTGGCAGCGGTGATTTTAACAGGAGTGAGCTATGCCATGGGCATTGGCCTGCCGAAGGACAAGCGCACATGGGTTTTTGCCTTTGGGATGGGGCTGTTTTCTAACGCGATTCCGTTTACGCTGCTCAGCTGGGGCCAGCAGCATGTAACCTCGGGCTATGCAGGCATAACCATGGCGGTGGTGCCTTTGCTGGTATTGCCGTTATCACATTTCCTAATTCCGGGGATGCGATTAACGCGGATCAAAGCCCTAGGCTTTGGCATAGGGTTTATAGGTGTCATTGTGCTGATCGGCCCCGCACGGATAATGCAATCCGGTGGTGGCGATATTGAAAATGTTGCCCGCATAGCCTGTGTGGTCGCCAGTATGTGCTATGCTGTTGGCTCAATCATCACGCGGCTAGCCCCCCAAGGGGAGGCCATGGCCTTTTCAGCGGCAGCCCTGATTATGGGCTCGCTGGTGGCCCTGCCGATAGCGCTGGCGGTTGAGGGTATGCCCTCAGCGCCGACCCTGCCCGCTATGGCCGGTATGCTTTATCTCGGAATATTTCCAACCGCGCTGGCCACAATCATGCTGGTTTTCATCGTAAAAACCGCAGGCCCACCGTTTCTTTCGCTCGTCAATTACCAAGTGCCTATTTGGGCAGTGCTTATTGGCGTTGTGGTGCTGAACGAGGCGCTGCCAAGCAGCTTCATCTGGGCGCTGGGGCTTATATTGCTGGGGCTGGCCGTGGCGCAGATAAAGCTACGAAGATGAAAAACCTGTCCATAGCGTTGCTGTTTTTGACCATTCTTGGTGTGGCCAAATGTGCAGGCCCGCAGATTATTAGTATAAACGAGTACACTCCAATTGGTCACACCGCCGATGGTTTTGACGTCGGTTTAAGCATTGAAACAACCCTCGAACAGGTTAGCAACGGGTTTGTCGAGCAATGGGAACAACAGCGGCCATCGCGCCTGTTTGTCAGTAGCGCCGCCGATGATTTGGATATGATTTCCGCAACGATTATTTGGTTGAAAGCCACAGGCTTAACAAGCGGCGTGACATTCCGATCTGATGTCCAAACCCCTCAACGCTCTCTAACTAACTATTCCAACCTCGATAACTCGTTTTTCTCTCAGGGTTTTGATTTGGAAGGATTTGGCGTTGAGCCAATAGCGGTAGAACTCGATATCGCAGTATGTTTCATTAATGGGAGGTGTAATACCGTTACCGTCGGCGGAACCTTGAATTTCACTACAAACAAGAGCCTTGAGTTTTCCTGGGTTAATGCTTTGATGAGCATATGAGCTGGCGGCACCAACGCTATTATTGTCGCTGATCTGTGCCTTGCTCAAAGGTTTAAACGGCCTTCGCACGCTGTGCGGAATACGTTCATCCACACACGCCCTTAAGCTATCGCAGTGCAGGCGGCACCGCCTTGCAGATCACTTAACCAGTGTCTCAAAAACCTCACCACGATGCTCAAAGCTTTCGAACTGGTCAAAGCTGGCGCAGGCTGGTGCCAGCAGGATGGTATCTCCGGCCTGAGCATCGGCCTTGGCGGCGGCCACAGCCTCGTCTAGCGTGCCGGAGATTACGTGCGGAGTCTCAACGAGCTGCGCGGCAAAATCCTCTGCCGCTTCACCAATTAGATAGGCCTTTTTCACGGCGCTGAACTCCAACCCTGCAATGCCGCCCTCTTTGGCTTGCCCGCCTGCTATCCAGAGGATATTTTCAAACGCCAGCAAGGATTTGCCCGCAGAATCAGCGTTGGTGGCTTTAGAATTATTGATGAACTTAACGCCGTTAGTCTCACCCACCTGCTGGCAACGGTGCCGCAGGCCGCCATAGCTGGCCATCGCGGCCTCAATCACTTTCGGGGCCAGCCCGAGGTGCCGACACGCCGCATAGGCCGCACAGGCATTTTGCTGGTTATGCGCGCCGGGGAGGCCCTCCAACTTACGCATATCAAGCGCCGCCATTTGCCGCCCTTTGCGCCACTCCACAAGGAAGCCCTTACGCACAAACACGCTCCAACCCTTGCCCTTAAGTTGGCGGGTGGTGCTGATTTCGATCACGTTATCGCCCTCGCGGATAACATTGCTGAGGAAGCGGCCCTCTGGCTCATCAACCCCGATAATCGCCCGTTCGGGCAGGCCTTGGGTGAACAACCGTTTTTTGGCGGCAAAATAGCCGCCCACGCCGCCGTGGCGGTCTAGGTGGTCGGGCGAAAGGTTCAGGAAAATCGCTACATCCGGCTGGAGCGTGCGGGCAAGGTCGGTCTGATAAGACGAAAGCTCGATCACGGCAACCTCACCGTCAGCGGCTTCATCAAGGCTCAGCACGGCTTTGCCAATGTTGCCGCCAAGCTGGCTGGGCCGCTGGGCGTGTTGCAAAATGTGGTGTAGCAAGGCCGAGGTGGTAGACTTTCCGTTGGAGCCGGTAATGCAAACCACCTTGGGGTAGCGGTCAAAGCTGCCCCACTCGTCAGAAGCGAAGGACTGGAAAAACAAGCCGATATCATTATCTACCGGCACGCCTGCATCCCACGCCGCCTGAATGGCTTTATGGGCCTCGGGGTAAAGATGCGAAATACCGGGGGAGGTGATGAGGAGATCAAGCGCGGCAGCCTCGCGCGGGCGCGAAATGTCTTCGACCGTAAAGCCCTCAACCTCAGCCAAAGCGCGGGAGGCGGGGTTATCATCCCAGCAAACGGGCATTGCGCCCCCAGCTTGCAGCGCCGCCGCTGTGGCCAACCCTGTGCGCCCAAGGCCGAGCACCCCCACACGTTTACCGGAATATCCTTGAACTGGAATCATGAAGGCTCCTCAAAAAAACATATGGTGCCACATGCCGCCACCCGTAAAGCATTACCTCAACTAACAGAGCATTGGAAGCCGCTAGCACATAGCAAAACAGCTTTCGGTGCTTTGTAGCGAATGCTTCATCATATCGTTAGGAAAAGCGCGCCCCCGCCGCAGATACTGCTATTCCCTTGAGGCCTCCCGACAAATGCGTTCGTCTCAGCGCGGCGAGGCCACGCCCGGCGGGAGGGGTCGATTTGCGTTGAAAGATTAGCCCCGAAGGATTCTAGTTTTCACCGCAGCTTCAGAGTCGCCAGCCCAATCAGCGCCAAAATAAGCGAGATAATCCAAAACCGGATCACGATTTGGCTTTCGCCCCAGCCGAGCTTTTCAAAGTGGTGATGAATTGGCGCCATCAGAAATATTCGCTTGCCGGTTTTTTTGTAATAAAGCACCTGAATAACCACGCTGAGCAGCTCCACTACAAACAGTCCACCGATGATCGAAAGCACAATCTCGTGCTTGGTAGAAACCGCAATAGCCCCCAGCGCACCGCCCAAAGCCAGTGAGCCGGTATCGCCCATAAACACCGCTGCGGGCGGCGCATTATACCACAGAAAGCCCAATCCCCCACCTATGAGCGCCGCCACGAAAACGGTGAGTTCCCCCGTGCCCGCCACGTAATGCAGGCCGAGATATTCGGTAAAGTCTGTGCGCCCCACAAGGTAGGCGATTATGCCAAAGCTGCCAGCGGCGATCATCACCGGCATCACTGCCAAGCCATCAAGACCATCGGTGAAGTTCACAGCATTCGCTGAGCCAACAATCACGATCATCACAAAAGGCACAAAGAAATAGCTGAGGTTTAGCAGCGAATCCTTGAAAATCGGAAAGGCCAGCTGGCCCGATAGCTCGGGCGATTGCAGCCACATCACCCACACGCCCGCAATCGCGGCCACAATAAACCCAAGCCCAAGGCGAATTTTGCCCGAAACCCCTTTGTGATTTTGCTTGGAAACCTTCAGGTAGTCATCCCAAAACCCAATCAAACCAAAGCTATAAGTCACAAACAGCACCAGCCACACATAGCCATTATCAAGCCGCGCCCAAAGCAGCGTGGAGACCAAAATCGCCCCCAATATCAGCACGCCGCCCATGGTCGGCGTGCCTGCTTTTTCCAAAATGTGGCTTTGTGGGCCATCATCGCGAATAGGTTGGCCCTTGCCCTGCTTGCTACGCAAAAGGTTAATAAGCGGGCGGCCAAACATAAAGCCGAATATCAGCGCGGTAAAAAACGCGCCGCCTGAGCGGAAGGTGATATATTGGAACAGGTTAAAAAATCCGGCGTCAAACCATTCCGGCAACATATAAAACATCTAAAACTTCCCCTCAGAAATTTGCTGGCTCTCCGCATCGCTTAAATTTACCAGCGCGTCAATGATTTTCGCCATGGCCATGCCGAGCGAGCCTTTAACCATCACCACATCCCCTGCCCTAATTTGGCGGCCAATTTGGGTGGCAAGGGCTTCGGAAATCTCCGTCGTAAGGCCTCGGGTTTCAAATGGCACATCACCCATAAGCGGGCCAACGGTGTGGATGATATCAATGCCTTCGATTTTCGCGAGCGCCCCGTGAAGTGCCGGAGCCGTTTCGCCCAGCTCCAGCATGTCGCCGAGTATCGCCACCTTACGGCCCGCCTGCTGCGCCAGCGTTTCCAGCGCGGCGCGGGTGCTGGCGGGGTTGGCGTTATAACTTTCGTTTATCAGGGTGAAATGGCCGTCTAGCCCCTCGGGGCCTAGCGGAATTATTTGCCGCGCGCCCCGCCCCTCGGGCGGGTGCCAACTGGCCAGCGCCAGCGTGGCGCGGCCTAAATCGGCCTTCAGCGCGTGCAACCCTGCCAGCACGCCCACGGCATTTTGCGCAAGGTGCGCACCTTCACCGCCGAGCTTAAACATAATCTCGCCCAGCGGGCTACTGGCCCGCACAACGGTGGCACCATTGCCGACATCACAAGAGAGTAGCTGGAAATCGGCGGTTTTGGCTTGGCCAAAAAGCAGAGGGTTCACGGGGGCGGCTTTGGTAAGAATTGGCAGAGTATTAAGGTCGGCGTTTAGAATGGCAATGCCATTAGGCTCAAGGCCTTTGAATATTTCTGCCTTCTCGGCGGCGATCTCTTCAACATTGTTAAAGGCCGCAAGGTGGACAGGGGCCACGGTGGTGATCAGCGCCACATGAGGGCGGGCCATGCGCGCCAGAGGGGCAATTTCACCGGGGTGGTTCATGCCAATTTCGATAACGGCGATATCGGTATCGCTTGGCATTCTCGCCAGCGTAAGCGGCACACCTTCATGATTATTATAACTTTTTTCGGCTACATGGATGTTGCCCTGCCCTTCCAGCGCCACCCGCAGCATTTCTTTGCTGCCGGTTTTGCCGACAGAGCCGGTAATGGCAATCACACGGGCCTTGGTGCGAGCGCGGGCGGCTATGCCGAGCGCCTCTAGGCCCTTCAAAACATCTGGTACCAGCAAAAGCGGTGCATTTTCTAGATCTTCGGGAATGCGGGAAACGAGCGCAGCCGCCGCGCCCTTTTCCAGCGCTTGGGCGACAAAATCATGGCCGTCGCGGCTAGCAGAAAGCGCCACGAAAATGTCGCCCGTCTCAAGTGTTCGCGTATCAATAGACAAGCCGTTTGCCGCCCAATCTACAGCGCAAACACCGCCCGTGGCGGCCACGGCTTCAGCGCGGGTCCAAAGGCTCATAGCAGCCCCTCAAGTGCTGCCACGGCCACGCTGGCTTGCTCGGCGTCATCAAAGGGGAATACATCAGTGCCGATAATTTGGCCGCTTTCGTGGCCTTTTCCCGCGATAAGAAAGGTATCACCGGGTTGCAGGGCGTCTACCGCGCGCAGGATAGCTTCGGCGCGGTCTCCGACCTCAGACGCCTCGGGGCAGCCGGCCAGAACCTCGGAGCGGATGGCGGCGGCGTCTTCGGTGCGGGGGTTATCGTCGGTCACGAACACCACGTCGGCATTAGCGGCAGCTGCGGCACCCATCAGCGGGCGCTTGCCTTTGTCTCGGTCGCCGCCCGCGCCAAAGGCAACGATGAGGCGGCCAAGCACGTGGGGGCGCAGGGCTTGCAGGGCGGTTTCGAGCGCCTCGGGGGTGTGGGCGAAATCTACAAACACGGTGGCGCCATTTTTACGGGTGGCGGCAAGCTCCATCCGGCCACGCACGGTTTGCAGGTTTGGCAGGGTTTTGAACACGGCCTCTGGCTCTTCGCCAATCGCAATCGCCAACGCGGCGGCCATAAGCGCATTGCTGGCCTGAAAGCCGCCAATTAGGCTAAGGCGGGTGGTATAAACCGTGCCATGCCAGCTAAAGCGCACGTCCTGGCCGTCACTATCATAGCGGCGGTTAAGAATTTGCATATCGCAGCCCTGCCCTTCGCCAAGGGTGATGACGTGCTGGCCACGACCCTCGGCTACAAGCCGGATTGTCGGGCCAAAGCTATCATCCATGTTGATAACAGCCGTGGCCCCCACGGGCAAAACCCGCTCAAACAGGCCTGCTTTGGCGGCGAAATAGTCACCAAAGGTGTTGTGGTAGTCGAGATGGTCTCGGGAAAGATTAGTGAAGGCGGCGGCCTCCAGCGTAACGCCATCAAGGCGGCGTTGCTCAAGGCCGTGACTTGAGGCCTCCATCGCGGCGTGGGTCACGCCTTGGTCTTCGAGGCTGGCGAGAAGCTTATGCAGCGTTATTGGCTCGGGCGTCGTGTGATTGAGCTTGGCGCTCACGGCCCCCTCAACCCCCACGGTGCCGAAATTAACTGCCGCGCGGCCTAGATGCTCAAGAATTTGGCGGTGGAAATTGGCGACGGACGTTTTGCCGTTGGTGCCCGTGATGGTGACCATATGGCGGGGTTGGCCTTTGTGAAAGTGCGCAGCCGCAACGCTGAGGGCGGCGCGGGGGTCGTCGGCCAGCAGCACGGGATAATCTGGATTACCGAGGATTTCCAATCCTGCGGCATCGGTCAGCACACCCGTTGCCCCCATGCGCAACGCGAATTTCGCAAACTCCGCGCCGTGGGCATTTACCCCCGGCATGGCGCAAAACAGGAAGCCATCGAGGGTGTCGCGGCTATCTACACACAGGCCCTCAAAGGCGGGCTCGGCTTGCCACTGGCCTGCGCGGCTCACCCGCCGTTCTAACCCCAGTTCGGTAAGCGTTTTGGCCATGGTGCCCTCAGTTGCTGCTCAGAAGAATCGGAGCTTGAGGTGTTTCATTTCCGGCATTCGGGCGCAAGCCCAACAAAGGCGCGATGCGGCGGATAATTTCGGCTGAGACCGGAACGGCGGTCCAACCGGCGGTGCGGCGTTCTTCACCCAGCACGTCGATATTTGGCTCATCCATTGAAACCACCAACACATATTGCGGGTTGCTCATCGGAAAAGCGGCGGCAAAGGTGCCAATGACTTTATCCTCATAATAGGCCCCTTGCGGGTTGGGCTTATCGGCAGAGCCGGTTTTGCCACCCACGTCATAGCCCTCAACTTCACCCAAGGAGGCCGTGCCGCGCACCACCACTTGCCGCAGCATATCGCGCAGCGCGTAGGACGTGCTTTCGGAGATCACGCGGTCGTCTTCCGTGGGAAGCACCACATCATTCAGCAAGGTTGGCTGCACCCGCAGCCCGCCATTGACCATGGCCGCGTAGGCGGCGGCAAGGTGAACCGGCGTTACGGCAATGCCTTGGCCGTAAGCGATTGTCATGGTGCTGATTTCAGACCAACGACGGGGCAAAAGCGGGGCCGAGCGACGGACCTCGGGCAGCTCTAGCGGCAGCTTCTCAAGCAAACCGAGCTGGCCAAGGAAGGCCTGCTGGGCCTCCCCCCCCATGCTGGCGGCCAAGCGGGCCACGCCGATATTGGAGGAATGCACGATCACATCACGCAGGCTAAGGCGCGCGCCGTAATCATGAAAATCATTGATCGTGAAGCTACGCCAGCGAAGAGGCCCACGCGTATTGATCATAGTATCAGGGTTGGCCACGCCGCTTTCCATCGCTTGCGCGGCGGTGAATATCTTGAAGGTGGAGCCAAGCTCATAGGTGCCTTGGGCGGCGCGGTTAAAAATCGGGCTATCGGCGGGGTCTCCGCTAACGGGCGGGCGGGGGCGGTGGTTTGGGTCAAAATCCGGCAGAGACACCATGGAGATAATGCGGCCCGTGTTGGCCTCCATAAGCACACCGGTGGCGGCTTTGGCGTTCATCAGCTGCATACCGCCCTCAAGCACCTGCCGCATGGCGGATTGCACGGTTAGGTCAATGGAAAGCTGAAGCGGGTGGCCATCATTGGCGGGGTCGCGGAGGTATTCGTCAAACTCAAGCTCTACGCCCGCCGTCCCTACAAGCTCAGCCGAGCGCACGCCCTCAATGCCGAAGCGAGAGCCACCCAGAATATGCGCGGCAAACGCGCCGTTGGGGTAGAGCCGCAGCTCTCGTGGGCCAACCTTTAGGCCGGGCTCACCAAGGTCGAGCACGGCTTGTTGCTGCTCGGGGGAAAGCTTGCGCTTAACCCATACGAACTTGCGGTTGCCGGTGAAATCTCGCAGCAGGCGGTCGGCGTCTAGATCGGGGAAAATGGCCATCAGGCCGTCAACCGCGTTGAGTGGATCGGCCATATCTTGCGGGGTGGCGTAAAGCGAGGCAGTGCGCAGGTTCGTGGCCAAAATAGCCCCGTTACGGTCCACGATATTGGCGCGGGAATTGATGATGGCAGCCGAGTAGCTGCGGGCGCGGGGCTCTTCTGGCTCAGCCATCGCGACCATGCCCATTTTACCGCCGACCGCCAGAAAGGCGAGGCCAAAGGCGGTGGCCATAAGCCCAAGGCGCAGCTCGGCGCGGCGCTTTTCACGCGAACGTTGCTTGCGCAGGCGGGCGGCGCGTTCTTCGGCTTCCACGAGGTCAGGGTCTTCGCCTTTTGCGCGGGCTTTCAGAATGCGCGGCAGAGGGCGGAGGGGGCGGCGGATATCCACTAGTTGGTCCTCGCCACGATCTGCTGCACGGCGCTACCGATTTCATCCAGCGGCATCGGCACTTCATTGATGTCCGCAAAATGCGAGGCATCTATCGGCATTAGGCGCAGCTCGGTGTAATAGGTTTCAGACAGCGCCCGCAGGCGTTCGGGGCGGTTTAGGTAGGCCCATTCGGCCCCCAAAACCGCAATCGCACTGCGCTCGCGGTTGATCTGGCGTTGTAGGCTTGAAACGCGGTCCTCGGCCTCTTGCACCTGATAATTCACCTTATAGGTCCAGCTGGCGGCAAACACGACAAGCACTCCGGCAAGGAGATAGAGGAATGTTTTCATAATATGCCTCCTTTGCTGAGGTCGATGGCTGGCATGCCGATATCGGCGGGGTCGGTATAGGCCGCAGGGGCGTCTAACCGCCGCGCAATGCGCAGGCGGGCGGAGCGGGCGCGGGGGTTGGCGGCGCATTCGTCACTATCGGCCTCAATCGCCTTGCGCGTGACCCGCTCAAAACGGGCGGCATCAGCCTCGGTTTCAGGCGCATAACGGTTGGCGCGCGGCGCGTTGCCCGAGCGGATTTGCATGAAGCGCTTGACCATACGGTCTTCAAGTGAGTGAAACGTGACCACCACCAGCAAGCCGCCGGGCTTCAAAGCCGCCTCTGCCGCGACAAGCCCACGGGCCAGCTCGCCCAGCTCGTCATTCACCGCAATGCGCAGGGCTTGGAAGCTGCGGGTGGCGGGATGGGGCTGGTTAGGCTTGGGGTATGGCAGGTTTTTCTTGATGATATCAGCCAGTTGCAGGGTGGTAGTGATCGGCGCATCGTTTCGCGCTGCCACAATGCCCCGCGCAATCCGGCGGGATTTGCGCTCTTCGCCGAAGCGAAAAAGGATGTCGGCTATAAATTCTTCGTCGCCACGGTTCACGATATCCGCCGCCGATGGCCCGCTTTGGGACATCCGCATATCCAGCGGCCCGTCGCGCATAAAGGAAAACCCCCGCGCGCTTTGGTCAATCTGCATGGATGACACGCCGATATCAAGCACCACGCCATCAAGCGGCACATCGGCCAGCGTATCCAACTCGCCAAAGCGACCTTGAATAAGCTCAATGCCCTTTGGCAGTTCAGCCTGCGCAATCACGTCTGGGTCTTGGTCAACACCGATTACACGCGCGGCCCCTGCCCCGAGCAAGCCGCGGCTATAACCGCCAAAACCATAAGTGCCATCAAGCCACACGCCCTCAACCGGCGCGCATTGGGCCAGAATTGGCTGGAGCAGCACCGGAATATGCGGGTCCGCTAGCATCGCTATGCCTTATTGCGAGGGTTAAGCAGGATGAACGGGTTCTTGCCTTCGCCGTCATCTTCAAGGCTGCTATAATAAATATTGTGATCCCAGATTTGCAGATGATCATCAGAGCCAACAAACACCGCGTTATCACCTATGTTAAAGCGCTCACGAATATCCTTACGGATAATCATCCGGCCGTTATCATCCATCTGCACCAGCGTGGCAGCCTGAATAAGCGCCTTGGAGGCGTCGTCTTTATCGTCGCCATACTCCATTTTGGAGATCTTCTTGCGGATCTTCTTATACGCCTTCAGCGTAAAGCCCCGCGCGCAATGCTCGTGGGATTTGGAATGCACCAAAACCATCTGCGGGTTTTTGCTATCAATGCAATCTGGGTCCTCGGAGGCAAGCACGGCACGATGAGCGGCGGGTAAAGATACCCGCCCCTTCTTATCGACCTTACTGGTCAGCTGGTCAAAGAAACCTAGCTCCACCTGCCTACTCCTGTTTTCTGCCCTCAAAACGAGGTACGGACCGTGTCTGCCCAACACGATCCGCTTCTGTCCCGTTCGGGTATGCCCAACTGCGTAAATCTGTTTCTGCTCGTTTCGCGTCGGATCTTTTTGCTGTGCGGGAGGAAAGCGGCTGCCTGTATGAACCTGCCTAAATTTTTTTAGTGCTTTATCATAAAACCGTTTCTTCCGTGCAATCTGGATAGCATGGCGGCACATGCCTAGCAATACCCTAATTTACCCCGAAAAGCCACCAAGGCTCAATCTGAAAATCTATACGCCCTAAGAAACACCCTAAAACCACATCTTGTTGCAAATTACAGGAGAAAGGCCACAACATATAGTAAGTGGCTTTTGGGGGCATTTTTTTCCGGTTTTCTTGTAATATCAGAAATTTTGAAGCATTCAGCCCCCGAATCATGATTCGTTTTGGCCTTGACCGCAAGTAAAATCAGCGTAAAACCCTAGAAATGCCCCGCTTTACGTTCAAACTTGAGTATGACGGCAGCCGCTTTGAGGGCTGGCCCGAACTACGTGCGGCGCTTGAGGCGGCATTTGCTAAAAACAAAACCCCCGCCAGCAACCTCACCGTTGCCGAAGAAACCGAGCCGGGGGTGCATGCCAGCAGCCAGATCGTGCATCTGGATTTGGCAGGGGAGCACAACCCACTGACGCTTAAGGCAGATCTTAGCCAAATACTGCATGGCTCTGCCCTTGCGATTGTGGGGGCCAGCGCGGTGCCTGAGGATTTTGACGCCAGCGACGCGCTTGAGCGACACTATACCTATCGGCTGTTTTCCCGCCGCGCCACGCTGACCTTTAATAAGGGCACGATGTGGCGCATTGATCACCCGCTCGATATCCGCGCCATGCGCGAGGCGGCGCACTACCTTATAGGCAAGCATGATTTCAGCAGCTTTTGCACTGGCCCCTGCCCCGCGCGACTTTCTGAGCTGCGGATTGAAAGCTCAGCCCATTCCAGCGGCACCGAAACGCGGCTGCACTTTCGCGCGCCTTCGTTTGCCCCCGAGCAAATCAGACGCATTGTCGCCTTGCTGGAGCGCATTGGCGCGGGCATTCACCCACCCGAAATTATGCGCGAGGTGCTAGAGACCCGCGCCCTTGGGCCTAGCGCCCCTATCGCCCCGCCGCGCGGGCTTTATCTAGATGATATCCGCTATTCGGATGCCATTATGCAGTCTGCCCACCTGCCGTTGGAGCCAACCCCACACCTTGCCAGTGGTATTGGTGCCGCCATGCTGGAGCAAATGCCGCTGCCGCTGTTGGTGATTACGCGTAAGGGCCGCGTGGCCTATGCCAACCAGTTTGCTTATGATTTGCTGCCCGATCTAATTATCCGCCAACATTTTTCCGAAACGCTGGACGCGCCGAAGTTTACCAAAGCCGTGCAGGCGGCGATTGAAAGCGGCAAAACCGGCAAGGTGCGGTTTAGCCTGACAGAGGGGCCGGAGCGGTTTTTTGTGGCGCATATCGGCTTGTTGCCTGCGGGGTCTGAATTTGGGAAATCCATTCGGGTGATTGCCGCGATTGAGGAGCGCACGACGATGCTAAAATCCGAGCAAATGCGCTCTGATTTCATTGCTAATGTGAGCCACGAGCTGCGCACCCCGCTGGCGACGATTCTGGGCTACATCGAAACCCTGCAAGGCCACGCCAAGGATGACCCAGAGGCCCGTGTGCGGTTTTTGGAGATTATGGCCAAGCAGGCCGGGCGGATGCAAAACCTTGTTAATGACCTGATGTCGCTTAATAAAATTGAGATTGAGGAACATAACCGCCCGCAAACCCCTTGCGCCCTGCCCGCCTTGGCCTCTGAGGCCATTGCCGCCGTGCAGCCCTTGGCTGAGCGGCTTGACACCAGCGTGATTTCAGAGCTAGCCGAAGAAGTTCCGCCCATTCGTGGCGACCATGACCAACTTTTGCAGGTGCTGGTGAACCTGCTGGAAAACGCGATCAAATATAGCGACCAAACTAAGCCCGCCCGCCTGTTTGCCGCCCCGGCTGATGCCGACCACCTCGGGCAAATCGGCATTTCGGTGCAAG
>WTAL01000265.1 GCA_013139635.1 Paracoccaceae bacterium
TTGCTCGGCGAGGTGGTTGGGCCAGATGGCATCCGGCGAGATATCCAACTTAAAGGCGCTGGCCGCACATATTTCTCTCGCGGGGGCGATGGTCGCGCGGCCATTGGGTCGGTGCTGCGGGAATACCTTGTGAGTGAGGCAATGTATGCGCTTGGTGTGCCCACCACGCGGGCCTTGGCAGCGGTAACCACCGGCGAGCCGGTGCAGCGGGAAACACCTTTGCCGGGGGCCGTACTGACGCGGGTTGCGCATAGCCACCTGCGTGTGGGCAGCTTTCAGTTTCACTATGCACGGCAAGATAAAGCGGCGCTGGAAACGCTGGCCGAGTATGCCCGCGCGCGGCATTACCCCGAAGTCGAGGGGCCACTGGGCCTGCTGGATGCCGTGGTTGCGGCCCAAGCCAAGCTCATTGCCAAATGGATGGGGCTGGGCTTTATCCACGGGGTGATGAACACTGATAATTCGTCCATTTCCGGCGAAACCATTGATTACGGCCCCTGCGCCTTTATGGACGCCTACCACCCCGAAACCGTGTTTAGCTCGATTGATCGCCAAGGCCGCTATGCCTATGCTAACCAACCCAAAATCGCGCTGTGGAACCTTTCGCAGCTGGCGCAAACGCTGACGCCGTTGGTGGGGGCGGTTGAAAAACTAGAGGCCAGCCTCGGGCGGTTTGATGATATCTACGCTGCCGAATTCACCCGCATTTTCACCGCCAAGCTTGGTCTGGCAGCGCAGGATGTGGATTTCATCGTCGCAACCCTAAAAATGATGGCCGACGAGGGCGTCGATTTCACGCTGTTTTTCCGGCGGCTCGCCTATGGGCAAGAAATCGGAGGCCTGTTTGAATCCCCCGCCACGGCGGAAGCATGGCTGGCCGAATGGCACCTGCGGAAATCGCCAACCACTGATATGAAAGCCGTAAACCCCGTGTTCATCCCGCGTAATCACCGCGTAGAAGCCGCTCTAAGTGCTGCCGAACAAGGCGATTTTGCCTCGTTCGAAAAGCTGCACGCGGTGCTTGCCAACCCATTTAAAGAGCAACCCGAAAACGCTGAATATGAAACCCCACCAACCGAAGAAGAGCGCGTATTAGCCACCTTCTGCGGCACTTGAGTTAGAGCGGTAACCACATAGGGTGCGGTCAAAGCATATTCTTTGCGAAGTCAAGGTTGTCGTTTACTCCTTGCGCGAAAATTGAGTGCGCCGCGAGATAGTCGGGCATGGCCGATTTTCCTTGGGAAACGTTGTTAGTAAAAAGCGTTGCGAGGATCATTTCGGGTTCTCGCAGATCTCCATTCACAAGGTCGTCAAACACATTCTTATATTGGGAGAACCTCGTTTGATATTGCGAGATTGCCGCATCAAGATTCAATTCCGACCCGGAGTTTGCCAGACTAGCTTTCAGTACGTCGAGTTGAGCCTGTTCGACCGCTTTTAGCTTATTTTTATACTTCGAGAGAAATAGCACGCTGAGGGAAACAAGGGACATAGAGTAATAAGTAATCTCGATCTTACTAATATCGCGCTTGGGAATATCAAGTTGCTCGTAGGACAACCTGAACATGACTGATTGAAAGCCTACAATTTGCCTCGCTATTCTTCCCGCCAGCTTCTTTGCCGAGGGTGACCCCAATCCAAACATCTCGCTGCTCCTTCATGTGTGCATGCCAGCTATGGCACTAGAAGAATAGTAACATAAAGAATGGTGATTAGAAAATGCTCCATTTGGTTGGAGCCCGCTTCGGGCTTGAACCGGACATATTACAGTTTTTATCCATTTCCCATCCGGTAGGATATACGCCCCGTTAGCCAAATTCCTCACGCCTAAATTAGGTGTGATACAATCACGCACAATATCTTGCTTTTAATCCAGCGTCTAAAAGGCTAAGCACCCCATGCTTAACCCCTAATTGGAGAAATCACATGGGTTACCGAATTGTTGTTGTTGGCGCCACAGGTAATGTGGGCCGTGAAATGCTGAATATTCTGGAAGAACGCGAGTTCCCGATTGACGAGATTGCCGTGCTGGCAAGCCGTCGCTCGCTGGGTACGGAATGCTCTTTTGGTGAGCGCACGCTGAAAACCGACGACCTCGATACCTTTGATTTTACGGGCTGGGATATGGCACTTTTTGCCATTGGCTCGGAGCCGACTGCGAAGTATGCGCCCATCGCCGCCAAGGCGGGCTGTGTGGTGATTGATAACTCGTCGCTCTACCGCTACCACCCCGATATTCCGCTGATCGTGCCGGAGGTAAACCCCGAAGATATCGGCATGTATAAGAATAAAAATATCATCGCCAACCCAAATTGCTCAACCGCGCAAATGGTGGTGGCGCTTAAGCCGCTGCATGACCGCGCGACGATTAAGCGGGTGGTTGTGTCCACTTACCAGTCGGTTTCTGGTGGTGGCACGGCCGCGATGGACGAGCTTTGGATGCAAACCAAAGGCATGTATGTGCCGGGCCAAGAGCGCAGCGCCAAGATTTTCACCAAGCAGATCGCGTTTAACGTGATTCCGCATATTGATAAGTTTATGGATAGCGGCGAGACTAAAGAAGAGTGGAAAATGGTGGCCGAGACCAAAAAGATCATTGATCCGGCGATCAAGGTGACGGCGACTTGCGTGCGCGTTCCGGTTTTTGTGGGTCACTCCGAAGCGGTAAATATCGAGTTTGAGGAGTTCTTGGACGAGGATGAAGCGCGGGATATTTTGCGTGAAGCCCCGGGGATTTTGGTGGTCGATAAGCGCGAAGACGGCGGCTATACGACCCCCGTTGAATGCGTCGGTGAATACGCGACCTTTATCAGCCGCATCCGGCAAGACCCAACGGTTGAAAACGGCCTAAACCTGTGGTGTGTGTCTGACAACCTGCGCAAAGGCGCGGCGCTGAATGCGGTGCAAATCGCCGAGCTGCTTGGGCGGCGGGTGTTGAAAAAGGGTTGAAGCCCAGCAGCTTTTTCTGCCTTGCGGCGAGCGAATCACCCTCGCTTTGAGAGCCCCCGTAATTGCTGGAGTCCTGATCTTACGCTAGAACTAAATGTTCATCATTTGTGCTTCCTTACAAAAATCAATTGGTTATTATTGTATAACCGATTGATTTATAACAATACTATGTAAAATCAGATACAATACACCTAATTGCGTTATCCCCACAATTCACAGGCGCGCGTTACACAGAATTTGTGTTATGCTACTCACAAGATATAGATGAGCAGAGGCTTAAATGAGAAGATGATGTGGCCCAGCCGAATGTGACTATCCTAAGGTAAAGGGCCTAAAACGAGAAAATCAGATCGCAGAGCGACCTGATTTCCCGATTATAGATAGCGCACTTCAAGGCCTGAAAGCCGTGAAGAACTCTCTCCTCAACAAAGGGATTCTCACATTATTTTGGGCCTTATTCAAGCAATTTTTTGATAAAGGAGCGAGCAAATGCCCGCATTCTACGTGAATAAAAACGCGCAGCCCAATGGTGATCATGAGGTTCATACTTATGAATATTGCCCCACGCCTGCGCTTCTCCACAATCGGCTTCCTTTGGGAAACCACTTTGACTGCCATAGTGCTGTAAGGGCTGCAAAGGTAATCTACCCGACTGCAAATGGTTGTTACCATTGCTCAAATCCCTGTCATACAACGTGATGGAGGTTTGAGATATGGCTACCAACCCACCCACCGGAGACGGGCATCGCAATGGCGCGGTGCGCGGGCGTTCGCAAACCAAAACCCCTTCTGGGCATTACGTTAAGCGTGATACCAAAACGGGGAAGTTTATGGATGTTAAAACCTCCAGCAAAGCGCCCTTTAAAGGTGTTCGCAAAGAAAAGTGAAAATGGCAGGGGCGGCTTCGCCCCTGCCAGCCTGCGCAAAAAAGAAGCAGTATGCAGTATTTGTATGAAAACATTAACAATATGTTGATTGAAAACGAGAAACCCCCTATGGTTGCAAAATTAGTAACTAATTAGGAAAATAATATGTCTTTTATGGATTCAATAAAATCTTGCTTTGGCAAATACGTCACGTTTGCAGGGCGTGCGCCCCGTTCTGAATTTTGGTTCTTTATGCTATTTATCTGGCTTGTAACAGCAGTATTGCAAGGGCTGATGTTTACGATGGTTGACACCTCGGGCATGATGGCCGCTGCGCAGAGCGGAACGCCTTATGAGCCAGGAATGGGTATGGGTTTCCCAATCGTGCCTCTCATTCTTTTAGTTGTCTTTATTTTGATAACATTCCTGCCAAACATATCTGTAATGGTGCGCCGCTTGCATGATACCGGCCGCTCTGGCTGGTGGTATTGGATAGCGCTTATTCCGCTGATCGGCATATTTATACTGCTATATTTCTTTATAAGCAAAGGCACAGACGGAGATAATGATTTCGGCCCTGATCCGCTGGCTTAAGCGCTAAACTATAGCTTTTAAAACGCGCCACTCTTGGCGCGTTTTTTTTATGCGTTCAGGTTTTGGACCGTTCGCACAGCAAACCTTGAAGCTGAGGCCTTTGGTGCCCGGGCCCATCAAAAGTGTTACTTGCGCGCCAGTTCTCGAATGCACTGCGGCGTATGGGCTATTCGTCTCGTAGGATTGAAAACCATGCGATATCGCGTTGCTACCCATTTATCGCCGCTGGACTAGGCCAGGTTCCTTCATGTTGGAAGCCAAGATTTTTGCGGCTTGAAGCGAAGCTTTGTTTTGAGCCTGACATCTCCAAACGAGCCTTTCATATTTGAGCGAGTCCATTCTCAGACACATCAAGAGAAAGATAGCCTCTCTTGCTTCTCGGGTGCCTTGCAATGCTGGGGCGAACCAAATGCTTCCGATTTCATACGCTTTATCATTTGATAAACATCACAAATTGATAGCCAGCCTTGCGCAGCACCATCGTGCCTGATTACGGCCCAGAAAGGCTGGCTTGATCTTGAAGATAGATCTGCCAAAAGGTCAGTCAGCGCCTTGGGATCACCAAAGGGACCATAGCTCAGACAGGTGAAACTCTCTGGTGCTGCTTTTGCCAAGGCCCATAGATTTGCATGATAATCGAGTGACAAAGGTTCAAGCTGAACGTATTGGCCGGCGATTTTTTTCTTGCGGAAACGACCAATGGCATTCCTCTATTTTGGTGTCAACGTTATTGGCTAATCCTACATTATAGGTAGTTCAGTAGACAGCCAATTAGGCCCATGCCCTCGAAAACTTCAAGGTCGGCTTCGTTCTGTGCATTCAACTGATCATCGCTACATTTCGGCCAATCTGTAGGCTGGGGTATTATAGCCAAGCGTTTTCGTGGGCGCGTATTCAGTCGGGATTCGAAACCGCGCCCTCAATGTATAAAGCGACTTCGTGCTGATCCCTAGACGGCCAGCAACCTTGCTGAGTTCATGCCCCCGATCAACCACCTCTATCTACCATTTACTCAACTGATTTCCCGAGTGTTGCCTGCATAGTTGTCAGAATAAAAGTAAACCAAGGACGAAGGCTCGTCGGACGTTAGCTTTTTGACTTTGTGAGGTATTTCGCAGCGGCTTACGACGACAGACCAAAAGGTTGGCCTAACCACGATTGGGCCTTGGCCTTCTGGATGGAACAAAATTCCCCGCCAAGTTGGGCGACAATTGCTACGTTGTAATCTGGGTTAGAATCTGTATCGCGGTGTAAGCTGATGTATGAGTCTGACACCATACGGTTAATTTGGCACCTGCAAAGACATTTTTCTTGTCCCAACAAGCCCTCGAAAAAACACTTCTGATAAGAGCCACATAGGATGTTCAAAATAGCGGATGAGACCGGCGCGTTTACGACCTGTGACTCATTGCCTGCATCATCATTCATAACACGATGCACGTACAAATCATGATTGTGCCTTTTTTCCAAGTTCTAAACGTAAATCTGTGATGTTGCATGGTTTAGTTTTCCTTATCCATAACGACGTTTGAGGTAGATGACGGGGAGGGATGCAGCAATTTATACCCTTAAACTTGCGTTGGATAATAGCCGCATCGCGGCATATTCAATAGCCTAGTTGAGCACTGTATCAATGTAGAATTCTTTGGTTTGTGATGAGTTTGGCAACCAGCCGCCACACAGGTTTTTTCGTTCCAATCTTGTTCACATAAATTGGAAAGCCTCCCTTGAAAAATAAGCGCAGACATGCCTGCGCGTTCCTTTGCACAGCGCGGTAAATCCAAAACTGGTTAGCACGGTAATCCCCCCGAAAATCAGTGGTGCTCACGAGTAGAATTTTCTTGGCATATTTAACTGCGGAGATTCTTGATGAAGAAAGCACGATATGGTGACGCCACAGATTGTGGGTATTTTGAAGCAAGC
>WTAL01000210.1 GCA_013139635.1 Paracoccaceae bacterium
GCTTGCTTCAAAATACCCACAATCTGTGGCGTCACCATATCGTGCTTTCTTCATCAAGAATCTCCGCAGTTAAATATGCCAAGAAAATTCTACTCGTGAGCACCACTGATTTTCGGGGGGATTACCGGGGGAGCTGCTCAATTTCGCGACAGGTCCAGACATAAGGAAACCCAGTGCTCCCCTAGGGTTGGCGAGGTTCAACCGCCTAGAATATGCATTTCTACCGGCGCGGTGAGCGTAGGCTTCAAGAGTGGTTTTAGCGGGGCCAGCACGCGGCGCTCGGGGCGGGAGGCCAGAAAACCTCCCCACAGGGTTTGGCCGCCGGAGATGGCCGATAAATACCCGCTGGCGGGTTGAGCAAGGCGGAGCTGCATTTGTGTCATCGCGCCCGGGGCCTCTGATTTTACCAGCCGTTGTGGCACAACAAACTTGATGGCAGGATCAGCTGCGCAAAGGGCAATGCTTTCAGTGCCGCCAATGGGCGCGGTAAGGTCTTGGGCTATCCGGCTTGCGGTTTCTACGGCCTCATGCCAGCACCAAGAGGAGGTTTCAACGGGGCGCAGCAGGTTGCCAGTGCAAAAATAGCTCGCGTCGCTGGCGCGGCCATATTGGTCTATGCTTGGGCCGCCTGTGGCGGGGTCCACCTCCAAGTGGCTGGCATGGAGCAGGGCGGATTCTGGGCGGAACTGGCCCGAGATGATCACCCCGTCGGCCTCGATGCGGTGCTGGCCTGCGGCATCGCTATACGCAACCGCTTCCACGGTTTTATCGCCAAGTATCCGAATGTTTTGCGCATTAAACCGAATGGGCACGCCCTTGAGCGCCGGAAAAGGCCGCATAATTTGCCGCACGGTTACGCGGTTATTTTCCTCCAGCATCGCCTGCGGGCGGATGCCCATATGGCGGCAGGTCATGATCGCGGAGAAAGAAACCAGCTCGGTGCCGATGATAACGGGGCGGCGGAAAGGCCGCTTTTGGTTCAGAAAAACCATGGATTGCAGCGCGCCTGTGGTGAGCACCCCCATGGGCCGCTGGCCGCCGATAAAACGCTGCGCACGGCTGCTTTCGCGCACCCCCGTGCAGAGCACAACGCGTTGGGCCTGAAGCTCATAATCGCCCTCGGGCGTGTTCAAGCTCAGCCGCGCATTCGGGTGCAGCTGGGTCACGGTCGCCCCCGTGCGAATATCCACCCCTGCGGCGCGGGCATTTTTCACCAGCGCGCGGGCATAATCTGGCCCCTTAAGCACACGCTTTAGCTCGCGCACCCCAAAGGGGTAGTGGCCACAATGGCGCGGCACGCCGCCCGCTTCAGGCTCGCGCTCCAGCACGGTTACGCCTTCAACGCCAAGGCGCTTTAGCTCGGTGGCCAGCGCCAGCCCTGCGGTGCCGCCACCCACAATGGCGATGTTGCAACTCTGGCTATTCATTGGCTTCTCCAATGGCGGGGCTAAGGCGGCCTTCGGTCAGCGTGGCCAGCGGCCCCGTGCAATAAAACCCTTGGCAGCGCCCCATGCACACCCGCGTGCGCCGCTTTAACCCCTGCAAAGTGGTGGGCGGCATCGGGCCGTTAAGGGCGGCCAAAATTTCGCGTTTTGTCACCAGTTCACAATGGCAAATAATGCCGCCATGATTAGGGGTTTCCCAATCACGCGGGTGGTAATTTGACAGGCGATCCGGCGCGGGGCATATCGGGTTTTCGATCGGTGCGCCGCTGAAACCTGCACGGGCATTCAGCCCCACCACATGCCGCGCAATGCCGAGCGCTGCGCTTAGGCCGGTGGAGCGAATACCGCCCACCGTGATATAATTTTTTGCCTCGGTCTGGCTGATTTGGTAATCTTGAAACTCGGTGGCGGGGCGCAAGCCGGCATAAACCGTGGTGATCTCGTAATTGGCCAGCTCTGGCAGCATTTCGATACCCTTTCGGCGCAGCTCGGCCAGCGTTGCCGCCTCGGTGCTGGCATCTGTGCGGCTTTCTTGCTCCTCCGCCGTGGGGCCTACGGCGATGTTGCCGAATATAGTCCGGAAAATCACCACGCCTTTGGTGGTTTTGGTTGGCACGGGCAAAATAACGGCGCTGGCGAGGCTTGAGGCTGGCTTATCAAACACCACAAACTGCCCTTTGCGCGGCTTAATGGTAAAGCTGCGGCTGCCCAGCAGGCGCTGGTCGATGATGTCCCCATAAAGCCCCGCGCAGTTTATCACCTGCTTGGCTTGCACGCTGCCTTGGCTGGTTTCCAACTGCCAAACGCTGTCATACTGCCCGGATAGCACCTCGCAGTTGCGCCTCAGTTCAGCCCCGTTGGCCATGGCTTGCAAAATGTAAGCATGGGCCGAGGCCCACGGGTCTATCAAATACTCACCCGGCACTGTGAAGCCGCCCTTAACGGTGTCGGATAAATGCGGCTCTTGCGCCAAGATTTCAGCGCGCGAAAGCAACGCCACATCTGCCACGCCGTTTTTATGCGCCTTTTTTACCAGTTCCGGCAGCTGCGCCAGCTGTTCGTCATCCCATGCCAGCACCATGGCACCGGTTTTCAAGAGCGGCAGGCCGAGGCTTTGGCGGATCTCAAGATACTCGCGGTAGCCATCTGCAATGCATTTTTGCTCCACCGAGCCGGGGGGGGCATCAAACCCCGTATGCAAAATGGCGCTGTTGGCTTTGGACGCTCCGTCCAGCACCTCCGCCGCCTTTTCCAGCACCACAACCCGCGCGCCATCCAGCGTAAACCGCCGCGCCATGGCACAGCCCACAACCCCCGCGCCAATAATGGCAACATCATATAGATCAGCGTTTTTGGGGCCAGAGGGCATGGGGCGCTTTCAGTCAAAAAGATAGGGGCATTTGGATGGGATATAACGGCAATCCGAATATGTTGACAAGGGTGAATCTTGTAGTATTGTTGATATGGGCGTTTTCCATTTTAGAGAATGTAAAGTAAACTAATTATATAACAACAGGTTACGGTGCTAAATGACAAAACGGGCAATTGGAGGTGTGAGTGAATTGGATGAGTATTTATTGCCATGACAGGTAAGCGCAAACACGTCAGCCCCAGCCTTCGGCAAGCGGGCATTCATGAGCTTGTAACAAAGCGTGGTGAGGTCAGTGTTGAGCTGCTCGCCGCGAAATTTGGCACGTCAAGCGAAACCATACGGCGTGACCTAACGGTTTTGGCCAATGCTGGCCAGCTTCGCAAGGTGCACGGCGGCGCGCGCGCGGCGGCCGCCCATGGTGAGGGTGGCTTTGATGCCCGCATGCGGCGCAACCCGCTGGCAAAACACCTGATCGCGGAAAAAACCGCTAAGCTTATCAAGCCGCGGCAAACCTTGTTTCTGGATACAGGGTCTACCACACTGATCTGCGCGGAGGCTCTCGCAAAGATCAAAAACCTGACGATCATCACCAATTCCACCCGCATTGCGGCGACCTTTGCCGCGGGCACCGGCAAGGCAGAGGTATATTTGCTCGGCGGGCTTTATCGCGGGGATAACGCGCAAACCGTGGGGGCTGGGGCGATTAATGAAATCGGGTCTTATCAAGCGGATTTTGCGATTTTAACAGCGGGGGCAGTTAACCACGGCGGCATGATGGATTTTTCGCGTCAGGAAGCGATGGTGGCGCAGGCCATGGCCGCCGCCTCTGCACGGGTAATCGCGCTGGCGGACCATAGCAAACTTAACAAGCGGGCCGCGTTTAAAGCCTGTGATCTGGAGGATTTGAACATCCTGATTTCCGACGGCACACCGGATGGTGCACTTACTAAAAGCCTGCACGCCGCTGGTGTTGAAATACTGTAACTGCCCGCCACACCGCTAGACGCAGCGGGCAGTTCTAATTACACTCTAATCAGTGCAGTGGTAGCGGCAACCGCCACGCAGCTTTAAGTGGTGCAGCAACAGGAGAAATGAGCATGGACGCTTCCTTAGTTCTGGATTTTGGCAATTA
This sequence comes from Paracoccaceae bacterium, assembly GCA_013139635.1. GTDB lineage: Bacteria > Pseudomonadota > Alphaproteobacteria > Rhodobacterales > Rhodobacteraceae > UBA3077. The sequence continues at coordinate 3,950 of WTAL01000210.1, forward strand.
CGAGGTTTCCCAAAGCCTTACCTCACTCGTTGATCGAGTAAGCCTGCCTGAAACCACAGGCATTTTTAACAGCCTGCGGCATTTATTTCAAACCAGTGGCGGCCCTGATTCGAACGCTGCTTTTATGGCCGGGCTGACAAAAGAACAGTTTTCGCAGGAAACAGAATTTGTAAACTGGGATTATGGATTTCTGCGCAATGCCTATGCCGCAGAAAATGACAACAGGATCGGCTCCCTTCCCTATTCAGTTTTAAACGTGTGGAAAAAGGAAGCCAAAATCGCGCTTGCCGTTGATGAAGATGCTTTCAAATTAGGCCGTGGCGGCAATGAATGGCATACGCAATCAAAAAGAGGGTTTGAGCATTTGTGTGCCAAGCGCACGGTGTTTGACAAGCTGGACCCCAACGGTGATTTTCGCTATGCGATCCGCATGTCAGGGTTTGACCTGCAAAACGACGAAATGCGCGTGCAGCGGGCGAAATACACCCAGCAAGCGCGCTCCAATCTGATCGCCGATTACCAATACAAAACCCACATAGCCATGACCCCTCAGCGGACATTGCGTGATCTCTTACTCAATAAATACCCGGGAAACCTGCCGCCACTCAAGACCCCGCAACTGGCCAATACTGTTGGCGTGTCGGTCATTGTGATGTTCAGAGACCCAGACGGGCACCTGCGGCCAATGTTGCAAATTCGCGAGCCAAGCTCAGCCGCTATGGCAAACGGGGGCATACATTGCACCGGAAGCCGGGCGGCGATATGGCCAACGGCTGACCAAGAGATGACCGCGCAAAACTTTTTTGATGACGAGGCCTATACCAGTATTGAACAGGATTTTAACCTGTCGAGCGAGAATAGTAACACCAAAATTTACCCCATGGCTTTGGTGCGCGAGCACGCCCGAATGGGCAAGCCACAGCTTTTTTATTACGGGATCACAGACCAGCCACTGGAAGAGATCGTAAAATTTAGACTTGAAAAACAGCGCGAGCAGGAAACCGATACCAAGCTCGACAGAAAATACCGCACCATGAACGAAGGCCAATTTAAGGACCTGCTGATGAAAGGGCTCTGGAAACATGATAGCCCTTATACATGGACCCATGAAGCGCGGGCTATGCTCACCCTGATCTACAAAGAGTTCAAAAATAATGAAATCTAAGCACACAACATGGCAACAGGTTTATCAAGCAGGCATCTCGGAAGCTGGCTCAATTTATGCGCCTATGTTCACGCAGGCCCAAATCAGGGCGGCTAACGTTGAATATGAGGAGTCGGTTATTAGCGAAGCCCATGGCGCTATTGGTTTTATGCTAGATGCCGCCAATGTTGACACCTCAGACATTGCCGTTGATAGCCACGCCCATATTGCCATAGACCGTATAACAAACGCCGCCGTCCGGCTGCGTCCGCTCAGCTATGCCTACAACATTCGCTTTGCGCGCTCGCTAGATGTGCCGAGCTCGTTGGCCTTTGGGGATGAGGCCGCCGCCGCCACAACCCTGCGCAAATACCTTGCCAAAAATAGGCGGCCCCCTGAGCCGGATTCAGACATCGTGCCTTGCAAGCTCGGGATAAGCTGCCTGATTGCCGAGCGCAAAGGCGCGCGTATTACCCGGCTGCTCACCACGGTAAGAAGCAAAAATGTTACGTGGTATCCAAACACGCTGCATTCCAGCTTTTCCGGCGGTGTTGATGTGGTGGACGTGCCACAAAACACACCCGCCACCTTAAATGACGTGCTGGTGAATGCCGGCCTCAGGGAATGCCATGAGGAATTGGGGCTTGCGTTTAGCACGCACCAGCTTGAGGTGCTCGGCGTGTGGCGTGATTTGGCAAGGACAAGCGCACAAGCCTTTGGCGTTGTTTACGTTGACGATCTGGATGAGCTAGATGTCAGCCTTAACAGTGAATCGAAGACATATTCGATCACAGATTTCCGTGAATCCGTGCTCAAATCCCTTTGGCCATTCAAGCGCAAACCGTCTCCTGAATATGAGTTTTTGTTACATTTGCTGCGATCTTTAAAAACGTAACCGAGATTATTTGATCACCCGCCAGCTAGCGCATACACCCCGTTTTTTATTGGCCTTCTGTTGTTGTGGTCTCACTCGTTCGGTTCGTTTTTCGCAAATATGAAGTTGCAGTAAAAAATAACTGGCCGGCTCCAATGCAAATTGAGAGTACAAGCGTTAGCGCCACCAGGGTTGGGCTGGCGAGGGCATAATCTATCCAATCCGGCTGAATAGACGAAACCTGGTCACCGCCGATATGGCCGAGGCTCAAGGCCGTATTGCCCGGTAGCGATACGATTACGACGTCCATACTCCGGCGATTATCCGACCAAGTAATATGACCTGTTACCGTTGTGTCTGCCCCTGATTCCGATATGCTCGCTTGCTCACCACGCAGCAATGTACCGGATTTAATAACCTCAATTCTGTTGCGGCCCCCTAGGGAAAAGGAAGACGTTTCCCGAACTTCAAACCGCCCATCTAACAAAATGTTCTGCTGACCAGATCCCATTTGCCCACCAATCACTGCTTGGCCTGAAAACACCATTGCGCCGACGGCGATCCAGTCGTCTCTGGCAACAAGTATCCGCGTATTGTCACCAAATAGGCTCATACCAGATACTTGAATGGCTAGCCCGCCATTGCCTTGCACCAAAACGGTTGCGCTGCTTCCATCTGGGAACTCAAGAAGTAAATCGTCATTTTCGGAGGGTGTATATCGCCGTTCATCACACGGCCCTGTGCCCCTAGCATTTTCACGTTTGGGGCGGTCTAGGGGCGCGCAAATCGTTGCCCTTCCCAATGGCCACGCATTATTAAGGCCGGAAAACTGCACGCTCATTCCCGTTGTGTTTGCCTCAACAAGAAAGCTTCTGCTACTTGAAATGCCACCGGTTAAGATTGAAATTAACACCACCAAAGCCAAGCTGGGGGTGATAAAAGCGAGGATCCACGCGCCAGACCTTATTGTAAAAAGCTGTGAAAACCTCATCCCGCAGCCCCAAGGTGCAGTATTACAGAAACCTCCCGCCCTAGCTCTCCGTTTTTAATTGGCAAAATGGTTGCCTCCACTGGCCTACCACGGATGAGGGCTGCGGGAATTGTGCAAATGGTATCAAAAGAGGCGCGAATTGCGGCGGATGACACGCTGCATTTAATATCTGGAATCGAAGGTTCATCATCAAAATACAAATATGTTTCTTCAGCTCTGAAAGCGTTAATCAATAGGGATACGGAATCCGCCACCTGAGCGCCCTCCCAGAAGGTCACGGCAATTTCGCCAGAAGTATCCCCGCACGCGCCGTTGGCGGACGAAATCGCGATCTCTTCGGGGCGTAAAGCCGCTAGCCTCCCGGGGGTCGAAGTTGGGTAGTCAAGAACCGCAGCCCCCCCCTGCCATGTGGATGGAATTTGGTAGGTGTTTTCAGCTTCGTACAGCCCATCTGACGACACAACCCGCATACAAAAGACGCCACCTCCCCATGATTGTGGTAAAATGACGGAGAATTGGGGCGGCGCGCCGTCATCGGTATATGCGCCATGTGACACCAGCCCGCGGAGCTGTATACCCGAAATTTTTGCAGCTTCCCGCACAATTTCATTGAATGGATCAGAAACAAGCGACACAGTGGTGTTGCTTTGTGCCATAGCAAAGTGTGGGCATAAAACGACGAGTGAAAAAATGAATAACCGCATACAAAGGCTCCTGACCAACTTCTATACAATTCTAGCAGGACTGCTGGTTTTGGGAACCCCCCTCGTGGCGCAGGTTGTGACCATTGATGCGGGCCAGCAGCAGGGGCATGGTTATATGTTTCGCAGCGGCTCATCCTGTTATGTTATAATGCCAAAGCACGTGGCAGGGGCCCGCCCGCGCGTGAGGATTTTTTCCGGCGCACCGGTGGTTTTGGGGAATGCGCGTGTTGAAACACCTTTTTGGCCAAATATTGATTTGGCCATCGGGGTGGTGCGCGGGGCCATAACCCCGCGCTGCACGGCAGATATGGAAACCCTCTCAACCCCTTTAGCGCTGGAATCTGGCGGGCGGGTTGAGCTGGTGCGCCTGCGGGGGTCGGGTGAGGTTAGCACGTTGCCTATGCGCATTACCGCCACCAACTACCTGACCGTCGATGCTGAAACGGTGCGTGCACAAGACGAGATTTTTCAAGGCACCAGCGGCGCGATGCTATTTGCCGAGGGCAAGCCCGCAGGGATGATTGTTGAATCGCTTAGCCCCAGCTTGGGGCGGTTTATCCGGATAGAAGAGATTAACCTGAATGTACGCCGCTGGGTTGAGCGGCGGGGGGTGATTTTTGAGGATCAAATAATACCTGCCGAAGCAACCCTGCCCACCGGCCTGCCATTTGAAGTGGTTGAGGCCTCCAACCCACCGCTAACCCCTGATTTTGCCGTAGAAAACGTGATCGAGGACGGGATTTATGTGTTCCAACCGACGCGGACCAATACCATCACCTTCAGCGTTGAGGAGGGCGGCGTTGTGCCGCTTTCCCGCGTGCGCGTGTTTACGGACCCCGATGCTGGCTATGCTTTGCCCCGCCGGATAGAGGTGTTTGTGTCCACCCGCGCCGATGGCAGCCGCCCGAGGTTCTTTGTGGGTGGCGAAATGGCCAATGACGGTGTGTTTGATCGCTTGCGCAGCGCGCAAAACGCCCGCTGGATAACTATATCCATCAAATCCGCATGGTCCGATGGGCCCGTGCGAGTTGATAGGGTGGTTTTTGAGTGATCACGCTAGAGCTAAATAGGTATGGCTAGCCGTTTTCCGAAGCAGCTTTATTGCGCAATTTGTAGTCTGATGGGGAGGCCATCTACATCTCGCACATTGCTGATGCGGGTGTTTCCACTCCCACTAAGCGCGCCTTGGTCATTCAATTCCAGGTGCCACCACCTCCGCCATAAGAATAAGCTAACACCGTTTTCGGAATTGCGTAGAAAACAACCATCGTCTAGAAATAATTCTTCAGAAACTTGGGCGGCATAGCAACTATTTTTATCATCCCAACCGCCAAGCTTGACAGACGCAAACCCAATACGATCTGCCGAAACTGAGCCCCCGAGCATGCCAAGAATTTGCGCTAAGGACGTTGCAAAACGTAGTTCAGAAGCATCAAATTCCATCTCCAGCACTGGTTCACTCGCAAAATAGCCATCCAAGGCCGCCCTTCGAACCGCTGGATTTGGGCTATACAGCCCATAATTCATCGCCAGATCAACGAGAATAGGATCGCCCGAGCGCAGCATTACTTTCATGGCCGCCAAGGAATGCGCCGGGTCCGGGTTGTTGAGCAACTCGGCATATTGGTTTGACTGCGCCAGTTCCGCCGCAATCTGGCGTTGCAGGTCTTCGAGCGAAACCGACTGTGCGGAAATAGGGCTAGCTATTGCAAGGGCGATGGCAAAGGCAATAATGGGTTTCATTGCGCAACCTGTATGCTGATGGGAATTCCAGAATTACGCGGACCCGATCCACTGCCAGTCAATTCACCTTGATCATTGAGGGTTAGAAACCACCACCGTCCAAAAAAGTAAAGGCTGGTCCCGTTTTCGGAATTCCTTAAAAAACACCCCTCATCTAGGCCATTTTCCCAACCGTTTACGGTGAAGCATTGATCTTTCTCGACCCAATCTCCAACAGAGATCTGCACAAACGCAGTATTTTCAGTAGTTACAGTTCCCGAATAAGGTTCGATTGCCCTCATAGCAAAGTAGTTTGCATCACGTAAGTCTTTAAGATCAAACTGCATCTCCAACACTGGCCCACTGGCAAAATAGCCATCCAGCGCCGCTTTGCGCACGGCCGCGTTTGGGCTGAATATCCCGTAATCTTTGGCCATTTTCACCAGCGCCGGATCGCCTGAGGCCATCATGATCTCCATTGCGGCCATAGAGCGCGCCGGGTCCGGGTCATTCAGCAATTCCTGATATTCATTCAGCCCCCCAACCCGCGCATCAATCTGCGCCCGAAGGTCTGCTACCGATACACTTTGTGCAAATGCCGTGCTGCTGATCAGCGCGATAATCGCTGAAGCCAATATTGTTTTCATGGTTATTTCCCTATGCGTTACTCAACGCCTAGAGGAAAGCATTGATGCGCCAGCCCTGTCAATCAGTATCGCTTTCATGTGGTTGCTCCCGCCCCCATGTTGGGTCGCCGCCGCGCGCTCTTCCCTCTGCCGCCTGACGGTCTCTTACAGTTGTTTGCTCAAGTTCTTTGTCGCGGATCCTGTCTTTCTCATAAATTCGTCCTTTCAGCCGCCAGCGTTCGCCTGACTCTGGGTTCAGGGCTGTGATGTAGTTTTTGCCCAATCGTGGGGTTTCGTATCCGGCTCCGTTGAGGGCGCTGACAATGCCGTCGCGGTCGCTGATTTGGCCCGTGACGATGGCGCTTTCGAGATAGGCGGTGATTGTCTCACGGGCCTCACCTCGGTCAGCGCGCAGCGAAGCTAACACGCCCGCGATTGAACACATGAAACCATATGAAGTGTTTGTACTGCTAGTTGCATGCCTGATTCACGATGCTGGGAACAAGACTGGCAGAAAAGGGCACGCGGCAAAAGCAAGGAAAATCCTTGGAGAAGTTTCTGATGGTCGGTTGGCTCAAAAGGAAATTAGCATAATCTCAAATGTAGCCAAAGCACATGGAGGCGAAACACTCTCTGGCGGCAAGGACACCATTGGGGAATTATTACCGCCTAAAGATGGTGTGGATAACACAAAAGTGCGTCCACAAATGCTGGCTGCCATTCTTAGACTAGCCGATGAATTGGCCGAAAACTATCGTCGCGCGAGCACGCGAAATGAACCTGAATCTGTTTTTCCAAACCTTTACTGCAAACGTATTTCGCCACACATCGATTATGAAAGCCGCAGATTAACACTAGATTTCACGTTATCCGATAAAGGTTGCAAATTATATGCGAAGGATGAACATGGCGTTGAAATGTATTTTTTGGACTACATTGCTAATCGGGTTTCAAAAACAGAGTTAGAAAGACGGTACTGCGATAGATATTTGCGAGGGTTCGCGACATTTGAAGAAACTCGTGTAAAGATTGAGCTCCTACGGAAAGCCGAAGACTGGGCCGACCCAATCTTCTTCACGCTAAAAGAAAATGGCTATCCAACAGACAAACCGAGTGAGATTGTCACCAAAGAACTCATTGATGGTGAGCGCATTGCGACACGTTATCGCGCCTATTGCAAGGAGCATCAAGATGACTAAAGCCAATCCATTTATTGTCCATACACCGGAGCAGTTGACTCCAGAAAACATCGCTGCAAATTTTGTTGAAATGTATACTGATTTCCCCAAGCTCAAAGAGCCTGTAAATATGTTTATTCATGGCCCGCGCGGTGCTGGAAAAAGCATAATGCTCAGAAGCCTTGAAAACAATGTTCAGCAACTGCTTCATAAAAATGAAGACAACTCACTGTCCGTCGTCAGGATTTTTGGTTCCAGAGGTAGCGTAAATTAAGCGAGTCTCTGGCTCATCTGGTTGGTTTTATTATGCAGCGAACTTGCGGTGTTGCAAGCGCCGGGTTTCGAGTGTTTTGC
>WTAL01000147.1 GCA_013139635.1 Paracoccaceae bacterium
ATAGGTGCCCAGCATGTGGAGCGGTTTTTCAAGGTTGAGGACTGGTATTACAACCGCCTGATGATGCGCCCGATTGTACAAAGCCATGGGGCCATTCTCATCGACCTTGGCTCCAACATTTTCAACAAGCTCTTCACCGAATTTCACCGTGTGTTGCTGGAAAATTTCGAGCACACCATCAGCATTTTGCCCGATACCCGCCACGACCCCCTATCGCCCACGCTCAACAATATTGCCCGTAATGCCGCCTTTGCCAAAGCCCATGGCGGCAAGCCTTACCGCGTATTTGCCCGGCCTGCACTGCTTTCACAGCTTGGCAAAAGCACCACTTGGTCTTTGGGGGCCTTCCCCGAAGACATGTCGAGCGCATTTGAGGCCGTAACCCGCTATCGCTTTCGGGAGGTTAACGGCGCGGCCAGTTTTGACCTAGCCTGCATGCTGGCAGCCCCGCGCATTGCGCGGCGCAATCAATTACCGATGCATCACCTCGTTTCACAGCAGCTAAACGCCCGCGTAGAACATGATTCCGAGGTCGCCCTGACGGCCATCACTCATAACAACACGCGCTTTTATCTTTATCAAACCATCAACACATGGGTTTCCCCGAGCTGGTATAAAGACGCCCATGCGTTTTTGAGCAAAAACTCGCATATCTGGCTGGTGCCGGCGCAAATATCACTTTCACTACAGGAAAACGGCCAGTATCGCAGCCGGTGGCATAACTATTCCGAGCCAAAATGGGTGTTTTCTTCGTGGTATGACCAAACACTTTGCCAAGAGGCCCCGCCCATGCTGGTGCTAGCCCGCGAGCGCATTTCAGAGCACCCGCCTGAAACCCCCGCCGCCCTTGCCGAGGCGCTTTTTAGCTATTGCGAGCAGCCCGGAAAGCAAGTGAGCGCCTGCAATGAAACCGTGGCCATTGCCATGCCTAAAGGAGGCACAGCATGACCCCCGAAGAGATATCCGCCTATTGGCAGGCCTACCCTGACCTTGCAGAGCTTTGGGCCAAAGGCACGTGGGATGATGCCGGTTTTGCGGCTCATTTTAAAGAGCATGGCCAGCCAGAAGGCCGTGCCATTCCGCCCTTGAATCAGCAACCTAAAAACTGGTCAGATTGGCTCTATTTCAGCGAAACAGATGACGAAACCGCATGGTGGTGGCGCAAAGGTGTGGTGGATTCCGGCGTTTTTCACGCCATGCTTTACGGGCCAGACACGCTTAACAAAGGCATTATTGACCATAGCCACAAGCTCCAACACAGCGCCTCACTTTCGGCTTATGCTATGGCGCAAGTGGCCAGTAATGCCGCTGATTTCCCGGGCAGCGGCCCGCTGGCTGATATCTTGTCGCAAAAGCTGGAATGGGCCGAGCCAAAGGCGCTTGGCATTTTGCCAATGCGCGCCGCCATCAAATCGGCCTTCCCCGAGAAATACGGCTACGTGATTGTACTGCCTTGGCTTGAAAGTGGCGGGGCCGAGCTGGTGGGCAGCTGGCATTACTTGGCCGCCAAGGCGCTGGGCCTTAACCCGCTCATTATTCTGGCTGACCAGTCCAATGTCACGGCTCGTTTTGCCGCGCAGGGCTTTAACATCCTCAACCTGCCGCAGCTTTTTGAGGCCACCATGAGCAAACCCTATGCGCACCTCGCCCGCGAAGAGCGTATGGAAGTGCTGACCTCCGCCATCGAGCTTTTGCAGCCCCCCGTGATGCAGCTCATTCATGCCTATATCGGTTATAGCGCCCTGACGGCACCCACCACTAAGGCGCGCCTGCGTGCGGCGTGTAAAACCATTTTTGTGTCTGCCTTCTGCCCGCATATTCACCCCGAGGGTAATTATGACGGTTACTTCCGTTATATCCCCGACCTGATGGACGTGGTGGACAGGTTTGTATTTGATAATGACTGGTATTTGGGCGAAATGGCCGAAACCTATGCGCTGCCTACGGCGCAGGCCGAGGCGGTTAAATACCCGGTTGAAAGCCTACCCGCACCAAAAACCACCAAAAAACAGCGCAAAAAGGTGCTGTGGGCCAGCCGTTTTGATAGCCAGAAAAACCCACGAATCGTAGCTGAAATTGCCGCAAAAATGCCAGATACCGAGTTTCTCATGTATGGTCGGCAAGTGATGGGCGATGACCAGATCATCTGGGATGACATGCCCGAAAACGTGACCCACGGCGGCGAGTTTTTCAATATTGACGAGCTACCGATAAAGGAATGCTTTGCCTTCCTTTATACCTCAAAATTTGACGGTACGCCTAACATTTTACTTGAAATCGGCTCGCGCGGGTTGCCGATTGTAACCCCCAACATCGGCGGGATCGCCGGATATTTGGGCGATCGTTGGCAGCTTTATGTTGAGCACCCAGAGGATATCAGCGGCTATGTTCGCCACCTCAAAAAGCTGCGCACGAATGCCAAGCTGGGGCAAACGCTGGCCACAAAGCAGCGGAGTATATTGAAAAAAGAGCGTAGTTTTGAGGCGTTTACCACTTCGGTAGAAGCGCTGTTGGCCCCGTTTAAAGACGCATAAAAGTGCTGATATCAGACTTGAAATTGCGGAATTTGCCTTGATCGGAAATATTGGTGTTTTTGGGTTTGGCGGTCCAGAAAGTAGCTTCCAGCTCCTCGGCATAGGCCCCTAGCCCCAAAGCGGCCATATCTTCATATTCTGGGGCCAAAACCTCGCGCACTTGGTCGATCAACCACTGATCAAACCCGAAGTATTTGCTGTTAAACTCGTATTTCTTGCGAAACCGGTTGCTGGCCTCCCAATGGCTCACCTCTGATTTTTCCATCAAATGCCCGATCTGGCGATAGAGCGCAATTTCTTCGGGGGAGGGCGCGGGGTTTGTGTGCAGGAAATCCTCTGCTGTGGCTGAAAATCCGTAGCTCTCGCACATTTCGACAAATATCTGGTTTAGCTTACGGCCAATGAACGGCATAAAGCGCACGCTCACGCCAATTTGCGCGAGCTGGTCCTGCACCACGCGGCGCAGTTGCAGCTTATCTTCGCGCTGTGCCCGCGCCACAAAATCGGTAAAAGTGCTGTTTTCTACAAAAGTTTTGATTTGTTGTGTATACATCGAATTAAGCCGCGAAATCGGGTCGCGCACAAAAAACAGGATCTCAAGTTCATAGCCTGCGGCATCGCACAAGATTTTTACCTTTTGCACAGCGGGGGCAAATATCGGGAAATCCTCAGACGACAAAAACAAGCTCCGCCCTGTCTCCAAGTCCTGCTTCAGCCGATCAAGGCCACCTAGCTCGGGGTTAAAGCGAGCATCATCGCGCATTTCATAGGCAAGGTTATGGTGTCCGGCATCCGGGCGCGTCCAGCCCCAGCGCGGATAAAGATATTCAGCACTGCCCTCATATTCTGAAAGGAACTTTTGCACCGTGGTGCTCGCCGTTTTAGAAGGCCCTACATGCAAAACAACTTTTTTCATTCATAAAAACCTTCAACAACACCCGTGCAAGACAATCAACGAGCGCTTGATGTTATAACACAGAACCTTTGAATTCAACCAGCCAATGTTTTTCATCTCCTAAAATCCCTTAAATAATCTGCCTTTGCACATCTGTGATTTCTGTGTAGATTGCTCACAAAGAAACACCTTGAGAGTTAAGATTTTATGACCCCGGGAAATATTGATAACGTTATTCTACCAAGCTGGCGTCAGGGGCGGTTGCTCTTTTTCACGAGCGTTGTAGATAATTACACCACGCGGCTCGATTATCGCGTTGCGGCCGCCACACTGCCCGGAGACACAAACGTGCTCCGCACCCATAAGGCGGGCATTACGCCGGAAGAATTGGCCCTGTGCCAAGAAACTGCCGATAACGGCGTGGAGTTGCAGCGGTTTTTTGAGCAAGTAAGCCAAGGCAACTTGGATGATTTAACGGAGATGACGCCGCAAAACCTGCCGCCATGTGCCAACGGGGCCAATGCCCTGATATACATCTGCTCTTATTTCAATTTCTTGCGCAAATACAGTGTCGACCAAACCCTGATAAAGCTCTATGAGGCCCGCAAGCCGGAGGAGCGCTTTGAGCCCGAAAGCTCGTTTTCTATTTACAAAATTCTCTCGGCCCATTTGCAGCCCGAACGCGCCGCAGCGTTAATTGATGCCGATATCCCCGACCTTCAAAAGGTAAGGGGCGCCACAAATTCGGTGGCCAATTTACTGCGTGAAGTGGCTGTTATTCGGCATGACACCGGCGATACAGAGGCGGCTATTCAAGCCATGCGGCGGGCGGTTAGCATCCACAATACCGAAGACAAATGGCGGCGTTTGGCCGATTTTGCAATCGCTGGCAAGCAGCCAAAACGAGCCATTGAGTTTTACCAAAAGGCCGAGCGCATTACCCCGCTGGCCCCGCCCCAAGCGCTGCGCATGGCAGGTTTGTTGGTAGAGACCAACCGCCCAGAGGAGGCGGCACCCTTTTTGGAGCGCGCGGAGGCCAATTTCGCAAAGCAGGTGGAAAATCTGCGCGCCAAACTAAAGGAACAGACGGAAGCGGAATAAATTCCTCGCGTTTGTTTGGTAGACCACCATGAAACTCTTTATCGGCCTTGGGAACCCAGGCGCAAAATATAGCCAAAACCGGCATAATATCGGCTTTATGGTGGTTGACCGTATTGCCGAAAGCGGCTTTGCACCTTGGAAATCCAAATTCCAGGGGCAGCTCTCTGAAGGCCGCATCGGCCAAGAGAAAGTTATTTTGCTTAAACCCGCCACCTTTATGAACCTCTCAGGCCAATCCGTGGGGGAGGCCATGCGGTTTTACAAGCTCACCCCTGCTGACATTACGGTTTTTCATGACGAGCTGGACCTTGTGCCGGGGAAAGTGCGGCTGAAAACCGGCGGGGGCCATGCGGGGCATAATGGCCTGCGCTCTCTGCACCAGCATATCGGACCAGAGTATCATCGGGTCCGCCTTGGCATTGGCCACCCCGGCCACAAAGACAAAGTGGCCCGCTATGTGCTGCATGATTTTGCCAAGTCTGAAGCGGGCTGGCTAGATGACCTTTTGCGCGGCATTGAAGATGGCATTGCCCATCTCGCGGCAGGAGAAGGGCCGAAATTTCTAAACGCCATTGCCTTACGGCTTAACCCGCCCCGCGCTTCAACCGGCAAGCAGGCACCAAAGCCCGCAGCCCAACCGGAGGCTGGCAAAGCTGAGGACGCACGCTCACCGCTTCAGCGGCTCAAAGACAAGTTCTCGTAAGGGCTTTATGAGGCTGGCATCAAATAGCTGACAAGCACACCCGTTTCCAGCATCGTGCATTTAGAGAGAGCCGAAAGCTCATCGCGTGTCAGCGTGGCATCCGCACCAAAAATCTCGATCGGGTGGCCGGCCTCTTCGGCCTGCACCTGCAAGGATTCGCACGAAACGGCACCAGACACTGCGCCAACATCCGACAATTGCGGAGCCACAACGGACGTGGGCTCATGAGTTTGCGCCGCCAATCCGCTAAGGTCCATATCCGTGGCCATTGTGGTGAGCGCCGAGAGATAATCGGAATCTGATCCGCCCGCCGATTGCGCCTGCCCCGAAGTGGCGACAGAAAGACCAAGGGTAGAAATGAAAGCACCAACCATCAGGCTGGATTTGAAAATACTAGAAAACAACAAGACAAGCTCCAAAAACTATTTAAAAGGTGCACGCCCGTGACGGCGGGCGTGCTTGATCTAAATCGCCATTTTTTGCCAATTAGTCAACAATTCATATAAATTTTACTTAACGCGTAACCACATACTTATGCTCGATTAATTTTCACTTCGTGAAAAATGTCGTGAATTATGTGCGCAAATGTTAGCCAATTTTCCAGCCAATGCGACTCGCGCCTTAGCTCAGCGCGTTTTCAATTATTTGTATCTGCCCTGTCTGGTCAAGCGCTGCGAGATCAAACCGGCAAGCTGCGTTTAAGTCTGCAAACTTGGCCAGATACTGCTCGGCACAGGCAAGCAGGCGCGCCTGCTGTGCGGGTTGTAATGCCGCCAAAGCCGCCGCCATCTGTTTGCGGGCCTTCACCTCCACAAAAATGATCACGCCGGCATCTTCAACAATGAGATCAATCTCGCCCTCTGGCACCTTCCAACGCCGCGCCAGCACTTTGCCGCCCTTGGCTTCATAGGCCCGCGCTGCGATATCCTCGGCGGCCATGCCGTTATGAAACGCCGTGCTGCCCCGGCTCATGAGCGCCCCAATGCCAGCGCCCGCTGATAAAGCTGTTTGCGGGGCAGATCAAACGCCGCCGCCACTTCGGCTGCGGCGTCTTTCACGCGGTTGTGCTTCAAGGCCTCGATCAGCGCGGCATCTATGGCTTCAGGTGTAGCCACCGCCTTGAGCGGTGCCCCCACCACCACCACGGCCTCGCCCTTGGGGGCGGGGGCCTCGGCGTAATAGGCTGCCAGCTCCAGCAAGCTGCCCCGCCGGACTTCTTCGAATTTCTTGGTGAGTTCACGGCACATTGCAGCAGGGCGGTCGCCAAACACCTCACCCATGGCCTTCAGGCTATCCGCCAGCCGCCTTGGGGCCTCATAAAAAACCAGCGTCGCGGGCACCGCCGAAAACTCCTCAAAAAACGCCTTTCGCGCCACGGATTTTACCGGCGCAAACCCCGCAAACAAAAACCTGTCTGTGGGCAACCCCGCCAGAGAAAGCGCCGTTAGCACCGCCGAGGCCCCCGGCGCGGCCGTAATCGGCAAATCCTCTTCGATCATCCCCGCCGCAAGCTGGTAGCCCGGATCGGCGATCAAGGGCGTGCCTGCGTCTGATACATAGGCCACCACTTTGCCCTCACGCACGGCCTTCATCAGCTTAGGCCGCATCGCCGCGCCGTTATGGTCGTGGTAGGGAAGCAGGGGCCGGCCATTTAGGGCCACGCCATGAATGTCCATTAATTTACGCGCCTGCCGCGTATCTTCCGCCGCCAGCACATCGGCATTTTCCAAGATATCCAGCGCGCGCAGCGTTATGTCGGCGGCGGTGCCAATAGGCGTTGCCACAAGGTAAAGCCCCGCGCTCAGTTTTGGTGAAATGCCGCCCATGTGGTAATCTGCCCTTATCGAGTCGTTTACATCATTCTGCGCAGGCTTTACCCTGTGGGCTTGATCGAGTCTACTTTTATACCTTTGTGAGGCCCCATGTCTTTTAAAAACTATATTTTATCTTCCCTACGCAAGCCCGCCCTTTGGGCCGCCGCCACCCTTGGCCTTGCCGCCTGTGAGCCGGTTAATTTTAGCGGCCCTGTTGAGGTGGTGGACCCAAACCAGCCGGTTGTGGTCGCCCTTATGGTGCCGCTGTCCTCCGGTAACTCGGTCACCGACCAGCTCGCGCAAAACATGGTGAACGCAGCCAATATGGCGGTGCGCGATGTGAGCGGCGCTAATATTGACCTGCGGGTTTATGAAACCGGTGGCAATGCTGAAATGGCGACCGCCGCCGCCAACCGCGCGGTGGCTGACGGCGCGCAAATCATGGTCGGGCCGCTTTATAGTGCCTCTACCGCCGCCATTGCGCCTATTGCCGCGCAGGCTGGCATTAATGTGCTGAGCTTTTCCAACACCACCTCGGTGGCGGGTGGTAATGTCTATATTATGGGCGTAACCTTTGATACCATCGCCGATAGGTTAGTGCGCCAAGCCGTTGGCGAAGGCAAAACCAACATCGCGATTGTGTATCAGGCGGGGGTATCGGGCGAATCCGGCAAAGGCTCGATTGAGCGCGCGATTACCCGCAATGGTGGCAACCTGACCACCGCCGTTTCTTACCCGCTGAACCTTACAGAGATGGGCGAGGCCGCTTCTGGCATCGCCGATACGCTGCGCGCCAGCAATTCAAACGCGGTTTTCTATACCGATTCTCCCCTGCGCGGGCTAGGCTTTATCACGGCATCCCTGGCCTCGAATCGCTTTCGCACCAAGCGCGATGCGCAATTTATGGGCCTAAGCCGCTGGGATAGCTCAAACGAAGTGCTGGTAACGCCCAGCCTGCAAGGCGGCTGGTTTGCCGTGCCAGATCCGGGCCTAACCCTGCAATTTGAAACCCGCTATCAGCTGGCTTATGGCGAAGATGCCCACCAGCTTTCTGGCCTTGCTTACGATGGCATTGCCGCTGTGGGGGCCATGATCAGCTCGGCGCGAGCATCGGGCGAAAACAATGCATTTTCGGCAGAGCGCCTGACAGACCCAGCTGGCTTTGCGGGCGTTACCGGCATTTTCCGCTTCAGAGCCGATGGCACAAACGAGCGCGGCTTGGCCATTATGAAGGTCGAAAACGGTGTCGCCGTCATGATCTCGGCAGCTCCCCGCAGCTTTGGCGGTGTTGGCAGCTAGTGTTGGATTTCAGCAATAATGACCTTACACTGGGCGGGCTAATTGGCGCGCCCAGTGACATTTGGAATACCGAAACCGTGGCCGCCGAGCTGGAAGACAAGCTCTATTCCGCCAAAGACAAAACCGAAATTCGAGCCACTTTAGTGGACGTGCTGAAAGCCCATATGGCCACGGGGCGCGCCACCATTGAAACCGCTCTGGAAGACGAGCCCTACCAAGGCCGCGCCGCCACTCGCGCCTATGCGTGGCTAGCCGACCAAGTGGTGCAGCAAGCGCTTTCTACCACCCTTAAGCACCTTCACCCCGTTTATAATGCCACCTCAAGCGAGCGCCTGAGCCTTGTGGCTGTGGGCGGCTATGGCCGCGCCGAAATGGCCCCGTTTTCAGATATAGACCTGCTATTCCTGACCCCCTACAAACAAACCGCTTGGGGCGAGAGCGTGATTGAAAGCATGCTCTACACCCTGTGGGATCTGCGCCTAAAGGTTGGCCACGCCACGCGCACGGTAGATGACTGCATCCGCCTTGGCCGCGAGGATTACACCATCCGCACCGCGTTGCTGGAGCAGCGCTATATTTGCGGTGATCTGGAGTTGGCGGAAGAGCTGGACGAGCGGTTGTGGAAAGAACTTTTTGAAGGCACGGCCTCTGAGTTTATCGAAGCCAAACTCGAAGAGCGCACCCAGCGACACAAGAAAAACGGCGATGCCCGCTATGTGGTGGAGCCAAATGTGAAGGAAGGCAAAGGTGGCTTGCGCGACCTGCAAACCCTGTTTTGGATCGCGAAATACATCAACCATGCGGGCGGGCCGGAGGACTTGGTAGCAGCCGGTATGCTGACCAAAGACGAATGCACCACCTTCATTGAGGCCGAGAGTTTTCTCTGGACAGTGCGCACGCATTTGCACCTGCTCAACAAACGCGCCACCGAAAAGCTGAGCTTTAATATGCAGGTTGATCTGGCCAAGGTCCTGGGCTTTGAAGATAGCGCGGGTATGCGCGGGGTGGAGCGCTTTATGCAGCGCTATTTCCGCCATGCCACCCATGTGGGCGAGCTGACGCGGATATTTCTAACGGACCTTGAGGCCCGCCACGTAAAGGCCAAACCCAGCATTGGCCAATGGCTGAAAAGCGCCTTTAGCTGGGGCCGCGATGGCACGCCGCGCGGCTATACCCTGCACGATGGTCGCCTAGATGTGGTGGACCAAGAGGCCTTTTTGAGTGACCCCATCAACTTCATGCGGCTCTATGAAGAGGGGCTGAGTAGCGGCATTCTCATCCACCCCGACGCCATGCGCCTGATCGCCCGCAACCTGCACCTGATTGATGATGATTTCCGCAACAACCCCGAGGCCAACCGGATATTCCTTGATCTGCTGCTTTCGCATAACAACCCCGAGCGGGCGCTGCGGCGGATGAACGAACTCGGCGTGCTGGGGGCGTTTATCCCTGATTTCGAGCTGATCGTCGCCATGATGCAGTTCAACATGTATCATAGCTATACGGTGGACGAGCACACCATTCAGGTTATCTCGAACCTATTTAAGATCGAGCAGCAAGGGCTGGTGGATGACCTGCCCGTTGCCTCCAGAATTCTGAAAGCGGGGATAAACCGCAAGGTGCTTTATGTGGCGCTGCTGCTGCATGATATCGGCAAGGGCCGTAAGGAAGCGCACGAGGAAATTGGGGCGCGCATCGCCAAAGACCTGTGCCCGCGCCTTGGCCTGCATTCGGCAGATAGCGAGCTGGTGGAATGGCTGGTGCGCAACCATTTGGTGATGTCTGACGTGGCGCAAAAACGCGATATTTCGGACCAACGCACAGTGCTGGATTTTGCCAAGCAGGTGAAATCGGTTACCCGCCTCAAGCTGCTGCTGGTGCTAACGGTCTGTGATATTCGCGGTGTTGGCCCCGATGTGTGGAACAACTGGAAAGCCATGCTTTTGCGGCAACTTTATCGTGCCACGCATGACGTACTGACAGGCGGTGCAGAGGCGCAAAGCCAGTCTCAGCGTGAGGATGAAGCAAGATCGGACCTCTCTGCCGCGCTGAAAAGCTGGACCAAAGCGGCCATTACCGTGGAACTGGAGCGGCACTATACGCCCTACTGGCTCGGATTGGAACTGAGCATCCAAAAGGTATTTGCCCGCCTGATTAAAAAGCTCGGCGACGAACCGTTTATCTCCGATATCAAGGCGGACGAAGACCGTGACGCCACCCGCGCCTGTTTTGTAATGCACGACCACCCCGGCCTGTTTGCCCGCCTCGCAGGGGCCTTGGCGCTGGTGGGGGCCAATGTGGTAGACGCCCGCACCTACACCAGCTCTGACGGGCTGGCCACGGCGGTTTTCTGGATACAAGACAGCGAGGGCGCGCCCTATGAAAAATCGCGCCTAACCCGCCTGCGCAAGATGATTTCTCGCACGCTGGGCGGTGAGGTTATTACCCGCGAGGCCCTTAAGCCGCGCGATGTGATCAAGCTTCGAGAGCGGGATTTTAAGGTGCCAACAACGATCTCTTTTGATAACGAAGGTTCGGAGTTTTACACCATTATCGAGGTGGATACCCGTGACCGCCCCGGCCTTATCCACGATATCGCCCGCACTTTGAGTGCCAATAGCATCTCGATTGCCTCGGCTATCATCGCCACTTACGGCGAGCAGGCCGTGGATACGTTCTACGTGAAAGACCTGTTTGGCCTGAAAATTCATAGCGTAGAAAAACGCACTGGGCTGGAGAAAAAACTCTATAAGGCGATCATCAAGAAAGACGGGGCATGATCCAGAAAATCCGCCTTGCTTCGGGGTTTTTCACCGTAGGTATCTGGACGCTGCTCAGCAAAGTGCTTGGCTTTGTGCGCGATATTATGATCGCCAGCGCTATGGGCAGCGGCCCCATGGCGCAGGCCTTTCTTATCGCCTTTTCCCTGCCCAACATGTTTCGCCGATTCTTCGCCGAAGGCGCGTTTAATACTGCCTTTGTTCCGATGTTTTCCAAAAAGGTGGAGGCAGGCGACAGCCCCGAAAATTTCGCCCGCGAGGCGTTTTCTGGCCTTGCCAGCATTGTGCTGGTCACGGTGCTGCTTGGCCAAATCTTCATGCCTTTCCTCGTGCTCGCCATGGCCAGTGGCTTTGCCGATGATGCCCGTTTTGCGCTCACGGTCGATTATGGCCGCATCGTATTTCCCTACATTCTGCTTATATCGCTGGCCGCGCTGCTCAGTGGTGTGCTGAATGCCCTTGGCCGCTTTGCCGCGGCGGCAGCGGCCCCTATTTTGCTAAATATCATCCTCGTGTCCGCCATGTATTTGGCGCAATTCATGGGCTGGGAAATTGGCACGGCGCTTTCATGGGCTGTGCTGCTGGCAGGCTTTGCCCAAATGGCGCTGGTCTGGTGGGCGGCGCATAAAGCGGGCATAACGCTCTTGCCCCGCCGCCCGCGCCTTAGCCCCGATATGAAGCGCCTTGCGATCATCGCCTTCCCTGCTGCACTGGCCGGCGGGGTGGTGCAGGTAAACCTACTGGTAGGCCGCCAAGTGGCGTCTTATTTTGATGGGGCGGTCGCATGGCTTTCTTATGCTGATCGGCTCTATCAGCTCCCGCTCGGGGTGGTTGGTATTGCCATTGGCGTGGTGCTTTTGCCCGACCTTTCCCGCCGCTTGCGCGCGAAGGATGACACAGGCGGCAACCAAAGCTTGAACCGCGCGGCGGAGTTTTCACTCGTGCTTACGCTGCCCTCGGCGGTTGCCCTTATGGTCATCCCTACAGCGCTGGTTTCGGTGCTGTTTCAGCGCGGCGCTTTTGATGCCGTTGACACCGCCAACACCGCCTTTGCGGTCGCCATTTATGGCGCAGGCCTGCCAAGCTTTGTGCTCGCCAAAGTGCTGGCACCGTTGTTTTTCGCTCGTGAAGACACCAAATCTCCGTTCCGTTTTGCCGTGGTTTCAATGGTGGTTAATGCGGGCCTTGCCATCGGCCTTTCGCCCTATTTCGGCTTCCTCGCCGCCGCTATCGGCACCAGCGTGGCGGGCTGGAGCATGCTAGCCCTGCTGTGGTTTGGCAGCCGAAAGCTCGGCCCCGCTGCGGCCATGGACGCCCGCCTAAAAGGCAAGCTGCCAAAGATCGTGCTGGCGAGTTTTGTGATGGGGGCAGTGCTTTTGGGCGCGGCATACGGGCTTGCGCCGTGGCTCTATGGCTCATCTCTGCGCTACGCCGCCCTTGGCGCGCTGGTAGCCATTGGCGCATTGGTTTATGCGGCAATACTCATCGGAAGCGGGGCCTTTCGCCCCTCAGACATAAAATCAATGCTCCGCCGCTAGGATTTTCGAAATCACAGCGCGTTACTTAACCCATAATACACTGGTATTGTTACATTTATCACTATTTCAGGACAACTACTAACCTAGGTTAATAATTATCCTGAGATACGCGATATTGGCGTAGAAACCGATGAATTTTCAGCGGTTTTATGGTTCTTATTGCATGGCTCCGGCCTAGCGTGCCCGCAGCGCCCGCACCCAGCCTTTGATCCGGTCTTTGCCATCTGGTGCCAGAATAAAAGCAAGGAAAAACCCGGTCAGCAGCCCAGTAAGATCCGCCATCCAGTCATTTGGCACGCCAAAATAAAGCGCAAACCCGCTGCGCAGCACGATAAACATGCCAACGGCACTGAACGCAGGCAAAATGCTCAGCCCTTTCGCTCGCAGCGCATATATCTGAATCCAGGTATATGTGCCGATAAAGCCATAAAATACCGGATACGCCCCCGAGAGCGGAAACCCACCCTCCTTGGAATACAGCCCAAATACCAGCGCCCCCGCCAGCCCGCACACCACAAAAAGCACCAGCACCGCCAGCCCTGAAAACATTTCAGAAATCATCTTCCCCATTGCTAGAATAAGCGCCGAAACAATGAGCATTTGCATGAAGGACTGATGGATAAACAGGTAGCTGAGAAAGGGCCAAACCACTTTTGGCTCAATCTCTCCCCCTTGCACGATGTGATCAAAAACCGCCTTATGAAAGCCGAAAAAACGCATCATCTCTATGCGCCAGCCCCCAGCCAAAGGCCCGCCAATCAGCCCATGCTCGGCGGCCTGAAACACCAGTTCAATGCCCACAATAGCCACGACCAGCACCACCACAATGGGGGATACAGGGTTAAAGGCTGCCTGATTTCTTTTGCGTTGTGTCGGTTCCATCGCGCTATCTATGCGGCCCGCGGCCCGCTTGTCTAGGCCTGCGCGCAAAAACCATGCCCATTAGCCAGCCAGCTATAAAGCCACCCAAATGCGCTTCCCATGCCAGCATGCCACCCACCATAAAATAAAGCGCCACGTTGAGCAGCGCCAGCGTGCCTATAAATTGCCAAATAGGCCCCAGCGTAAGCCCCATCCGCCTACGCGCCGTATACTCAAAATACTTCCACACCCCGAAAAAACCAAACACCGCGCCCGAGGCCCCGACCACCGGAATCTCGCCGCGATTCAGCGCCAAAAACACCAACCCGCCCGCCACAGCGCTTATACCAAACACCGCCAATAGCTGGCCATTGCTCAGCACCGCGCCCAGCCGCTTACCCAGCCCCATAATCACCACCGTGTTCATTGCCATATGCAGCATTCCGCTATGCAAAAACGCGTGGCTTAGCATCATACCAATGCTTTGCCCTGCATACATCGGCTGCCAGCCCTGCCATACCAAACCCGGCCACAATGCCCCAAAAGCAAAGGCGCTGCCCCGCAGCTCGCGTATAATCCCGTAATCTCCGGCGCTCAGCAGCAGCTCCACCGCTACCAAAAAACCGGCGATATACTTGATAGACCACGGCAGTGGCTCAAAATTCTGGTCCTGCATATTCGCCCTCCTGTTGACGCGCCGCTTTGGTCGCGCGATAACACCGCAATTCTGACCTCAATGAAAGAGACCATACCATGACCGAAGCAAACTTCACGCGTCGCGTCTTTTCCGGCATCAAGCCCAGTGGCGGCCTGACGATGGGAAACTATCTGGGCGCTATCAAGCGGTTTGTCGAGATGCAAAGCGCCGATACCGAGTCAATTTATTGCGTGGTGGATATGCACGCAATCACGGTATGGCAAGACCCGGCGGACCTGCGCTATGCGACCCGCGAGCTGGTAGCGGCCTATATTGCGTCAGGAATCGACCCCGAAAACTCTATCCTGTTCAACCAATCCCAAGTTTCGGCCCATGCCGAGCTGGGCTGGATCTTTAACTGCGTCGCCCGCGTGGGCTGGATGAACCGCATGACCCAGTTTAAGGACAAAGCCGGCAAAAATGCCGAGCAAGTATCGCTAGGACTTTATGCTTATCCAAGCCTGATGGCCGCTGATATTCTGACATATCACGCCACCCACGTGCCCGTTGGGGATGACCAAAAGCAGCATGTTGAGCTAACGCGCGACATCGCCGCCAAGTTCAACCATGACTACGGCGTGGATTTCTTCCCCCAGCCCGAGCCGATTATTGAAGGCCCCGCCAC
>WTAL01000140.1 GCA_013139635.1 Paracoccaceae bacterium
ACCTTGCCGCGGTCGTCAAAGCCCATGAGCTTAACCTTAACCTCTTGGCCCTCTTTGAGGATGTCTTTCGGGTGGTTTACCCGCTCGTTTGCCAGCTGGCTAACGTGCACAAGGCCGTCGCGCTTGCCAAAGAAGTTCACAAATGCACCGAAGTCCATCAGTTTCACAACTTTACCAGTGTAGATCTTGCCAGCCTCAGGCACAGCCACAATCTCGTTGATCATCGCCATGGCTTTCTCGATGCTTTCGCCATTTGGCGAAGCGATCTTGATGATGCCGTCGTCGTTGATATCAACCTTAGCGCCGGAAACCTCAACGATTTCGCGGATAACTTTACCGCCCGAGCCGATAACCTCACGGATTTTATCCGCTGGCACCTGCATGGTTTCAATGCGTGGGGCGTGCACCGAGAAGTCACTCGCGCCGGTCAGCGCTTTGGACATCTCACCAAGGATGTGCATCCGGCCGTCTTTGGCCTGAGCCAAGGCAGCTTTCATGATCTCGGCAGTGATGCCAGCCACTTTGATGTCCATCTGCATGGTGGTGATACCGTTTTCAGTACCCGCTACCTTAAAGTCCATGTCGCCGAGGTGGTCTTCGTCACCCAAGATGTCGGTCAGCACCGCATATTCGCCGTTGTCTTGCAGGATAAGGCCCATGGCCACACCCGCAACAGCGTTTTTCAACGGCACACCAGCGTCCATCATGGCAAGCGAACCACCACAAACGGAAGCCATTGAGCTAGAGCCGTTGGACTCGGTGATCTCAGATACCAAACGAACGGTATATGGGAAATCAGTCGCCGGTGGCAGAACCGCCTGAAGCGCGCGCCATGCGAGCTTACCGTGGCCAATTTCGCGGCGACCCGGGCCAAACATGCGGCCAGCTTCGCCTACTGAGTAAGGAGGGAAGTTATAGTGCAGCATGAAGTTTGAACGGGAAGAGCCGTGCAGCGCATCAATGATTTGCTCATCATCGCCAGTGCCAAGTGTGGTAACCACAAGGCCCTGAGTTTCGCCGCGTGTAAACAGTGCTGAACCGTGGGTGCGGGGCAGGAAGCCAACTTCCGAAACGATCGGACGCACGGTGGAGAGATCACGGCCATCAATCCGCTTACCGGTTTTGATGATATCGCCGCGAACAACCTCGGATTCGAGCTTCTTGAAAGCGCTATCCAAGTTGCTATCCTCAAGGTCTTCCTCGGTGAGGGCTTCCTTGATGCTGGCACGGGCAGCCTTAATGGCCGTGGTGCGCTCTTGCTTGTCTGTGTTGCCAAAAGCGGCGCGCATTGTGTCTTCACCAGCGGCTTTCACCTTGGCATAAAGCTCTGAGTAATCAGGGGCTTCGAAGTTAAACGGCTCTTTGGCAGCCTCATTGGCCATGTCCACAATCATGTCGATCACGGGCTGCATTTGGGCGTGGCCAAATTCAACGGCGCCCAGTACTTCAGCTTCGGAAAGCTCATATACTTCGGATTCAACCATCATCACGGCGTCTTTAGTACCGGCAACAATCAGGTCGAGCCGCTGCTCAGGGTTGTTGCGCAGGTCTTGCATGTCATCAACTGAAGGGTTGAGCACATAAGAGCCATCAGTGAAACCAACGCGTGCGCAGCCAATAGGGCCACGGAACGGCGCGCCGGAAAGTGTAAGCGCAGCAGACGCGGCAATCATGGCAACCACATCAGGGTCGTTTTCCAGATCGTGCGAAAGCACTGTACAAATAACTTGGGTTTCGTGCTTGAAGCCAGGCACAAACAGTGGGCGAATCGGACGGTCGATCAGGCGGCTTGTCAGGGTTTCTTTTTCAGAAGGGCGTGCTTCGCGCTTAAAGAAACCACCCGGGATTTTACCCGCAGCGTAATATTTCTCTTGGTAATGCACTGTGAGTGGGAAGAAATCAAAGCCAGCTTTAGGCTTCTTTTCAAACACAACGGCGGCCAAAACACTGGTTTCGCCATACGTGGCGATTACGGCAGCATCAGCTTGGCGCGCAACTTTTCCGGTTTCGAGCGTTAGGGTGTCATGCCCCCACTCGATGGATTTTTTTACAACATTAAACATGTTTTTCCTTTATCTACGGGCCTTGCCCCCTGGCAATCCCGCTGGCCTCCGTTTCGTTTTCATCCCGTTACCGTGCCTGAGGCCAAGGCTGCGGCGGACAACATCTGGTGGTCAAATCAGGCCCCACCCAGCCCTTACATGCAAAAACGCGCCCAGTTGGGCGCGTTTGAGCGAATTTCTAGCGGCGAATGCCGAGGCGCTTAATCAGGTCCTGATAGCGTGGCTCGTCTTTGCCTTTTACGTAATCAAGTAGTTTGCGGCGTAGGGCCACCATTTTCAGCAACCCACGGCGAGAGTGATTGTCTTTTTTGTGGGTTTTGAAGTGCTCAGTCAAAGTAGCAATACGGCTGGATAGGATCGCGATTTGCACGTCTGGGGAGCCGGTGTCACCTTCTTTGGTGGCGAAATCTTTGATAAGGCTTGCTTTAAGCTCTGGAGTAATCGACATCGGATATCCTTTATTTTTAAGGTTTATATGCTCTTTTGTGCGCGGCCGCTGCCAAGATGTCGTCTAGCAAGGTCAAACACAAAAAGAGTCGCCAAAGAGAATCCCTTTAGCGACAGGCAGGATATAGGCGCTTTAAGCCGAAATTGAAAGCAAAACTTCCAATTCCAAATTGCCAAAATATCCTGGGGTGAATTGAGCGCAGCGAAAGAGGGGCAACGCCCCTTAAAGCCGTTGCGGGCTAAGCGCTTCCACAACGTCTGCACCTAGTTCCGATGCGCGCCCCAGTATCAAATCAGCCAACAATTTGCTCGCCGCAGGCGCCGTCTGAAAGCCATAGCCCCCTTGCCCCGCGAGCCAATAAAAACTCTGCTCAGCCACATCAGAGCCAACCACTAACGAGCGGTCAGGCGCAAAGGTGCGCAAGCCCGCCCAAGAGCTTTGCAAGCGGGTTACAGGCTCGGTAACCATCTCGGAATAGCGCTCCAGCCCCTCGGCCAGCACCATATCATCGGCCCAAGCGTCATGTGGGTCCATCGGGTGCTCATCAAAGGGGGATACAATCCAACTGCCAGCATCGGGCTTGCCATACCAGCGCTCATTGGCGGCATCCAGAAAGGGCCAAGCTGATACATCATGCCCGCCGGGGGCTGGAATGCGGGCCATTGAGCGCCGATAAGGCTGAAAGCCTAGTGGGGAAATGCCTGCCATGCGGGCAGTTTTGTCAACCCATGCGCCAGAAGCGTTTACCAAAATATCAGCGCAATAGCTGGCTTGGCCTGCCAATATCTCCCAACCTTTGGAGGTTTTGGATATGCCAGTCACCTTGCTGCCTGTAACAATATCAGCCCCGTTTCGGCGCGCCGTTTTGGTGTAATATTGCAGCAGCCTATCTGCATCGAGATCATAAACATCCTCCCGAAAGGCTGCAAAAGCAGCGTTTTCTGGGTGGAGGATCGGCACCAAACCCCGGGCCTCCACCATACTAATCTCGTGCATTTCAAAGGGCCGCATCTCGTCAAGAAAATCCTGCCGCTCATGCGGGCGGGCCAGAAGTAGCATGCCACGTTTTTTCAAAACACCGCCATCAATGCGGTCTAGCTCGGCCTTTGAGGCATGGTTCAGAACGCGCACGACGCCGTTGCCATATTCGGATAAATACATAGCCGCCGAGCGCCCCGAGGCGTGAAATCCCAGACTAGGCTCCGCCTCCAAAAGCGTTACGGTCGCTTGGCCAGAAAGGGCCGCCGCCGCCGATAGCCCGGCAATTCCGCCGCCGATGATAAGAATATCTGTCATGCGTCGGAGCCTAATCGAAACACGCGGCTTGTAAAGTCAAATATTATAGCATTACATGACAACTATTAACCTAGGTTAGTAGTTGTCATGTAATGCTATATGCGAGAGCAAATACAAGGTATTAGCACAATTTATTCCGTGTTAATTATCTCTAAAAACACTTTTCCAAACCGTTCGGCCTTTTTCTCGCCAACACCGGAGATTCGCGCTAGCGCCTCGATGCTGTCTGGCCTTTGCGCGGCAACTTTAGCCAAGGCGGTGTTGGCGCAAAAAAGATAAGTATCCATGCCACTTTCCCCCCGCACCAGCTCCAACTGGGCGGCTTGTAATTGGTCAAACAGCGGCCCAGCCTGGCGCCCTGCCAGCTTGCGCCGCGCAGGGTGCACTTCGGGGGGCTTTGACTGAGTAATCACCTCAAGAAACAGCGCGCCATAGCGCTCCAGCTTCTTCTGGCCAACGCCGGAAATATGGGAAAACTCATCAAGGTCTTTTGGCTGCTGCCGCGCCATTTCTGAAAGCGCTTTATCGGCAAATACCACATAGGGCGGCACTCTGGCTTCAGTCGAAATTTTGGTGCGCAGCGCCCGTAGCGCCGAAAATAGCGCCTCGTCTTCCTCAGGCACGATCGCCGCCGGCCTATGCACCGGCCCCGCCGCAGCTGCCTTTGCAATGGTATCCCGCCGCAAATCAATGGTTTCTTCCCCGCGCAAAATTGCCCGCGCGCTTTCGCGCATCCGCAATGCGCCGTAGCGCTCCATATCTGGCCGCACGAGGTCTCGCCCCGTCATTTGCCGAAATATTGCCTGCCATTCGGCCTTGGAATACTCTGTGCCAATGCCAAAGGTTTGCAGGTTATGATGTCCGCGTTGCGTGACTTTAGGGGTGCTCTTGCCGAGCAAAATATCAATCAAGTGATTGGCCCCAAAGCGCTCCTCGGTCCGCAGCATGGCCGAAAGCGCTTTGCGCACCGCCGTGGTGCCGTCAAACAGGTCAGGTGGGTTTTCGCATTGGTCACAGTTTCCGCAAGGCTCGGCCATGACCTCGCCAAAATAAGCCAGCAGCAACTGGCGGCGGCATTTTAGCGCTTCGGCCAAGCCAAGTAGCGAGTTCAGCCGCCCATGGTCAGCTTCCTTGCGCTCCCTCGGGGCCATGCCCTCGTCAATTTGCGCGCGTCGCAGGCGAATATCATCGGCGCCATAAAACGTAAGCGTATCGGCAGGCGCGCCATCGCGGCCCGCGCGGCCCACCTCTTGGTAATAAGCCTCGACAGATTTTGGCAGGTCCGCATGCACCACAAACCGGATATCGGGCTTATCAACCCCCATGCCAAAGGCCACTGTGGCGCACATCACCAGCCCGTCAGCGCTTTTAAAGCGGGCCTCGGCGGCGCGGCGATCATCGGGCAGCATACCCGCGTGATAGTATTGTGATTGGTGGCCCGCTTTCGCTAGCGCCATCGCCAGTTGTTCGGTTTTATTGCGAGAAGAGCAATAAATAATGCCGGGCTGGCCTTTTCGAGCCGCCACAAAGGCCAACACCTGCTCGCGCGGTTTGTTTTTTGGCTCAAAGGCGAGGCGAAGATTCGGGCGGTCAAAGCCGCCAATAAATACATTTGGCGGCGCTTCAAATAACTTGGCGATAATCTCAGCTTGGGTGTCTTCATCAGCCGTGGCCGTAAGCGCAATGGTTTGCACGCCGCCAAGCTGTTGCCGCAAGGCCCCGATTTTCAGGTAATCCGGTCTGAAATCATGCCCCCACTGCGATACACAATGGGCCTCGTCTACCGCCAAAAGCTGCACATTCAGCCGCTGTAAAAGGCTTAGGCTGCCCACATTCGCCAGCCGCTCCGGCGCCATGTAAAGCAGCTTAAGCGTGCCCGCATCAATGTGTTGAAAAACCTCTTCGGTCTCTTCTTCGGTATTCAGCGAGGTTAGCGCCCCTGCCGCCACGCCCGCTTGTTGCAAGCTCGCCACTTGGTCTCGCATTAGCGCGATCAGCGGCGATATAACCACCGTAACTCCCGCGCGTGTCAGCGCAGGGAGTTGAAAACAAAGGGATTTACCAGCGCCGGTGGGCAATATGGCCAGCACATCATTGCCAGCCTCAACCGCCTCCACAATCTCTTGCTGCCCGGGCCGAAAGCCCGAGAAGCCAAAAACATTGTCAAGAATCTGGGCGGTGTTACTCACAGCCTAGCTGTCGTCGTCTTCCTTGGCGACATCGGCAACCTCTTCAAGATTCGCCGTATCTTCCTCGTCGTCGTCATCCAACAAGTCGTCACCCGTGGCCTTAACGTCGTCTTCGTCGTCATCAAGCACCACGTCAGCTTCGTCCACCACTGGCGCTTTGGCCTTGGTTTCTTTGGCTGCGGCTACACGGCTTTTGCCGCTATCCATCAGGCTATCAGCTGTAAACTCGGCACCGCATGACGGGCAGGTCATCGGGTCATTTTGCAGGTCATAAAAACGCACGGCACATTTGGGGCAAGCGCGTTTTACACCCCATTCTTCGTTGGGCATGAGATTCCCTCGGTCATAAATTGCAATTCATCCGCCAACTGACACACCCTTGGGGGTGTTGTCAAAGCATTTGCGGCACTTTGCCTATGCTGCACCTGCGAAATGCGCTTGATGCAATGCAAAATCGGCGTTAGCGTTGGGCAAAAGGGGGCAATATGCTTTATCACGCCTACGAAATGACCCACGCCGCACTGGCACCCATGCGCCAAATGGCCCGCTTTAACCGCGAAGCGCTGAGCAGCGCCGCGAATCCTTTTGCTGATAGCTATGGTGCGCGCGTTGGCGCGGCTGGCCTCGATATGTTTATCAAAGCCACAAAGCGCTATGATAAGCCGGAGTTTGGCCTAAGCAGCACAGAGATTGAGGGCGCTCAGGTGGCAGTGATTGAAGAGATCACGCTCAGCCTGCCTTTCTGCAACCTGCTGCATTTTAAGCGGGACACTACTGCAAAATCGCAAAAATTGCTGATCATCGCACCGCTTTCTGGCCACTACGCCACGCTTTTGCGTGGCACAGTCAAGGAAATGCTGCCCGATCATGATGTTTATATCACCGACTGGACCGATAGCCGCGACGTACCCCTAAGTGCCGGAGATTTTGATCTCGATGATTATACCGACTATTTAGTTAAATTTTGTGAGGTTCTGGGCGAAGCCGGTGAGCGCCCCGCCGTTTTAGCCGTGTGCCAGCCCGGAGTGCCTATGCTGGTGGCGGCGGCCTTGATGGCCGAGCGCGGCGCGGCTTACCGCCCCAGTTCGATGACCCTAATGGGCTCGCCCGTTGATACCGCGCAGAACCCGCAAACTCCCAATGAACTGGCCACGACCAAGCCGCTCAGCTGGTTTGAGCAAAATGTGATCACAAAAGTGCCATGGCCCAATACTGGCTTTATGCGCCGCGTCTACCCCGGCTTTTTGCAGCTTTCCGGCTTTATGTCGATGAACCTTGATCGCCACGTCAGCGCCCATAAAGACCATTTCCGCAACATGATAAAGGGTGACGGCGATAGCACCGAATCCCACCGTAAATTCTATGACGAATACATGGCGGTGATGGATCTTTCGGCGAGCTATTACCTGCAAACCATTGAGCGTGTTTTTCAAAAACGTCTGCTGGCCGAGGGCGCTTATTATTATCGCGATCAGCTGGTTGACCCTTCCAAAATTACCGATATCGCGCTGCTAACGGTTGAAGGGGAAAAGGACGATATTACCGGCCTTGGCCAAACCGAAGCCGCGCATAAGCTTCTGAAAACCCCAAAGAAAATGCGACAGCATTATGTGCAGGAGGGCGTTGGGCATTACGGTGTTTTCAACGGTTCGCGCTGGCGTGGCGTGATTGCCCCCAAGGTAAAGGCGTTTATTGCAAAACACCGCGCGGATGGCTGAAACCCTCACCATTGGCGCCCCGCCGATCACGGTTGAACTGCGCCGAAATGCCCGCGCTAGGCGCATGACCCTTAGGGTGAGTGCGGTTGACGGCGTGGCCCGCCTAAGCCTGCCCAAACGCGGAAGCCTAAAGGCGGCAAAGCAGTTTTTGATGGAGCAGGAAGCGTGGCTTCATGGCCATATTGGTAAAACACCCGAGCGGGTTTTGATAGCCGAGGGGCTTACGATTGCACTGTATGGTGAGTCGTTCCTACTGAAAACCCACAGTAAATCGAGAGTCACCCTAGCGCCTGACACCCTGTTTTTACCCGAAACCCGCCCTGCGGGGCATGCCTTGGAGGGGTTTATCAAAGCGCGCGCCAAAAATGTGATCACAAACCTTGCGGAAACGGATTCAACAACCCTCGGAAAACCATTTGCCAAGATCAGCCTACGCGACCCGCGCTCGCGCTGGGGGTCTTGTAATACTGATGGTAACCTCATGTTTTCATGGCGTTTAATGCTAGCCCCACCCGAAGTGCTTCGCTATGTTGTTGCCCACGAGGTGGCGCATTTGCGGGAGATGAATCACTCAAAGGCCTTCTGGGCGGAAGTCGCTGGGCTAATGCCAGATTATCAAGCTCCCCGCCAATGGCTCAAACAAAACGGTGGGATGTTGCACCGATTTGATTTCAAAACCACTTGACCAACGGGCAATATGTGATCACAAATAGACATGGCCGAAAAAACCACAACACCGTCTGATCTCCTCCCCGCCCATGAGCAGGTTTATCGCCGCTTGCGGGGTGAAATTATGAACGGTGCCATGAGGCCCGGCACCGCCCTTACCCTTCGCGGCGTTGCCAAAGATTTTGGCCTTTCTATTACGCCGGTGCGTGAAGCCGTGCGTCGGCTATGTGCCGAGGGTGCGCTCAGCCTTTCCCCATCGGGCCGTGTAAGCACACCCGAGCTTAACAATGACCGTATTGAAGAGCTTGCAGCCCTGCGCGCGCTTTTGGAGCCAGAGCTCGCCAGCCGCGCGCTGCCGCGTGCTCACACAGTGCTGATTGACCGGATGGAGGCCCTAAACGATACCATCGACAAAGCCATCATTCAGCAAGACGCTGCCGCTTATGTGCGCCTCAATCTTGAGTTTCACCGCAGTCTTTATTTGCGCGCCCAAGCCCCGGCAATGTTGGCGATGGTAGAGACGGTATGGCTGCAATCCGGCCCGACAATGCGGCAGCTTTATAGTAAAAGGCAGCGGCAATCGGCGTCGATCAACCACCGCAAAATTCTCGCGGCTTTGCGCGCAGGGGATGAGGCCAGCCTGCGCCTTGCCGTGCGGCAAGACGTGCTTAACGGGTTGCGAATGTTGGTGGAATAGGCCGGGGCAGCGCTCGGGGTTATTCCCCGCGCACGAGCTTGGCAAAACGGTCATAAATCGGCTCGGCAGCGGCAATAACATCGCCGGTAACCAAAGGGTTATCCCCAGCAGTTACGCCGTCAAGCAACCCACCGGCCTCTTTTACCAATAGCAAACCTGCCGCAATATCCCACGGCTTCAGCCCGCGCTCCCAAAAGCCGTCATACCGGCCTGCGGCCACATAAGCGAGGTCTAGCGCCGCAGAGCCCCAGCGGCGCACGCCGGCACATACGGGCAAAATGCGGCCAAGGTCGGCAATGGTTTCAGGCAGGTCGGCACGACCACCAAAAGGTAAGCCGGTGGCAAAAATGGTTTCGATCATGGTGGTGCGGCCAGATACCCGCAAGCGGCGGTCATTGATCCATGCGCCCGCACCCTTTTCAGACGCAAAAAGCTCGTCTTTGATGGGGTCATAAACAATGGCGGCTACGATTTCGCCTTTGAACTCAAGCGCGATAGAGATCGCCCAATGGGGCAAGCCGTGCAAAAAGTTGGTAGTGCCATCCAGCGGGTCCACAATCCAGCGGCGGGTTGGGTCATTCCCGATGATCTCTGGGAATTCCTCACCCAAGAAACCATAGTTTGGCCGCGTTTCCATCAGAATCTCGCGAATGGTCTCTTCAGCCATTTTATCGGCACGCGAAACAAAATCGCCCGGCCCTTTGGACGAGACCTGAAGGTTCTCAACTTCATTAAAGTCGCGAATCAGTTTGCGAGAGGCCACGCGGGCGGCCTTAATCATCAGGTTCAAATTGGCGGAGGCTTGGGACATCGGATTCACCTAGATAGCGTTGTAAGCGCATCGTATAGGGGGTTTTGCAGCAAAGGCCAAGGGGGCGATTGATTGCAGGCCGCCGCGCCGCTAGGGTTGGCTGATGTGGCGTATTTGGCAGATATTGGCGATTATTTGGTTGGCGAGCAGTGCCGTGGCGCAAGATCGCGTGGCGCATATCGGCGTTCTGGCCTTTCGGGGGGCTGAAACCACGGTGGATGCGTGGCAGCCCTTGGCGAATTATCTTTCGGCCGACGTGGACGGCTGGCGCTTTGAAATTGTGCCGGTGACGCTGGTTTCTGCGCCCGAAGCGCTAGAATCAGGCCGGCTTCAGTTTTTTGTCACTAATCCGGGGCACTATGTTTCCCTCGCGCCTGAATTCGGCCTTAGCCCCTTGGCAACAAGGGAAAAATCCGGCGGGCTTATGCATTTTGGTGTGGCCGTTATTGCGCGGAACAGCGCGGGTATTTCAACGCTCGGAGATTTGCACGGCAAAACTGTGGCCGCCGTGAGCCCCGAGGCCTTTGGGGGCTTTCAGCTCGGTTGGCAGGCCTTTATGGCGCAAGGAATAGACCCTTTTACTGACCTAAAAAAAATTAAGTTTATGGGGTTTCCGCATGACGAAATTATTGAAAGCGTGCGCAGGGGGGATGTGGATGCAGGCATAATTCGTGGCGGGTTGCTTGAGGCTTTAGCCGCCGAGGGGCGGTTTTCGATGGATGAATTCGTGGTGCTGCGCAGCAATAGTCAAATGGACTTTCCCTACCGTGTGAGCGGTGAGTTGATGCCTGAATGGCCGTTTACTGTGGTGCCGGGGGTGGATAAAAGTCTGCGCGAATCAGTGGCTTTGTCCCTTTTGCAAACGCAAAACGGTGAGAGCGGGCTGCAAGATACGTGGAGTGCGCCGCTTTCTTATGAGCGCGTGCGATTATTGATTGCAGCGTTTGAGGCGCGTGAGGTGAGCGCTATTCTGTGGCCTTACTTTTTGGCCGGAGGAGTGGTTTTGCTGCTCATTGGATTCGTTTGGCGACGAAAACCCAAACTGGCGACTGCTGAAACGCCGGAAACACCTGATCCAGAGGCGGCGGCGACCACGGCGCTTTTTGACCGCCTCACCAAGCGCGAGCGCGAAGTGTTGGCATTGATTTGCGCGGGGAAGGCTTCCAAAGAGATTGCGGAAAAGCTTGGCGTAAGCTTGAAGACCATCGAGTATCACCGCGCGAATCTTTTGCAAAAAACCAAGGCGGGCACCTCGGCTCACCTTGTGCAGCTTGCCACCCGCTTTGGCTATGACCTAGGGAAAACCCTAGGAAAATAATCCAATAAACACGGGTATATCCGAGTTTTCGCTTGCGGTGTTCTGTGCAACACTTTTGGTGAAAGCTGGGAAATACCAGCTTCATAACCAACGGGAGAGAATTATGATTAAGAAAATTATGGTCGCAGTGGCGATGATCATCGGGGTGGCTGCGCCAGCATTTGCCGAAGGGCAAAACCATCGCGTGGCCTTCCATGTGGACCAAAATGACCCGCAGCTGATGAATATGACCCTAAACAACGTGCAAAACGTAAGTAAGTATTACGAAAGTGTTGGCGATACGGTCGAGATTGAAGTGGTGGCTTACGGCCCGGGCTTGCATATGCTGCGCGCCGATACCTCTCCGGTTTCAGACCGGATTGCGACGATCTCGCTAGAGCTTGATAACGTGACCTTTGCGGCATGCGGAAATACGCATCGCAATATGGAGGCCAAATCAGGCAATGCGGTCACGCTTTTGGACGAAGCTGAAATGGTGCCGTCGGGCGTTGTGCAATTGGTAATGCTGCAAGAGCAGGGCTGGGCGTATATCCGGCCTTAACCCTTGGCCGGGCGCGTTTTAGGCGCGCTCGGCGTATTCCATGGTGTCAGTATGCACCACGATCTTTTCGTCTTGGCCGACAAAGGGCGGAATCATCACCCGCACGCCGTTATCTAGCACCGCTGGCTTAAAGCTATTGGCCGCGGTTTGGCCTTTTACCGCTGGCTCGGTTTCCACTACGGTGCAGGTTACCTTTTGCGGCAGCTGCGCGCTAAGGGCCTCGTCTTCATGGAATTCGATCTGGATGGTCATGCCGTCTTGCAAAAACGGGCGACGCTCGCCGAGGATGTCAGCCGGTAGTTCGATTTGCTCGTAAGTTTCGGTGTCCATAAACACCAGCATGCCATCATTTTCATAAAGAAATTGCTGGGTTTTTTGGTCCAGCCGCACCTTTTCCACTTTGTCATTTGAGCGAAACCGCTCGTTAAGCTTGGAGCCAGTGCGCAGGTTTTTCATTTCAACCTGCGCAAAAGCGCCGCCTTTGCCGGGCTTCACATGTCCCACTTTAACGGCGATCCAGAGGCCTTTATCGTGCTCCAGAATATTTCCGGGCTTGATTTCATTTCCGTTGATTTTAGGCATGATGGCTCTCAAATAGCTGATAATTTCAGCCCTCTATAGCCAAAGGCGCTGCCGCACACAACTAGCGTTTCTTTTTTGCCAGTTTTTCAAGCTGATCCATTGCCGCGTGGGCAGCCGCTTTTTCCCATTTGGGCGTTTCTTTCTCTAGCGCTAGTTTAAGGGTATTCGCTTGTTTTTTGACTGCTTCCGGGGCGGCGCCTTTGGCAAGCATTCCCGCAAAGAGCTTATCAAACTTCTGCAATTGCTTTACAGTCTGCACTAGAAATTTTTTATAGAAATCCTTGGCAGAGGTCTCTAGCAATTTCCGTGTTTTGGCGTCTAACAGGGGTTCTTGCGCTTTATCGACAGTTATAACCACGTAAAAGCTGGAATTAGGCGCCATTACGTTTGTAAAACCTGAACTATCAACGTCAATTTTTTTAACAGATAAAATTCGAATTTTGGCCATTGCCAAACCCTTTTGCAGCAGTGAATCGCTTTAGGTGTTAATCGTTAACCTTTCAGTCAGAAATAAACTGTCGCAAATGTTACACTTCAGGAAATTACGCTTGATTGAGCGGATTTTTCGCGCTCTAGTCTGGCAGGAAAGAGGGCGCATGCGATATTCGGCTTTAGAGGTGATAAAACAGGGGCTGACCGGCAATAAAGGCTGGCGGCCGGTTTGGCGCACG
>WTAL01000030.1 GCA_013139635.1 Paracoccaceae bacterium
CG
The DNA here is from genome assembly GCA_013139635.1 of Paracoccaceae bacterium. Lineage (GTDB taxonomy): Bacteria > Pseudomonadota > Alphaproteobacteria > Rhodobacterales > Rhodobacteraceae > UBA3077. The sequence continues at coordinate 3 of WTAL01000030.1, forward strand.
CTATGACCCTGAGCCTTCGCCCTATAATGAATTTCTGAAAGCCAAAGGCTATGCCGGAGAAAACCCGTGGCACGACCACGCAAATTCAGCGGAAATTGACGGCGATATTGCCTCTGGCTGGCTGATGCAGCACGCCGACAAGCCCGCCAATATCGCCGAGGAAGATAGCGAAACCCCGTGGCTCACCACCCGCGCGATTGATTTTCTTGAGAGTGACGCCGCCAAAGAGCCTTGGATGGCACATCTCAGCTTCGTCAAGCCCCATTGGCCCTATATCGTCCCCGCGCCCTATCACAATATGTATGGGCATAACGCCATTCAACCGGTGAACCGCGCTGACGCCGAACTGGACGATATGCATCCGGTTTACGCCGCCTTTCATAACAACCCGATAGGGCAGGCCTTCTCGCGTGATGAAGTCCGGGAAAAAGTTATTCCCGCCTATATGGGCCTGATCAAGCAGTGTGATGACCAGCTCGGGCGGCTCTTGGATCACCTAGAAGCCACTGGCCGGATGGAAGACACCATGATCGTGCTGACCTCTGACCATGGCGATTATCTAGGGGACCACTGGCTCGGCGAAAAAGATCTTTTTCATGCGCCCTCCGTTAAGGTGCCGCTCATCATCTATAACCCAAGCGGAAAGCCCGGCCAAGTGGTGGATGATCTGGTGGAAAGCATAGACCTTGCCCCAACCTTTGTTGAGGCCATGGGCGGCAAAACCCCAAACCACATTCTGGAAGGCCGTTCGCTGTGGCCCTTGCTGCGGGGAGAAGCCCCCGCTTGGCGTGACTATGTCATCAGTGAATACGACTATTCCGCTACGGGTATTCGCGAGGCTGTCAGCGTATCCACCCAAGACGCCCGCCTGTTTATGGTCGCCGACCAACGCTACACCTTTATGCACGCCGAAGGCGGATTTCGCCCCATGCTATTTGACCGTATCAATGACCCAAACGAACTAAATGACCTCGGCAGCTGCCCTGATCACAGCAAGACCATAGCGAAAATGTATGAACGCCTAAATCAATGGTCACGCAGGCCAAGCCAACGCACCACAAAATCACAGGCCGAAATTCTCGCAAAGGGCGGAAATACTGGGGTCATCATCGGGGCGTATGACGAACAAGACGTAACCTCTGAAGATATGACAAAATATCGAGGGAAACCCTGAGCCCCTAGGGCGAAGCGCGCCGCGCGAGGGGGGCAAACAGGGGCACCGCCCCGCCTTTGCTCCCCGAGCGCGGCGCGAGGCCAGAGCTGCCCTACAGCGCCGAGCTTGCTTTTTCTCCTAGGGGGGCTATACGAGCAATTTGTACGCAAAATTGCGCATTAAAATCGCCCCCCGTCGAAAAAGCACATTTTTTAACAAGTAAAAAATGCCTGCCGCTGGCCGTGGCCTCGCTGCGCTCGGTGCCGCTAGTCTTTGAACCAATCCCCTTCATCAGAAGCTTGATAGAGATACGGCGTAATATTCGGCCCCGTGCTCACCGAAATCAGCCCGCCAACAACCACCATCGAGATAAATCCAACCAAAGCCCCGACCGCCAGTTTCTTCTTTGAGAACGGTCGCTGTCCATAAACCTTCCCCGTTTGCCCGTTCACTGACATCCGGTATCGCTCACCCTCAAGCGTATAATGGGTAATCCAGACCGGCAGCAAAATGTGCTTAAAGGTTTCCTTTGAGAAACCCGTATCTGCCGAGCTGATAATCTGCTTGCTCCCGCCAATATCAGCCCTGACCCAGTCGCGAATTTTGGCGCGCATAAACACTTGGCTCTCGTTATAGCCTTCCTCCAGCCCAAAGGTGTGGTTCTCGGCCCGAAACCCCGCCAAAAACTCGGTTTGGTAGGTCTCCAGATCCCGCAGCGGCCAAGGGGCCAACGCGTCTTTAAACTCCACCGAAACCGATTGCGAGCCGGATACCAGCACATCGTCAAAGCTCCCGCTCACCGTGCCCGAAACCCGCGTCCAATGAATACGGCGATTTTTGCCCGAGCCGCGATAGTCTCCGCGCTTGCCAGTGTAGGCGGTGCTGGTATAGGCGTCATAGGTCCATGTCGGCACATAGATACCATTGAAGTTCTCTTTTGCTGAATCTTCGGTGATCCCATCGGGCGCAAACCAGCGGGAAAGCAGCCATGTGTGCATAAGCTCATGTGCTTCTTTAACCTGAATTTTAAACGGAAGCAGCCCTTGCGGAACGATATTGCGTTGCATCGTTACGTCGGCCACAATCGCTGAGTCACAAAACGGGCAGAGTCGCGAGTGTTCGTCTGAATCAAACTCCACGCTCGCGCCGCAGGTCGTGCAATTTAGCGACGGGGTTTCCACGGTTTCCAGCGTGGCCCCACTGGCGATCTGGCTTCGGAGGTCGTGCTCTTCCTGCGCGGCTTCGTCGTCCAAATGCGGCACGTCAACTTCGGCTTCGCAATGGGTGCATTTCAGGGCTTCCGCACCGGGGTCAAAGCGCAGGTCCGCGCCGCAATTGGGGCAGGGAAACGCGCGTTTATCGGCTTTAGCTTGCGGCGTATCGGCAGAAGGCGGTGGGGGAGGTGTTTGGCTCATATCTAATTCCTCGACGCCGATTCCATGATTTTTTCTATCCGGTAGGCCAGCGCATCTTGGGCATATTCAATATTGCCCGCGCGAAGCCAATCCACAAAAAAGCTCCAGATTACAATCGCCGCGAGCGACCAAACCAAAGCCCCGAGCCAGCCGCGGGTTTTTTCCCGCCGCGTCATGCTATCGCCCTTAAATTCCCGATGTCCTTCAATGGACAAGGTTAGCGATTTTAGCAGCGGGATTCCGATGAGGGCCATGCCGCCCATCACAATCAGCAACGATCCCGCAAACTGCACCCAACTATCCATTAGAAAAACCTCACATAAAAAAACCCGCCCCGCGTGTGCGGGACGGGTTTATACCTATCACTTTTTCAGCTTAGTTCAATGCTGCGTCGGTGATAATGTGAGTGAAAGCACCCTCTGGAGCGGCTGTGATCACAGGGTCATCGCCACCCGCTAGAAGCGAGTCAACGGTGCGCTGGTAGTCAGCTTCATCCAAAGTACCGTTAGAGCCAGCTGTTAGCTTGGCAATTTCGCCCATCATGCGGGTCTGGTGCTCAATGGTTTGCGCGCCGGTTTCGTCATACTCGATAACGATGGCAGCAGCGGCATCTGGATTCTCTTCAGCCCATTTCCAGCCAGCCATAGAAGCGCGCACAAAGCGGGTCATCCGGTCAACAAACTCTGGGTCTGAAAGGTTTTCTTCCAGCACATAGAGGCCGTCTTCCAGTGTAGCAACACCTTGATCTTGGTACTTAAACACGATCAGCTCTTCAGGCGTCAGGCCCGCATCAATGATCTGCCAATACTCATTATATGTCATGGTAGACACACAAGCGGCTTGGCCTTGCAAGATAGGATCCACATTAAAGCCCTGCTTCAGAACCGTTACGCCATCATCCCCGCCATCGGTGGAAAGGCCCAGATGCGCCATCCATGAAAGGAACGGGAATTCGTTGCCGTAGAACCAAACGCCCAGCGTTTCGCCAGCGAAATCTGCCGTGGTTTCAATGCCCGCATCGCGGCGGCACGTTAGCATCATGCCGGATGATTTAAACGGCTGCGCGATGTTTACCAGCGCAAGGCCTTTTTCACGGGCGGAAAGCGCGGAAGGCATCCAGTCTACCACCACATCAGCACCGCCACCGGCGATAACCTGTGAAGGCGCAACATCAGGGCCACCGGCCTTAATCTCAACATTCAGGCCTTCGTCGTCATAATAGCCGTTTTCCAGTGCTACATAATAGCCCGCAAACTGCGCTTGCGTTACCCATTTCAGCTGTAGCGTCACATCGTCAGCCGCGTGTGCCGCAAAGCCGCCCAGTGCCAAGGCACCTGAAAGCAGGCCTGTTTTTACTATATTCATTGTATTCTCCCTTGTTGGTGGCCCCATCACTTACGTTGCGACGGGTGCCAAAAAGTAGCTTTACGCTCAATGAGCGCAACGATACCATAAAATGCAGATCCGGCAACCGCCGCAACCACAATTTCTGCCCAGACCAGATCCAGCTCAAGCCGCCCTGCTCCGGTTGAAATCCTAAAGCCCATGCCCACGATGGGCGAGCCAAAGAACTCGGCGACAATTGCGCCAATGAGGGCTAGGGTACTCGCTATTTTTAAACCATTAAAAATAAAAGGCGCGGCGGCTGGCAGGCGGAGCTTAAACAAGCTCTGCCAATAGCTGGCCGCATAAGTGCGCATTAAGTCTTTCTGCATTTTGTCTGCGGCGTCAAGCCCTTGCACCGTATTTATCAGGATCGGAAAGAAGATCATGATAACCACCACAGCGGCTTTTGAGTGCCAGTCAAAGCCAAACCACATGACCAAAATCGGGGCCATGCCAATAATCGGCAGTGCGGCCACAAAGTTGCCTATCGGCAGCAGCCCCCTCTTCAGAAAGTCTGAGCGGTCTATCGCCAGCGCCGTTAAAAACGCCGCGGCACACCCCATAGCATAGCCCGTGAGCACGCCTTTCATAAAGGTTTGGATGAAGTCCGCCGCCAAAATGTCGGTGGAGGTGGCAAAAGCGTTAATGATCATGGAAGGCGGAGGCAAAATTACCGGAGAAATCCCTGAGCCGCGCACAATTAGCTCCCACATAATCACCAGCGTGATGCCAAAGATAATGGCCGAAACGATGCTCTGCCAACGCCCGGGCTTTTGGTGCGATATCCAAATGTTAAGGCCCCAGCCAATGGCCCACACCACCAGCGCTGCTAAAATAAGGGTCATTGCACAAATCCCATCCGCTTTTTGGTGACGCGCTCAGCCAAGCCAACCGACGACACCAGCACCGCCGCCAAAGCCGCCGCCACAATAAGCGCGGCCCAGATAATAAGCGTGGCGCCATAATAGTTGCCCTGAAGCATCCGCGCGCCCAAGCCACCGTCTTGGCTAATGGTCAACTCACCAACGATGGCCCCCACCAGCGAGGCCGCCACCCCGATTTTGAGTGACGTAAACAGGTAAGGCACGCTCGCGGGCAGCCGCAGCTTCCAGAAAATCTGCGCCTTGCTGGCAAACCACGTCCGCATCTGGTCAAGCTGCATCGAGTCAGGGCTACGCAGCCCTTTAACCATGCCGACGACCACGGGGAAAAAGCTCAGGTAAGCCGAAATAACCGCCTTGGGGATCAGCCCCGAAAGGCCGACCGCGTTCAAGACCACAATAATCATCGGCGCCAACGCCAATATCGGAATGGTTTGCGAGGTGATCACCCACGGCATCACCGAGTTATCCATAGCCCTGTTATGCACAATCCCGACGGCCAGCAAAATGCCCAACCCCGTGCCAAAAACAAAGCCCAGCATGGTGGCTGAAAGCGTCAGCCACGCGTGCCGGATTAGGTTCCTCTTATCGCCTAACACTTCGGAAATGCGCTCCAAAAAGGGGTCGCCCTCGGTCCGTTCCCACTTCTTCGCAGCCGCCGTACCAGTCGATTTCCAAATCTCCCCCGCCACTTGGTCAGGCGTTGGCAGGCGCGGTTTTTTCTGGGACCACGTATCCGCCACCAGCTCAGAAAAGCTCAGCTCATAGCCACCACGGGTGGCTTTATCATAGGCCCAGTTTTTATTCAGCACGATGGCAAAGGCATACCAAAGCGCAAAAATTACCGTGACAACGTATAAGATTGCGACAAAAGAAAACAATTTTTTATCAGGTAGAGGTCTTATTTTACTTTCTTTCCACCAAGTCCAACTTTTGACAAGAAAAGCATTCACCCCGCTAAAAATTAACACCCCCAGCACGGCAGCTGCCAATACCTTGACACCTAGATAACCGGTTCCCGATAGCCAAAGGACTGCAAACGCAGCAATAATTAGCGATGATATCAACAGAACAGTTGAGACAATAACGCCAAAGAGCAACTGACTAACATCCATTACATCAGTCCAAATAGTTGAGATGTAGTTGTTTGTACGCAAATTACGCATCGTCTTCGTGCCCCGCCCGAAGCCCCTCACGCACACGGTGTGCGAGGTCCAAAAACTCAGGAGACTCCCGAATATCCAGCGGGCGTTCCTTGGGCAACGTGCTCTCAATCACCTCGGTCACCCGCCCGGGGCGCGGTGACATCACCACAATTTTAGTTGAAAGGTAAACCGCTTCCGGTATCGAGTGGGTTACAAAGCCAATCGTCTTATTGGTCTTCGCCCACAGCTCCAAAAGTTGCTCGTTCAGATGGTCACGCACGATCTCGTCAAGCGCGCCAAACGGCTCGTCCATCAGCAAAATATCAGCATGAAAAGCCAGCGCCCGCGCAATGCTGGCGCGCTGCTGCATCCCGCCCGAAAGCTGCCACGGGAATTTATTTTCAAAGCCGCTCAGGTGCACAAGGTCCAAAACCTCCTCCACCAGCTGCTTTTGCTCGGCCCTAGGGATACCCATAATCTCAAGCGGTAGCTTAATATTCCCAGAAATCGTGCGCCACGGGTAAAGCCCCGCCGCCTGAAACACAAAGCCATATGCCCGCTTGCGCCGCGCTTCCCGCGGCGTCATCCCGTTCACACACACCGTGCCGCCTGTCGGCGTCTCAAGGTCAGCCAGCACCCGTAAAAACGTAGTTTTCCCGCAGCCCGAAGGCCCAATAAAGCTGACAAACTCACCCTTATCAATGGTCAGGTCCACGTCTTTCAACGCGTGCACTGGCCCGTCATTAGTCTCAAATGTGAGGCAGAGGTTTTCGGCTTTAATTACTATATCATCCATCGATTTCTTCTTTTTTTTGAATAGTGTGGAACACTACGGCAAGGAGCAATGCAATTGCGGCAATACTTACTATAAGTATCAAATCTGAATTATAGATACAATCTTTCCGACATTGCTTCTCAAGACCAATGCTAAAGTAGACAGTCCAAAAATCAACAATCATAACAGCGGCGGTGGCCGCCACCAATGTAGCTAACAACCGTTCAAAATAGTCTTGATCTGGCACTCGGACTAAATATGAAAATGAGAACCATAGTGCAGGAACAACAACCGCCAAATCCCAATAGTCATAGCCTTCGGAAGAGAAAACAGTGATCATAACTACAGCGTAAACAGTCATGAGTACGCCATAACGATTGTGGCGGGCGATCATTTATTCAAACCCCGCTCGCCGGAATGCCCGAGCGCTCCACAGGCCGCGGCGCCGTCAGATCTTTCCACTTGGAAAGCGCCGTGTTCACGGTCGCATTTGCTTCACGCGCCACAAACTCACCATGGCCCTCTTGGGTTTTGATTTCCCCATCGACCACAGCCACCTGACCACGCGTTAGCGTATAGCGCGGCAGGCCTTTCACGGCCTTACCCTCAAACACATTGTAATCAATGTTAGATTGCTGGCTGTCCGCCGAAATGGTTTTCTCCTTCTCAGGATCCCAAACCACAATATCCGCATCCGCGCCCACCATAACCGCACCCTTTTTCGGATAGCAGTTCAGGATTTTTGCGATGTTCGTAGACGTCACCGCAACAAACTCGTTCATCGTTAAACGACCTGTCGCAACGCCGTGCGTCCAAAGCATTGGCATCCGGTCTTCCAGCCCCCCAGTGCCATTCGGTATTTTGCTAAAATCCCCCACGCCAGAGCGCTTTTGCTCAGTGGTAAAGGCGCAGTGATCCGTTGCCACAACGGAAAGAGACCCGCTTTGCAGCCCCGCCCAAAGGCTATCTTGGTGCTGCTTATTTCTGAAAGGCGGGCTCATAACCCGCCGCGCCGCGTGGTCCCAATCCTTATTAAAATACTCACTCTCGTCCAGCGTCAGGTGCTGAATCAACGGCTCCCCCCACACGCGCTTGCCCTGCATTTTCGCCCGCCGGATAGCCTCGTGGCTCTCCTCACAGGAAGTATGCACCACATAAAGCGGCGCGCCCGCCATATCAGCAATCATAATGGCGCGGTTCGTAGCCTCACCCTCCACCTGCGGCGGGCGGCTATACGCATGCGCCTCAGGCCCGTTATTACCCTCGGCCAAAAGCTGGGCCGTCAGCTCCGCCACCACATCACCGTTTTCGGCATGCACCAAGGGCGTCGCCCCCAGCTCAGCGCAGCGCTTAAATGATGAGTAAAGCTCGTCATCATTCACCATCAGCGCACCCTTATAAGCAAGGAAATGCTTAAAGGTATTAATCCCGCGCCCGACAACCTCTTTCATGTCGTCAAACACCTGCTCGCCCCACCACGTAACGGCCATGTGGAAGCTGTAATCGCAGTTCGCACGGGTAGATTTATTATCCCAGCGCTTCAGCGCATCCAGCAGGCTCTCGCCCGGATTGGGCAGCGCGAAATCAACCACCATCGTGGTGCCGCCAGCCAAACCAGCCCGCGTGCCGCTCTCAAAATCATCCGCGCTATACGTGCCCATAAACGGCATTTCTAAATGCGTATGCGGGTCAATTCCGCCGGGCATTACATAGCAGCCGGTGGCGTCCAGAACCTCGTCCCCCGAAAGGTTCGGCCCGATCTCAATAATCCGCCCGCCCTCGATCAGCACATCAGCTTTGTATGTGAGGTCTGCGGTCACAACGGTGCCGCCTTTAATTACTTTAGTCATGTCATTCTCCCTATGGGCATGTTTGCAGTGCCGCGCTTAAATCGCGGTCTTTCAGTATCATTGAGTATCCGTTGGCGCGGCCATAGGCGCAGGCCGCCGCCCAACTTACGCCCGTATCGGTGTATTCCGCCGCAAGCACGGGCTTGCCCGCGCGCGTATAAGCGCTCACGTCTTCGCACCAGCCATCGCTAAAACAATCTTCCGTAATCACAAAATCCATGCTGCCGATCAGCTGCCGCGTGATCTCCGGCACGTTTTTCTGGCCTATTTCCAGCCCCATGCCATGCGCCATATCGGCCAAGGCCTTGATATAGCGAATGCCGTCACGGCGGCTTATCCGAAAGCCGCTTTCATTGTCATACACATCCATATTATCCGGCTCGATCGCGTCAAACCCCATGTCTTTACAGCGCTGAAACCGCGCCTGCATTAAGGGCAACAGCACATCCAACTGCCGCACATCCAAAAACCGCTCGTCCGGCCAGTCGCCGTAAACCCGCCCCACAACCGAACGCGGGAAATCCCGCCGGTCATCTCGGTAGTTCTCCAGCGTCCCCACCGAAACATAACAAATCGTATAAACCCCGCGCGCATTGAGCTGCGCAATAGTGCGGGCACTGGCGCTATCGGGGTCCGTATCAAAAATCTCAATACCCTGCGGCGCACGAACAGACTCGCCCAGCTGCCAATCCCAAGCAGCTCCAACGTCAGGGGCCGCCATAGCGGGCACTGCGCCCAAAACCAAAGCCAGTAATATAGATGTTATGCGTCTCATTCGTCCTCCTTTACGGGGTTGCCACAAAAACCGGATTAGCTTCATTCTGCTCACAAATCTGCACACCACTCGCGCTGGTCAACGGCACAAACGCCCCCGCATCTAGGCGATAGTAGCAAAAATTCTGGTCAATGCGCAGCTTAGATAAATCAACCCCCGCCACCTCGCCAAAGCTCAACGCTTCCCCGCGCGATGTCACAGGCTGCAATTCCACCGCCGAAACCGGCGGCTCCACCTGACATCCCGCCAGAAACACAGCCCCCGCCAATATCGCAATCTTATCCATAAGAACCCTCGTTTTCCAAATTGTCCAAATATCCCGGGGGTGCGGGGGCTGGCCCCCGCTCCGGAACTTCCGACTAATCCACAATCCCCGCCGTTTCCACCACAGCATGCAGCAGCACATCTGCCCCCGCTGTTGCCCATTCCATCGAAATGTCTTCCGCCTCATTATGCGAAAGCCCATCCACACACGGGCACATCACCATCGCCGTTGGCGCACTCCGGTTTATCCAACAGGCATCATGCCCCGCCCCGGAAATAATATCACGATGGCTATACCCCAGCCGCTCCGCTGCACTGCGCACGGCCGTCACGCAACCCGCGTCAAATGTAACCGGATCAAACCCGCCAACCTTTTCAAAGCTCACGCCCAGCCCCATGGCCCCCGCAATTTGCGAAGCCCCTTCACGAAAATCATTCTCCATTTTCGTGATCGTCGCCAAATCAGGCGACCTGAAATCGACGGTAAAAACCACCTTCCCCGGAATCACATTGCGCGAGTTCGGATACACATCAATATGCCCCGCTGCCCCCACCGCATCCGGTTGAAAAGCCCATGCAATCTGGTCCACAAGGTCCAGCATTTTCGCCATGCCAAGCCCTGCATTTTTGCGCATCGGCATCGGGGTAGAGCCAGTATGGCTATCCTTCCCCGTCACCGTCACCTGCGTCCAGCTCAGCCCTTGGCCATGCGTTACCACACCAATTTCCTTGCCTTCCGCCTCCAAAATCGGCCCTTGTTCAATATGAAGCTCAAAGAAAGCGTGCATCTTGCGCGCGCCCACTTCTTCTTCCCCGCGCCAGCCAATCCGCTTCAGCTCATCGCCAAATTTCTTACCCTCGGCATCCTCAATACCATAGGCCCATTCCTGCGTATGCATCCCCGCAAACACGCCCGATGAAAGCATAGCCGGCGCATAGCGCGTGCCTTCTTCATTCGTCCAATTCGTGACCACAATCGGGTGCTTCGTCCTCACATCAAGGTCGTTCAGCGTCCGGATAATCTCCAGCCCGCCAAGCACGCCAAGCACACCGTCATACTTCCCGCCCGTTGGCTGGGTATCAAGGTGAGACCCCACATAAACCGGCAGCGCGTCAGGGTCCGTCCCTTCACGCCGCGCAAACATATTGCCCATCTGGTCCAAGCCCATGGTGCAGCCCGCAGCCTCACACCACTGCTGAAAAAGCGCACGGCCCTCGCCGTCCTCGTCGGTCAGCGTCTGGCGATTGTTGCCGCCCGCCACGCCTGGGCCGATCTTGGCCATATCCATCAACGAGTCCCACAGGCGCTCGCCATTAATCTTCATATTTGCAGCCGGTGCAGCCATTGGTCTTCTCCCTTATTAGCTTCTATCTCTTGTTTAAAACTGCTTGATACCAATTATCATCATCGCCCCGATGCTGTAACCCAAAGCATTTAGTTGCAAGTGGGGTGCAGCCAATTTCAATAGTGAACTTGCTCCCATCATATGACAAATAATTCTCATTAATTAAGTTGTGTAAAACCGTTAAATCTCCACAGACTGGGATTGGCTCCCCATTTGAAGCCATAAAAATCATTGCATATGCATCGCGGTATACGCGACATCGCGGGCTATCCAAACTGATAGGACGCCGGCTCCTTTGTTCAAACTCTTCAGGGGTGAAATTTCTAAAAGGAGCCAGCGATCCACTCCTTACTGATTGAACAATATGAATCCGCCAATCTCCGACAGTCACTTGTTTTTCATCAATATTGAATTGCTCTTCCACTATTTTAGCGCCTTAAGCACTTCAGTGAGCTTGCCAAACAGCTCATCAATATGGGCCTTGGTGATGATCAGCGGCGGGGAAAGCGCGATGATATCCCCAGTCGTCCGAATTAACAAATCCTTGTCATACGCATCTAGAAACGCCTGAAATGCCCGCTTGGTTGGCTTACCCGCAATCGGGGCCAGCTCCACCGCGCCAATCAGGCCCTCGTTGCGAATATCAATCACGTTTGGCAGGCCTTTCAGGGCGTGCAAGGCATCTTCAAAATACGGCGCCAAATCCCGCGCATTTTCAAACAGCCCGTCTTCTTTATAGGTGTCCAGCGTTGCCAAACCAGCCGCCGAGGCCACCGGATTGCCCGAATAGGTATAGCCGTGAAACAGCTCGATCATGCCCTCGTCACCCTGCATAAAGGCATCATGAATATCACCCGTGGCCAGCACTGCGCCCATCGGGATAACCCCATTGGTAAGCCCCTTGGCCGTGGTCATCATATCCGGTGTTACGCCGTAATGCGTGGCCCCAAAGCTGCTGCCAAGGCGGCCAAAGCCGGTGATAACCTCATCAAATATCAGCAAAATCCCGTGCTTTTTGGTAATCGCACGAATTTTCTCCAAGTAACCTTTAGGCGGCAAAAGCACGCCGGTAGACCCTGCCATCGGCTCAATAATCACGGCGGCAATATTGCTCGCATCGCCCAGCGCCACAATCTTTTCAAGCTCATCGGCAATATCTGCGCCATATTCCGGCTGCCCACGGGTAAACGCATTTTCCGGAATATGCGTATGCGGCATGTGGTCCACGCCCGCCAGCAGGTTGCCAAAGGTTTTCCGGTTTGGCCCAATGCCGCCCACCGAAATGCCGCCAAAGTTCACACCGTGGTAGCCGCGCTCACGGCCAATAAGCCGCGTGCGCGTGCCCTCGCCCCGCGCCCGGTGATACGCAATCGCGATCTTCAGCGCGGTTTCCACCGCTTCCGAGCCGGAATTGGTGTAAAAAACGTGGTCAATGCCCTCAGGCGCCATATCCACCAGCCTATTTGCCAGCTCAAAAGCCTTGGGGTGGCCCATTTGAAAGGCCGGCGCATAATCCAGCTCGCTTAGCTGCTTAGAGACCGCCTCGGTAATGCGCGGCTGGTTATGCCCCGCATTGCAGCACCACAGGCCCGCCGTGCCATCCAGCACTTTGCGGCCATCGCTGGTGGTGTAATACATGCCATCAGCCGCCACAAACATACGTGGATTCTTCTTAAACTGACGATTCGCGGTGAACGGCATCCAAAACGCGCTCAAATCATTTGGGGCAACCATGGCCATACCTCCGAAAAAATGCTTTGACCATTTGGTCAGGTTAAGGCTAGCATAGCTGACCAACTAGTCAAGAAATTGTTTGGAGGGGCGCGTGGATACCGCCAGAAAGAGAAATTCAGCACGGGAAGAAAGCCTTGAGGTGATATTGCATCACGCCGAGAAAATCTTTGCGGAATTTGGTTTTAAAGGGGCCACGATGCAGGCTATTGCCGATGCTTCCGCCCTGCCCAAAGCCAATCTGCATTACTATTTCCCCACCAAAATGGCGCTTTACCGCGAGGTGATCGAGCGTATTTTCACTATCTGGCTTGGGGCGGCAGATAGTTTTGATACCTCGGCCAGCCCGCGCGAGGCGCTAAGCCGTTATATTCGCAAAAAAATGGAGATCAGCCGCGCGCATCCTTGTGGCTCAAAAGTATGGGCCAACGAGGTAATTCAAGGCGCGCCGATTATTCAGGACTATCTGCAAACTACGCTAAATGAGTGGACGGACACGCGGATCGAGGTGATCAACCGCTGGATTTCAGATGGGAAGATTGACCCCGTGGACCCGCGCCACCTGCTTTACATGATCTGGGCCACCACCCAGCATTACGCCGATTTCCAGCATCAGGTGGTTACGCTGAATGGCGGTAAACGGCTAGATGACGCGCAATGGGATGCCGCAACGCGGAACGTTACCGAAATCATCCTAAAGGGCATAGGGGCCTAGGCGAGCAGGAAAAGAATTGCGCCCAGCGGCATGCCTAACCTATAGTTAAGCAACTTTGCCCAACCGAGAGCCCAAAGCGTGACAAATAAAATAAAACCGGCAACACTGCCGCGCGCCAAATCCACTCAAAAACCCACCCGCATTCAGCGTGAAAAAACCTCAGCCATTCTGGAGGCCGCGCTCGAAGTATTTTCAAAGCGCGGCTTTAGAGGCGCAACGCTTGATTTGATCGCCGAAGAAGCCAAGCTTTCGAAGCCCAACCTGCTTTATTATTTCGCCTCAAAAGAAGCGCTGCACGCTGAATTGCTCTCGGGCTTGATGGTGAAATGGCTGGAGCCACTTGCACAAATCGAAGTTAATGGCCCGCCGATAGCCGAGATTTGTGCATATATCGAACGCAAACTTGAATTGGCGCAAAAATACCCTCGCGAAAGCAGGCTGTTTGCAAATGAGATCATACAAGAGGCGCCGCGCAGCGAGAATGCCCTAAACGGGCAGCTGAAAGAGCTGGTGGGTGAGAAGGTTGCGCTAATTAACCGCTGGATCGCCGAGGGTAAAATCGCCCCGCTTGACCCTTATCATCTCATCTTTTCTATCTGGGCCACCACCCAGCATTATTCTGATTTTGATACCCAGATAGAAGCCATGATGGATGATGGCTATAGCGACCGCTTCGAGACCGCTAAAACCTTTCTCATTGGCATGTTTACCAAGGCGCTAACCCCGTAGCGCCGGCACCTGCATCAGCTTGGCAGCGATATCGGTAAAGGCTTTTGCCTGCGTACTTTCAGGGTCCGCCGCCACAACTGGCGCGCCACTATCGCCAGCCAACCGGATTGCAATGTCCAGCGGCACTTCGCCCAGCAGCGGCACATTCAGCTTTTCAGCTTCTGCAACCGCCCCGCCATGGCCAAATATATGCTCCTCATGCCCGCATTCGGAGCATACGTGCGTGGACATATTTTCGATAATGCCCAGCACTTTGGTTCCGGTTTTCCTAAACATGTCCAACGCCTTGCGCGCGTCCAGCATCGCGATATCCTGCGGGGTGGATACCACGACCGCACCCGTTATTGCAGTTTTTTGACTCAGGGTCAGCTGCACATCACCGGTGCCCGGTGGCAGGTCTACCACCAGCACATCCAGCTCGCCCCATACCACCTGATTCAGCATTTGCTGCAACGCGCCCATAAGCATAGGGCCACGCCAAATAACGGCCTCGTCTTCGCGCATCATCAGGCCCATAGACATCAGCTTAACGCCGTGCTTTTCAACCGGCAGCATACCACGATCGCCCGCAGCCTTGGGCCGCGCCAGCGTACCCATCATCCGAGGTTGTGAGGGGCCATAAATATCGGCGTCCAGCAAGCCAACTTTCAGGCCCATTTTCGCCAGTGCCACCGCCAAATTAGCCGAAACGGTCGATTTCCCAACGCCGCCCTTACCCGACGCCACCGCAACAATATGCTTAACCCCCGGAACGCGCTGCGGCCCTTCTGGCGCAGCAGGTTTTTTACTGGTGCCCAAATCAGGCACCTTTTTCTCGGAATGAGCCGTGATCAGCGCCGAAACTTTGCCAACTCCGCTCAGAGCCTCAACCGCTTCAATGGCCTCCACCCGCACTGGCTCCATCGACACACCGCGCGCGGCTTCAACCTCGAGCACAAAGCGCACGGTGTCGCCCTCAATGCTGACCGCACGTGCGATATCAGCCGCCACGATGTCTTTGCCGCTCACCGGATCAGCTACTTGCCGCAACGCGTTCAAAACCTGTTCTTGTGTCACACTCATAGCGCACCTCTTTCATACTTGATGATTCCAGTCAGGTTTAAGGGCTAGCACAGGTTTTTAAAACCTGCATTTTGCCACAGGTATAATCTTAGCGGCTACAGGTGGCCACTCTTCGCCGATTTTCCGATAGGCCGCATAAAACCTGTTTATTTCACCTTTTAATAATTGTATTAACCATTTGTTGATGTCTGAAGTAGTAACAAATCTTATACCCTCGACTCAGTGAGTCACAACTACTCTGGATGATCTAAGTCATTACATCCTCAGGTTAAGTTGATACTTGTTCGCAGTGAATTCGCTTCACATGAAGCGGTAATGTGGTCGCGACAATGACAAAGGAAGATTGATGCACGTCGGAATTATAATGGACGGAAATGGACGCTGGGCAACACGCCGCGGTTTGGCACGGTTGATCGGGCATAAGCGCGGCGCAGCACAAGTAAAAAAAATCGTGAAAATCTGCCCCCGGCTTGGTGTGAAAACCCTAACGCTTTACGCTTTTTCCACTGAGAACTGGAAGCGCGCCGCTCACGAAATTGAAGGGCTGATGAAGCTTTTTCGTGGGTATCTTGCCAATAACCTCGTGGAATTGCACGAAAAAAACGTTTGCGTGCGGTTTATCGGAGATCCCACAGCGCTATCCCCCGAAATTCTAGTGCTTATGGAACGGCTTCGGAGCCTGACAGAAAACAACACCGGCCTTCAGCTCAATATTGCCATCAATTATGGCGGTCGTGACGAATTGGTGCGCGCCGCTAAAGCGATAGCGGCTGAGGTTGCTTCCGGCGATCTAACCATAGACGAAATCACCGAAGGTCGCTTTTCCCGCTTTCTGGACACGGGTGTGCAAAACGACCCTGACCTGATTATTCGCACGGCGGGAGAAATGCGGCTTTCAAACTTTATGACATGGCAAAGCGCCTATTCAGAACTGGCCTTTCTACAAGAATCATGGCCAGAATTCACGCCAGAAGTTTTTGAAGAGACGCTGGAAAACTTCCATTCGCGCACGCGCCAGTTCGGGGCTGTTGTTCCTAAGCAGCCAGAATTAGCAAAATAAGGCCTGTTCAGGTTGGCGAATCCTATAAGTATCTATTATTACTAAATTTTTAATCATACAGGCCGAAAATTGAATCTTTTTCGAATCTCTCAGTATTGGTTTTTTGTGTCCTTAGCAGCCCTGCTCGCACTCGCCGGCTGCGCTGAGGTGAGCCGCACAGATTTTCCGACCAATCCAACGGCGCAATCGACCGAGCTTCCGGATTATGTACGCGTGATCCCCCTCACGCCCGAAAATATTAGCCTGTCCAACGCCGGTCCGCGGCAAGGCCACGCTACATCACAGCTGCCAACGGCGCGCTCAACTTGGCAATATAACATCGGCGTTGGCGACATTCTGAGCATAATTGTGTGGGATCATCCCGAGCTGACGCTCCCCGCAGGCCCACAGCGCAGCCAGCTGGAATCGGGCAGTATTGTTAATGAAAGCGGCGCCATTTTTTACCCCTACCTTGGGCAAGTGCGCGTTGCGGGCCGAATTGTAGGGGATGTGCAGCGCGAGCTTACAGAGCGCTTGCAAGAATATATTCCAGACCCCCAAATCGAAGTTAAAGTTGCTGCCTATAACGCCCGAAAGGTCGTGATCACCGGGGCCGTAAACGCGCCACAATCGCTCCCCATTACAAACATACCGCTCACCTTGCTTGAAGCGATTAATGCTTCGGGTGGCTTGGCTGAAAGCGCTGATGGGCAGCATGTTAGCATCCGCCGCGGTGGCAGCAGCTCTTATGTGAACTTGCAAAACTTTTTGGAAAACGGCCAATCCAGCAATAACCCAATTCTGCACGGCGGGGATATTGTAAACGTACCTATTGCTGAGCCTTCATTGGCGTTTATTCTTGGTAAAATAAAGTCCCCCGGAATCGTTGATTTGGGGTCGAGTGAGGTCAGCCTTACGGAAGCCATAGCTTTAAAAGGTGGGCTGGACGAAGCCCGGGCAGATGCCAGCGGGATCTTTGTTTTCCGAAATCAACAAGAGCGCATTGATGTGTTTCAGCTTGATGCCACCACCCCGTTGGCCTTTGTGCTCGCCACCAAGTTTACACTGCAACCCGATGATGTTGTTTACATAATTTCTGACCCTGCCGCTCGCTGGAACGAAATCATCGGGCAGCTAATTCCGACCATTGGTGCTGTGCGGCAGGCGCAGCTTATCGGGAATGACCTCTAATGATAGCCTCTGTTCTTGTTGTTTGTGTAGGAAACATTTGCCGCTCGCCCGCCGGTGAGCGGATTCTGGCAAAATCCTGCCCTGCCCTTCGGATCGAATCCGCCGGTATTGCCGCCCTTGAAGGCCACGCCGCTGATGAAACCATGAGCGAGATCTCAGGCCAACATGGCGTAGATCTTGGTGGCCATATCGCCCGCCAGTTCACCGCCGAAATGGCAGCCGGTTTTGATCTTATTCTTGCCTTGGAAAAGGGGCATATTCGCGTAATCAATGAAAAGGCTCCAACGGTAAGCGGAAAAACAATGCTTCTTGGCCAATGGCTTAGTGCACCTGAAATCGCCGATCCCTACCGAAAAAGCGATGAGTTTCATCGGCTAGTGTTTGACCAAGTATCCGCCGCTTGTGCAGCGTGGGCCCAAAAATTGGGGGCAAAATAATGAATGCCTCCAGCAATCAAGAAATTGACATACTTGAGCTGTTTACGCTGTTTTACCGAAAGAAATTTCGGATTCTGTTTATCACGTTTTTTGGCGCCCTTATTGGTGTTGCCGTTGCTTTTTTAGCTATTCCAATTTTTCAGGCTGATGCCCTGATTCAGCTGGAAGAAAAATCGAGCGGGAGCATGGCCCTCCCTTCCGATCTCTCATCGCTATATAGCGACACACCCGAATCGGCTGCTGAGATCGAGATTTTACAGTCGCGAATGATTCTCGGGCAAGTTATCAAAGACCTTCAGCTTGAAACCTTGGCCGCGCCAAAGCGCCTACCGTTTATCGGAAATTTCCTTTCCAGATTTGAGCTCCCCGAGCCTGATATGTCATATCTTGCCAGCTATGCCTGGCACGAAGAATCCATTGAAATCGGCTTGCTGGAAGTGCCCGCGCACCTGTTAAATGAGCCGATCACGTTGATATCTTTGGGCAACGGCATGTATGAGGTTATGCTTAATTCCACGGCCCCGATCATTGGGCGGGTTGGCGAGCCGCTTCGCCGGTCCGAGATTGGGTTTGCCCTGATGGTGAACACGATCACAGGGCAGGCTGGGCGCGAGTTCATAGTAGAAAAACAGCACTTTGCAAATGCCTTAACCGACATAAGGGAAAATTATTCCATTGCCGAAAAGGGTAAAAACTCTTCGATTATTCAGCTTTCCATGCGCGAAGCAGATCCTCTGCTCGCGACGCGCATTCTTAAGAAAATAACCGATGTTTACCTGTTGCAGAATGTTAACCGAAATGCCGCCGAGGCTGATACCAGCCTGACCTTTATTCAAGCACAGCTTCCAGAAGCAGAAGCCATAATGCGAGAAGCGGAAAGCGCTGTAAACGCTTATAAGCTTTCGCAAGATTCTGTTGATCTTTCCTTTGAAACCTTGACCTTGCTGGAACAATCTGTTGCCATTGAGGCGCAGCTCAGCCAGCTAGACCTTGAGGAGCAAGAGCTTAAAAAGCGCTACACCCAAGCCCACCCTGTTTACCAAACATTACTGGGCAGCCGGGCCGAGCTTGAAAGCCAACTCGAAAAAACCCGTGCACAATCTGTCGGCCTACCTGAAACGCAACTCGAAATGCTACGCCTAACACAAGATCTTGAGGTCGCACGGGAAATATATTTGCAGCTTGTGAGCCGCGCGCAAGAATTGGCTGTCATTAAAGCCGGAACCATCGGCAATATCAGAATCATTGATACGCCGATGGTATTCCCCAAGCCTGTCAAACCTTCAAAACCCCTTGTTGTTCTCATTTCTACAACGCTGGCATTTTTCTTGGCTATTGCCTTTGTGTTTTTGCGCTCGCTCATGACCAAAGGCATTGAGGGGCAGGACGTGATTGAGGACTTGGGGCTCTCGGTATTTGGCGCCATTCAAAAGGTTGGAAATGGAGATTTCGGGGCGAATAAGCGCGGACGGGACACACCCATTTTGGCAAAAACTGACCCGACAAATCTTTCGATCGAAGCCCTACGCAGCCTACGCACTAGCCTGCATTTTGGCATGTTAAATGCCAAATCCAGCTTGCTTTTGTTTACCAGTTCGCGCCCGGGTGAAGGGAAATCATTTCTGGCGGTTAATCTTGCCACGGTCATGGCGCAAGCCGGGCAAAACGTGTGCTTGGTTGATGCCGATATTCGGCGCGGCTATCTGCGCCGTTATTTTGGAGTGCCAAAAACGGCCCTTGGCTTAACCGATGTTTTGGCGGGTGATGCGACACTGGATGAGGTCATTGTAATAGACCCTGACACCGGCCTTAGCTTTATTCCTGCGGGGAATTACCCGCCCAACCCGTCTGAGCTGTTGATGCATGAAAACTTCGCCACAACCTGCGCCGCACTAGATGCCCGTTTTGAAATGACCCTGATGGATGCGCCACCGCTTTTGGCTGTTACCGATCCGGTGATTATTGGCAAATATGCAGGGATGATTCTGTTGGTAGTGCGGCATTTGTTTACACAAGTGGGAGAGCTAAACGCCTCGCTAAAAGCCCTTGATAACAACGACTTAAAAGCCAACGGTGCGGTGCTAAATGCCTATTCCCCCAAGGCATCAAATAAAGGCACAAACGATTACAGCTACCAATACGCCTACAAAAATCGGGACTAAACCGGGTAACGCCCTGCCTTTAGCCAGCGTTCCAGCGCCGGCCGAACAGATTGGTCACCTGAGCCGCGGGCCTCGTCGATCACAGCTTTGGCTTCCGAAATATCCACCGCCCTCAGCAGCCTTTTAACCGGCCCAACGGAGGCCGGCCGCATGGAAAGCGTGCGTAGCCCCATGGCGGTAAAAGCCAATGCTTCCACTGGGCGGCCTGCATCCTCTCCGCAAAAAGATAGCGGGGTAGAAAGCCGTGCGCAGCGATCGGCAATTTGCTCGATAAACGTTAGAAAGCTCACGTTTAAGGTGTCGTACCGCGCCCGCACCAGCTCGTTTTCACGGTCTGCGGCAAAGAAAAACTGCTTCAGGTCATTGCCGCCGATCGAAATGAAATCCGCGAGTTCAAAGAACTGATCGGGGGCAAAAGCAAGGCTCGGGGTTTCCAGCATGGCCCCGATGCGCACATTGGCAGGCAAAATATGCCCCAACCGCGCCTCTTTTTCCAGCTCGTCCAGTAGCGCCTGCCGCGCCTCGCGAAACTCCTCGAATTGCGCAATAAACGGAAACATAACATTCAGCCGCCGCCCGTTGGCCGCGCGAATAAGCGCCTGAAGCTGCATGCGCATTACCCCTGGCCTATCAAGTCCGATGCGAATCGCCCGCCAGCCCAGCGCAGGGTTAGGCTCTTCGGGGCGTTTCATATAGGGCAGCGCCTTGTCTGACCCAATATCCAGCGTCCGAAAAACCACCGGCTTTTCCCCAGCCGCGTCCATCACCTTGCCGTAAAGCTTAACCAATTCCGCCCTGCGCGGCACCCGCGCCCGCAGCAAAAACTGCAATTCGGTGCGGTAAAGCCCTACCCCTTCGGCACCCGAGGGCCCAAGGCTCGGGAGATCTACCATCAGCCCGCCATTCATGTGCAGTGCGATCGTCACGCCATCTTTACTCTCGGCGGGCATATCACGCAGGCCTTGATACGCCGTTTGCGCCTCGGTCTGCATGGCGATTTTCTCACGAAAGGCCGCCGCTACGGTTTCATCAGGCCGCAAGTGCACCAGCCCCGTTTCGCCGTCTACCAGTATCGGATCATCATTCAGCGCCTCACGGGTAATCCGCGCCGCATGAATAACCAGCGGAATCGCAAGGGACCGCGCCACAATCGCGGCGTGCGAGCCCACCGAGCCTTCCTCCAGCACCACGCCTTTCAGCTTTTTGCCATAATCCAGCAGCTCTCCAGGGCCAATATTGCGGGCAACCAAAATGGCGTTATCCGGAATGCCGCGCTCCGTGGCATCCTCCCGCCCCGTCAAAATCCGCAGTAGCCGATTGGCCAAATCATCCAGATCATGCAGCCGCTCGCGGATGTAAGCGTCCTTCACCCGTGCCATGCGCGTGCGGGTCGAGGTTTGTTCTTTTTCCACAGCCATCTCGGCGGCCAACCCGCTTTCAACCGAATCAAACATCCGGTTGCGCCAGCCTTTATCCTGCGCAAACAAGCGGTAAGCGACCATTACGTCGCGATGCTCGCCAATCGCTGCGCCCTTTTCTAGCAGCGCGTCAATCTCCTCAACCAGCAGATCCAGTGCCTCTTGCAGGCGCCCGGTTTCGATCAGCGGGTCGTCAGCCACGGGGTTGGCGATCACAATATGTGGCTCATGCAGCAGCACTACGCCCTCGGCCACACCCTCTTGCCCGCGCAGACCCTTCACAAAAAACGGCAGCTGGTGCTGGGCGGCAATCGCCATTTTATCGGGGCCGGTAAAAGCGCCGAGTTCCGTCATTTCCGCAATGACCATAGCCACAACTTCCAGCCCGTAAATCTCGTCATCCGAATAGGTGCGCTCATCTTTGCTTTGCACCACAAGCACGCCGAGCACCTCACCCAAGCGCTGAATCGGGATGCCGACAAAAGAGGAAAACACCTCTTCACCGGTTTCAGGCATAAAGCGATAGCCGCGCGCCGCAGGGGCATCTGCAAAATTGAGCGGCGCGGCTTTATCGGCCACGCGGCCCACCAGCCCCTGCCCTACGCGCAACCGCGTTTGGTGCACCGCCTCAGTGTTTAGCCCGTGGGTGGCGCATAACTCCAGCGTGGTTTCGTCACGCTTGAGGTAAATCGAGCAAACATCGGCTTCCAGCGAGCAGGCAATAAGATAGGTGACACGGTCCAGCCGTGCCTGCCCCTCGCCAGCTTCCGCCAGCGCGTCCCGCAGCCTTTTCAGTAATGTTTGGGAGCCTATCCCTTTACGTTCACCCATGTCACCTCGCGCATGCCGCGCTTATGGTGCGCGGTCCAAGTCAAAAGCATCATGCAATGATTGCACGGTAAGTTCCATATATTTCCGGTCTACCAACACAGAAACCTTGATCTCGGAGGTTGTGATCACCTTAATGTTCACCCCGTCATCAGCTAGGTTCTTAAACATTTTCTGCGCCACACCGGCGTGGCTCCGCATACCAACCCCAACGATTGACACCTTCGCCACGTCGGTATCTTTATCCAGCTCGCGGTAATTAAACTCACCGCGCGCCTTGGCGGCTTCCAGTGCGGCTTCGGCCTTGGCCACATCGCCCACGGGGCAGGAAAACGTCATATCCGTGCGGCCTTCCTCGGACATATTCTGCACGATCATATCCACAATGATGCCCGCCGCCGCCAAGGGCGTAAATATCGCCGCCGCCACGCCGGGGCGGTCGGCTACAGAAATGAGCGTTAGCTTGGCTTCGTCGCGCGAGCAGGCGATGCCGGTTACTACATTATTTTCCATAATCTCTTCCTCATCGCAAACCAGCGTGCCCGGTTCGTCATTAAAACTGCTCAGCACCTGAAGCCGCACTTTGTTGCGCATCGCCAGCTCGACCGAGCGGGTTTGCAGCACTTTTGCCCCCAAAGATGCCAGCTCCAGCATTTCCTCAAACGCGATCTTTTCCAGCTTGCGGGCCTTGGCGGTAATGCGCGGGTCGGTGGTGTAAATGCCGTCTACGTCGGTATAAATATCACAGCGCTCGGCCTCAAGCGCGGCGGCGAAGGCCACCGCTGTGGTGTCTGATCCGCCACGGCCAAGCGTGGTGACGCGGCCATCGGGGCCAACGCCCTGAAAGCCGGCGATTACCGCCACCTCCATGCCCTCGGCAAATTTAGCGTCTAGGTTCTCGCGCGGAATGCTTTCAATACGGGCGGCACCATGAGCATCTGTGGTGTTTACCGGCACTTGCCAGCCCTGCCAGCTGCGCGCTTGCACACCCATTTCTTGCAGCACAATCGCCATCAGGCCCGAGGTGACCAGCTCGCCCGAGGCCACCACGGCATCATATTCTCGCGCATCATAAAAGCCGGGCGCTTCGGCCTCGGCCCCGCTGGCAGCACTGCCCACAAGCCCCACCAGCTTGTTGGTTTCGCCCGACATCGCCGACACCACCACAATCACCTGATTGCCGCGCTCTACCTCGCGCTTAACCTTGATGGACGCATTGCGAATGCGCTCAAGATCAGCTACCGAAGTGCCGCCAAATTTCATAACCAGCAAAGCCATGGCTTAGGCTCCAATTCCGTAAGTTTGGCCGTGTCATACAAGCCTTTGCGCCGCGCTTCAAGCCCAAGCACCGTGCGTCGCCTCGAGGGGGCATCGAGCCCCCCGCTCGGCGAGGCTCCTCTTTGGAGGAGCGGGTGGCTATTCTGGCGGAATGCCTTCTATCAGCGCTTGCAGCACTTCGCCGATTTCGATGCGCTGCTCTAGCACTGCGAAATCAATAGCGCCGCCATGGCGCAGGCGCACCTGCGCTAGCCCAGCTTCATAAGCTTTAAAAAACGGATTGCGGTTAATGGCGGCGATGAGCAGGCGGTTTGTTGGGTTAAAGGTGCCGTTCACATCTTCTATCAACTGCGCATAGGCTTCGGGATTATCGCGCGCAAAGGCTTCCAACACAGTTTGCACGTCTTTTTGTTCTTCTCGAATAAGCGCGCCTGTATCCATGCGCGCACGCGTAAACCGCCCCAGCACCCTTTGTGAACCAGCGGCATTCTCAGCGGCCATATTCACCCGAAGTTCGATATCTGCGCTCAGATTATCCATGAACTCCCACGTGCTAGCGCTATAGGCACGGCGCACCAATGGGGCATACGTAGCGGCAAGACTGGCCGTTGTGGCAGCGGCCACGCCAAAATAGCTGCTTTGGTCGCCAAATTGCCGGTTTAGCTCGATATAGCGCATTGAGCGCGCGCAAAGCCCAAGCCGCTCGTTTGGCTCAAATTCCGGAAGGGCTTCCGTGGCCGCGCGGGCAAAGCTCACAGTTTCATTACACACAATTTGCGCGCCATCCCAAGCTGGCAGGCCCAATTCGGGTGTGGCAGGTGGTTGCCCGCCGCCACAAGCGGACACAAAAAATGTTACACCAATAATTCCAGAGCGCAGAGTCATCGCTTCCCTCACAAGTTACTTGTTTTTCCCGAGAGACCATGCAGGCCACCCCCTGTCAACGCACGCGGTGTGGGCTGCGCGACACTCCGCCTAATTCACCTGTTTTGGCTTAATACCCATAGGCAGAACCGGCACACCTTCTTCCAGCAGCGCCCGCGCTTCTTCAATTTTCGCTTGCCCCATTATTGGCCGCTCTGGGGTCTCACCGTAATGGATTTTGCGCGCTTCTTCAGCGAAGTTGCTACCTACATCATCCAGCAGCGGTTTTTCGCGCAGGTCAGGGGCCGTGCTTTCCGCTTTCACTCGCGGGGCCATCACCGCTTTAGAAACCTTGCAACTCCCGCAAATCACACAAGAAACCAGCCCGCGACCATGCAGTTTCTCATAATCCTCATTAGAGCCGAACCACGAATCAAATCCGTGCCCTTGCTCACATTTCAGGTTAAACTTGATCATAAGACTTTCGCTGCTAAACTCCGGTTAGACCCATTATAAAGGCCAAGGCCATCTGCTGCCAGCCTTAAGTATTGAAAGAAAACAATGATTAAACCGTTTCGAATTGCCGTGTTTTTGATTCTTGCCAATTTTGCCTCGCCCGCCTTGGCTGACTATCGAAATTGTACCGCCCAGCAACAATCTGACATCGAAAAAGCGCGGTTTAACGCCTTTGATGCTCTTTCTGCGGCCACCGTGCAGATCACACCGCAAAATGGCGCTTACCGGACATGGTTTGGCCGTTGGGATGCCGTGCGCGCCAAATTTGTGCGCTCTACAGTTTCAGCCCTTAAAAACCATATCCGCACAAGTAAAATTACCTATGTCTGTGAAAGCCGTGGCGCTGGCTCCTGTGATGGTGGCACCTATGCCTTTGTTTACCCAAGTGATTCAGGCACAATCTACCTTTGCGCACCCTATTTCGAGTTGCCCACCCTGTCAGACGCCACGTTTCTCGAAGTGTTCAACTCCGGTACGCGTGGTGGTACGATCATCCATGAAATGTCCCATTATGACGATGTAGGTGGCACAAATGACCATTGCTATAACCGCGATGTGTGCAGCGATTTCGCACGCTCCAACCCCAATCGTGCCGCACATAATGCTGACAGCTTTCAGTATTTCGCTGAAGATACCTACCTGAAATCGCGCTAGAGCCTCGCTTCGCTCGGCCCTCGCGGCGCGCCGAGTCAGCATTATTTTGAAGGGTAGCGCTCGCGCCGCGTCTCAACGGGCGTGCTAGCGGCAACGCCTGCTAGCCACAAGCACAAACGTTTCAGCGCGGCGCGCTCACGCCCTCGTCAAGCAAATAAACGCCAGACGCGCCGCTTTTACCGGCTTGCGCGGCGGTCGCGGCGGCTGCTCATGGGCTGGAACGCCACTGAAACATGGGTTTCGCAATAGGGTTTTCCGGGTTCTACCGGATGGCCACAAAACCAGAATTCTTCTGTCGCGGGATCACCAATAGGCCACTTGCACGTGCGCTCGGTAAGCTGCATCAAGTTCAGCTTCCGTGCCTTTTCCTCGATCTTTTTTACGTTCGCCAAAGCTTCTTCCGAAACCTCGCTGGCAGAGCGTTGTGGCGGCAAAGGCTTACCAGCCGTAATAATCGGGCGCGGGCGTGGAATTGGTTTTTGCACCACAGGCTGTGCGGGCACGGCCTCTTTTTTGGCTTCGACCTTGGTTTTTTTTGGCTTGGGTGCCGGCTTTGCGGCCTCAGCCTTTGGTGCGGCTTTGGCGGCTGTTGGCCGGTTGGAAAGCCCCAACCGGTGCACTTTGCCGATCACCGCATTGCGGGTTACGCCGCCAAGCTCGGTGGCGATTTGTGAGGCAGATTTCCCGTCCCCCCACATTTTCTTCAAAACATCAACGCGCTCGTCTGTCCAAGCCATGCCTGATCTCCGCAAATCCAGTGATAAGCCACTATATTATGGCTCTTGCGGCGAAGTTACAATAGCTCAGCGCGGCATTGGGGTGGAATGTTCCTTATAAGGCTGCCAATCGGTGATTTCAGGGTAATACATTTTGCGCCACGCCCGCACGCGCGGGTTCATCATGCGACGAAAATAGCGCGGGTGGCAGGCCAGCGCGGCCATAATCGGATAGCCGTATGGCAGCTGCGGGGCCTCGGACTCGTCATAAGTTTGCAGCAGCGGAAAGCGGCGGCTGGGTTTGTAATGATGGTCTGAATGGCGTTGCAGGTTCAGCAGCTGCCAGTTGGTGAATTTATGGTTGGAGTTCCACGAATGGCGCGGGGCCACCGGCTCATATTTGCCATCGCCCAAGTGCTTGCGCACCAGCCCGTAATGCTCAACGTAATCAATGATTTCGAGGTAGTTGATCGCCACAAAGGCCTGCAAGGCAAACAGCAGAATGCCCGCTATGCCGCCAATAATCGCCGCAAGGCTCAGAAACACGAGCGCCAGCCCTCCGTAAATCCAGAACGGGTTTGAAAAGTCGGTCACTTTACGGCCACGTTTAAGCTGCCGCTCGGCTTCCACCTCCCAAGCCGATTTCAGCGTGCCGATCATGGCGCGCGGCAGAAAGTGATAAAGGTTTTCATTATATTTCGCCGTCACCACATCTCGCGGGGTGCCGATATAGCGGTGATGCACCAAAATATGCTCGGTTCTAAAATGCCCGTAAAGCACGGTGGCCAGCAAAATATCCCCGAGCCAGCGCTCGAATTTGTCTCGCTGATGCACCAGTTCGTGGGCATAAGTAATACCCATTTCCCCGGCAACAATGCCGCTGACAATCGCGAGAAACACACTTTCCATGGCATTGAGATGCTCAAACCAGAAGATCGCCACCAGCGAGCCAAGCACCACCATAATTTGCAGCGGCACCCAGATCCACGTGATCATCCGGTGCCAAAGCAAGGCGCTATCGTCAGCATTAGGGTCAAGGTTTTCGCGGCTCAAGCCGATAACGCTATCCAGCACCGAGCTAATGGCGAAATTGTATAGTGGAATCAGGGCTATCCACCAACCGCCTTTGCTCACGGCCAGCAGCCAGAGTGGAATAAACACTAGGGCAACCCAAAAGGGCAGCGCATTGGCGAGGGATGGTTTTGAGGTCATTTTTCGTCCTGCTTTTCCGCATACTGGCCCAGCTAGCGCCCGCAATCAATGTTACAAATCAAGAAACCTGCCTCATAAGCCTTGCGCATTATGCTCGGCAGGTCTTCGGGCGCGGGGGCTGTTTGGAAGCTGCCCGCACGCGGGTTGGCTGCCTTTGGCTGTGCCACATAAAGCGTAAGGATCAGGTTAAAGTGCGTGAAAGCATGGGTGATGTCCTCGGCATGGGGCTGCCAATTGGCGGCAAAGGGCGGGTCAAACGCGGGTGAAGCCTCGGCCCATTCACTGCCCACCAGCCCCAGCATACCGCCCAAAAGCCCTTTTGGCGGGCGGGTTTCTAGCAGCACATGGCCATCAGTTCGCAGCGCAAAATAAGCGATCCCGCGCCGCGTGGGCTTGGGATTTTTAGGGAGGCGCTTGGGCAGCTCAGCCGCACTGCCTGCCTCATACGCTGCACAATGCCCTTGCAACGGGCAGCCCGCGCAGCGTGGCGTTTTGGGAATGCAAATGGTTGCCCCGAGGTCCATCAGCGCTTGTGCGTGGTCGCCAGCGCGCTTTGGTGGTGTCAGCCTTGCCGCATGCACCTTCAGCGAGGGTTTCACCGCAGGCAAAGCCTCGTGCTCGTTAAACAGCCGCGCCATTACGCGCTCGATATTGCCATCGACCACCACCGCTGAAGCGCCGTAGGCAATGGCGGCGATGGCCGCCGCCGTATACGGCCCCACGCCCGGCAGGGCCAAAAGTCCAGCTTCATTCTCCGGAAAACCACTTTCCGCTACCACCCGCGCACATTTCAGCAAATTGCGGGCGCGGGCGTAATAGCCAAGCCCAGCCCACGCGGCCAGCACGTCTTCGTCTTTCGCCGCTGCCAGCGCAGCCACATCGGGCCATCGGGTGGTAAAGGCCTCAAAATAGGGCTTTACGGCCGTTACCGTGGTTTGCTGAAGCATGATTTCAGACAGCCACACATGGTAGGGGTTGGCACGCCTCGCCTCATTGGGCGGCACCCGCCACGGCAGTTCGCGCGCATTGGCATCATACCATTGCAGCAATTTCCGGCTTATTTCGGCGGCTTTGCGCATATTTTCCCTTAATTCACAATCCCGTGTATTGGACTTCGCGGCCAAAGCCCCTAAGTTAGCCCTAGCACTTAACCGGAGTCCTTATGCGAGGCAACCACAGCACAGCAAAACGGCGATATAGCCGTGGCTTCACCCAAGCGGGTGGGCTGGTGGATTCGCGCATTCAAAAAACCGGCGCGGCGCGGGGGTTTTCCCAAATGCGGCTGCTGACCCATTGGGAAGAGATCGTGGGCGTAGAGATCGCCCGCATCGCTAAGCCGCAAAAGGTGAGCTATGCCCGCCAAGGCTTTGGCGCCAAGCTTACGCTCTTATCCAAGCCCGCCCATGCGCCTGAGCTGCAAATGCAGCTGCCGCGCATTAAAGAGCGGGTGAATGCCAGCTATGGATATTCGGCCATTGCCGATATCCGCATCACCCAAAGCGGCGAGGCCCTTGGCTTTGCCGAGCCGGAAAGCGACTTTACCCATGATCGCCCCACGCCCACCTTGCCGCCCGCCAAAGCTGAAAAGCTGCGGGCCGAGGTGGCCGAGGTGCAAGATGAAACCCTGCGGGCGCTGTTAGAAAGCCTCGGCACAAATATTATGTTAACTTCTAAAGGATCACCTTCATGACCCACACCCTAACCCGCCGCGCCGCTCTAGCCTTGATGAGCGCCGCTACTGGTACAGCCGTTTTTGCACAAGAAAGCGGCGATGCGCCTGTTGTTCAGGAAATTGCCATCGGCGACCCGAACGCTCCGATTACAATCGTCGAATATGCGTCTTATACCTGCCCCCACTGTGCCAATTTCCACGCGGATGTTTTCCCCGAATTGAAAGCTAACTTCATCGACACCGGCAAAGTTCATTTCATCTTTCGCCCGGTTTATTTTGACGGCCCCGGCCTTTGGGCCGATATGCTGGCGCGCTGCACGGGGGATAGCGAAAAGTATTTGGGCATTGCCGGAATTTTGTTTGAGCAGCAGGCCGAATGGTCGCGCGCGGGTTCGCAAGCGGGCGTGGCGCAGGGAATTGTATCGGTTGGCAACCAAGCCGGCATTTCTGAGGACACCGTGCTGGCCTGCCTGCAAGATAACGATATGGCGCAAGCGCTGGTCGCTGATTTTC
Source organism: Paracoccaceae bacterium (assembly GCA_013139635.1). Lineage (GTDB taxonomy): Bacteria > Pseudomonadota > Alphaproteobacteria > Rhodobacterales > Rhodobacteraceae > UBA3077. Next base: position 29,730 of record WTAL01000030.1, read on the forward strand.
AGATGCATGCCGAGCGAGATAATGTTGAGGGTACGCCTTCATTCGTGATTGACGGGGTGATGACGGATAACATGTCTTATGCCTCATTTGCACAGCTTCTGAACGAAAAGCTCGGCGAATAACAGCAAGCGCGCCGCCCGTTCGGGAACATTGAGGCGGGGGCTATGCCCCCTATCAAGCCCCCTCTCGGACGGCGTGCCGCGCCTAGGGCGCGTCAGGTGCGTGTGGCGAGTGCCTTATTTAAGCGCGACCCCCGCGCTTGTGAGCAGCTTTTCCAACGACGCTTCATCCTCGAAATTTAGCCGTACCGGAAAGGCTAACACCTGCGGACGAAAGCTTGCCGGAAGCCGTGCGGCGTCTTTTTCCGTAGTTACAAGTTGCGCGCCCTTTTGCGTGGCTTCTTTCAGCAAGCGCTGCAATACAGCGGTGGAATAAGGCGCGTGGTCAGCAAAACTGTGGCTGGCCACAATCTCAGCCCCTTCATGCGCCAGTGAGCGGAAAAACTTTTCGGGGCGGCCTATTCCGGCAAAGGCCAGTACCCGCGCGCCTTGCCAATCCATCCCCATTTTCAGTGGTTTCAGGGCGGCTTGCAGCCGTGGCAGCGCCGAGATTTCGGGCCAGTTTTCCCCGAGGGCCGCTTGCGCCTTATCGCTGCCGATAGACACAATTGCATCGCCACGCTCTAGCCCTGCTGCCACCGGCTCTCGGAGTGGCCCCGCTGGCAGCACACGGCCATTACCAAAGCCCACAGTGGCATCCACCACGATGATTGAAAGATCTTTATGGAGTGCCGGGTTTTGAAAGCCATCATCGAGCAAAATAACCTCCGCCCCGGCCGCAATGGCGGCTTTTGCCCCCATAGCGCGGTCTTTTGCCACCCAAGTGGGGGCAAAGGCGGCCATGAGCAGCGGTTCATCACCAACCTCGCCCGCATTATGCGCCATTTCGTCAACCCTGAGCGGGCCTTCCTCCGTGCCGCCATAGCCCCGAGACACCACATGTGCCACCACGCCGCGCGCGGCCAAAAAGCTCGCAAGGGCTATCACGGTGGGGGTTTTTCCCGTGCCGCCCGCATTGATGTTGCCCACGCAAATCACTGGTACTGACAGCTTTTTCCACGGCCCGCGCCGCAAGCGCCGCGCGGTCGCAGCCGCATATATCCAGCCCAGCGGGGCTAGCCCCAAGGCCAACGGGTGCCAGCGGCTTTTGCGCCAAAACCGAGGTGCCCGCATTAGACCGCCTCCCCTTCTAGCAGCGCGCAAATTTCGCGCGCTACAATTTGCACCGTTTCCGCGCCTTCGCTGCCCACCGCCCAGCCCTGCATGGCCAGTTCGGCAGAGCGGTCAGGCGCCAGCGCCGCCACCAGCCGCGCCGGCAGCGCGCCATTGGTCTCTGCAAACGCAAGCGCGCCAGCCTCGTGTAGCCGTGCATACCTGTGGGCAAAAGGCGCTTGAACGGGGCCGCAGAGCACAGCGGACCCAACAGCAACCGCGCCAAACGGGTCCGCCGCTTCGGGGCCATAAAGTGTGCCACCCATATATGAGACCGTTGCCAGCCGCATCCATGTGGGCTGGTTGTCGGTGTTTTGTGCCAGCAAAATCTCGGCCTTTGGGTCTGGCACTTCATCAGGGCAGGCGGCACCCATGCGCCACCCTTCAGCCTTAACCTTCGCGCCAATCACATCAGCCGCCGCGCGGGGGGCAATGATAAGCAGCAGGTTTGGCACGGCTTTTACTGCATGGCGATGCGCCGCCAATACCGCGCCTATTTCTCCGCGAGAAACCCCAGCGGCGCACCATATCGGCCTTGGCCCCAGCGCGCCGCTTACCCGCCTAAGCAGGCTCTCATTTTCGGGCAAAGGGGCGGCGACTTCTGCCAGTGGTTTGCACCGCACCACCTGCTCTTCTTTTAGCCCGTGCTTTTTAAACCAACCCAGATCAGCCGTTTTCCCCAGCAATATATGTGGGAAATATTGTAAAAATTCAGTGAGGTGCCGACCACGAAAACTAGGCGAAAGTCCTTGTTCAGAGAGATCAGCAAACAGTAGCTTCATGCTGGCCTTTGCGGCACGGCGCACGACAGCCAAGCCATTTTCCGGTGCGCCCCAAAGTAAAATATCGGGCTGCCAATGGGCGATAAACTGGTCAATGACCCCGCGCCGCCCTGAAGGTAATTCCATATGAAGCGCGCTTGGCTTAGCTACGGCCACCTGCGTAATAAGTACCGAAAAATCTTCCAGTGCGAGCCGCAGTGCGGCCACCGCATCGGTTGGCGTGTCTTGTGGTAAATGCAGCCAAACCAGCTGGCCTTTGGGCCGCGGTGGCAAAGGTACCCGCCCGCCGCGCACAGTGCGCAGCAAGGCCGAAATTCCATTTGCCGCCGGCTGGCTGTCCATGGGGCTAGCCTAGTTCTTCGGTCGAGCTGGCTTCGGCGCTTTCATCGCGCAAGCGGTGCAGGTGCGCAATAAAATAGCGCATGTGGGCATTATCAACCGTGCTATGCGCGGCGCCTTTCCAGGCGTCATAGGCTTTAGCGTAGCTCGGATAAATACCAACGATATCAATCGCATCTGTGTCACGAAAGGTGTTGTGCTGCGGGTCGGTCAGCTCGCCGCCAAAAACAAGGTGTAAACGCTGGGTCATAGGTTAGGCTCCATTTGGGATGATCAACCCCGCGATAGGGCGTTTTGCCGCAGGCTGCAAGGCTTTGATGATATTTTCCGCCAGTTTTTCAGGCCCCGCCACCATGCCCGCAAGCTGCGGGTGGGCGTTATTATAGCGCGTTGTGGCACCCACTGTTGTGGCCACTACACCACCTGCTTCGCGCACGATCAAGTCTCCGGCGGCCACATCCCACTCCCAAGCAGGGCGTAAGGTGAGCATAGCGTCAAACCGCCCTTGGGCCACTAGGCACAAACGGTACGCAAGCGAAGGCCGGAAATTATGCTTCATTCCATGCGGAGCTAGCCAATGCTCTGGCTTCAGGTCGGGCTTGCGAGTCAGCACGGTGGCGCCCGCCATTTCAGCCTGCCCGCTTACGTTAAGGGCCGCACCATTGCACTGCGCTCCGCCGCCCAGCGTGGCCGCATAGCTCAGGCCCTTTATCGGCACATGCACAACGGCGGCCACAACCTCGCCGCGTTCAACAATCGCCAGTGCGTGCGAAAAACTCGACTCTCCGTTAATAAACGCTCGCGTGCCATCAATCGGGTCCACAATAAACACGCGCTCGGCCTCCAGCCGCGCGGTGCCGTCCTCGGTTTCCTCAGAGAGCCAACCGTAATCTGGCCGCGCGGCCAACAGTTCGGCGTTTAGCATGCGGTCAATCTCAAGGTCGGCTTCGGTCACAGGCCCCTGCCCGTCGCCTTTATCCCATGTTTCAGGGTCGGCCTTAAAGTAGCGCTTGGCGATTTCGCCCGCAGCTTCTCCGGCATCCAGTAGCAGCTTTAGATCAGCTTCCCGCAATGGTCAGGCCTTCTACCAAAAGGCTCGGCACCACGCGGCTCAGGTGCGCCTGCCCGTCATTGGCCGCCGTGAGCGACTGGAGCATCTCTCGCAGGTTCCCCGCCACTGTGCATTCGTTCACGGGCCGGATAATCTCGCCATTTTCGACCCAAAACCCCGAGGCCCCGCGTGAATACTCACCCGTATTGGGGTTCACGCTCGACCCGATCATTGAGGTGATAATCAGCCCCGTGCCCATGTCCGCAATCAGCTCATCACGGCTCTTTTGCCCCGGTGTCAGTGTCAGGTTCCCTACGCTCGGGCTGGGCGCACTGCCTGCGCCCCGCGCGGCATTGCCTGTGCTCTGCATGCCCAGCTGCCGCCCTGAAGCAAGGTCCAAAATCCAGCCTTTAAGCGCTCCATTTTCTACCCATGTTCGGCGTGCGGTCGCCAGCCCCTCGCCATCAAATGGTTTCGAGCCGCCCACGCGCTTGCGAAACGGGTTTTCAACAAGGTTCATGCCCTCGGGCAGCACCTGCTCGCCCATAGCATCTTTAAGCCAGCTCACCCCGCGCGCCACCGCACGGCCATTGATCGCCGCCATAAGGTGGCCAATTAGGGTCGAGCTTACGCGCTCATCAAACAGCACAGGGAACGCGCCCGTGGGTGGCTGGCTCGCGCCCCGCAGCGCCACGGCCCGCTCTCCGGCAATGCGGCCAATCTCGCCTGCGCTTATCATATCGGCGGCAAATACACGGCTATCGCCCTTGTAATCCCGCTCCATCTCTAGCCCTTCGCCAGAAATCGCGGTGCAATAAAGCCCAGTAGACGTGCGCCCATAGCCACCACTAAAGCCGTTACTGGTGGCCAAATGAATGCTGGAGGCCGAAGCACTCGCGCCAGCTGAATCCACCTTATTCACGCCTCGCACCGCCGAAGCCGCCGCTTCGGCCTCCAGCGCCATGTCTTTAAGAGCCTCGGGGGTGGCTGGCTCGGCAGGGTCCACCAGCTCCAGCGCTTCCACATCCCAAGTTGTGGCCAATTGCCCTGCCTCGGCCAGCCCCACATAAGGGTCTTCCGGTGCCGCCTTGGCCATCGCAACGGCCCGCTCTGCCATCACCGCAATCGTAGCGTCAGACGCGTCCGAAACAGAAACCACTGCCGAGCGCTGGCCCAGCAGCACCCGCAAGCCAAGGTCTATCCCTTCAGCCCTTTCAGCATGCTCCAGCGCCCCGTTCGCCACTTCAATCGACAGGCTATCGCCCTTCATCACAATCGCGTCCGCGGCCTCAGCGCCCGCATGCTTTGCCGCATGCAGCATCTTCTCGGTTAGTTTCTCCAAATCGGCCATGGTGCTTCCTTCATTTTACTTTTGCAAAACTTATTCCCCTTCCCCACGGCATACAAGCACTGCCTTTAATTTCATGCACTCACACGCCAGTTTGCACACCAAAATATATCTGTTTATGTCAGGCTAAATTCTTACTATAGCATTGATATAAATCGATATATCTCTGCTTATACTGTCTCTACTAAACTAGATGGGGTGTATCCCCTCTGCATACGTTTACAAATGATTCACTTCCAGCGGGTATTGTGCAAAGGTGTTCAAAAGGAATTATTTATGTCAACAGAGCTAGGAAATTCAAGGATACGTCTACATCTTGATGTTCACGAACCTATCGAGTTAGTGGACCTTACTCTGTCATTCTGAATAGCCCCTAGTTTCCTAGACAGCTTGCTGCTTCCACTTTTACTGCCTTTCGAACTCGACGGGCGACAGCATCCTGTTTCTAGCGTGTTTACGTTTTGGATTATAGAACATTTCAATGTAGTCGAACACTTCACGCCTTGCGTTTTCTCTGGTTTTGTATGTTTTGCGC
>WTAL01000195.1 GCA_013139635.1 Paracoccaceae bacterium
CTAGCATGACCGATAAACTCGACCTAAAAAAACAGCACAAAGACATTTACGCCCCCTCGGCCAAAAAGGTGGCAACGCTGAGCCTTGGCCCCATGAACTACCTTATGGTAGATGGCACAGGCGCGCCAGAAAGCCCCGCCTATGCCCGCGCCGTTACCGCGCTGTTTGCCGTGTCTTACACCATGAAGTTCATCATAAAAAAGGGGCCAAGCGCGCAGGATTACGCGGTGATGCCTCTTGAGGGGCTATGGTGGGCCGATGATATGGCGCATTTCACGAGCGGGCGCGACAAGAGCCAATGGAAATGGACGATGATGATCCGCCAGCCGGATTTTATTACGCAGGCTGATATAGACATGGCACTCACCGCCGCTGCCAAAAAGAAAAACCCGCCGGATGTGGCAGGTTTGCGGTTCGAAACATTCACCGAAGGGCCGTGTTGCCAAATTATGCATATCGGCCCGTTTGAGGCGGAAGGCCCGACCATTGCGCGGGTTCACGCGGAAATTGGAGCCGCGGGGCACAGCCTTTCAGGCAAGCACCATGAGGTCTACCTTTCTGATATTCGCCGTGCCGCACCTGCAAAATGGCGCACAATATTGCGCCAGCCCTACACGGTAAGGTGATTGTATGCCCTTTTGAAAGTGGTTAGCATGGGGTAACTTAAAAACAGGGAGACCCCATGCGAAACCTCATTGCCACCGCCATTCTTTTAGCCGCCAGCCCACTCGCGGCCCAAAACATGACAGCCGTCACCATTCCCGAACCGCTAGACGATATGGAGTTCGCGGTGGAAAGCGCGATCATTGATATGGGGCTGACGATTGATTTCACCAGCCACTCGGGGGCCATGCTGGAGCGCACCCGTGAGGATGTTGGCTCTGACATAGTGCTGTTTACCGGCGCGACTATTTATAACTTTTGCTCGGCAACGGTTTCGCGGCAAGTGATTGAGGCCGATATTAACAATATCATCTATTGCCCCTATTCGATCTACCTCTATTCAACACCCGATAACCCCGATGAAACCATCATCGGCCACCAAACCTACCCCGGTGAAAGCATGCAGCCCGCCAATGACCTTTTGGATGCGATTATCGCCAGCGCTACTCAATAGGTATTGCCGAAGAAAATAAATTTAAATCCATGCACAGCTGTGCTGCATAGATTGTCCTTTTTTGCGTGCATAACCCAAAAGCAGTCATCCGACTAATATTGTCAGGTGACTGCTTTGAGCCCAAAGTAACCACCAGTGTTCAGCCATCTTTCGGAGCGTAAACAGCATCAAAAGCATGGAATAAATGTCGATTAACACCAGCTATCCACTTCAATGACTTTTCATGCTCATCCAAATCGACCCTCTTGGACCAACACATAAATGCTGGATTACAAAACTCAATAACTGGCGCAACGTAACGAATGTCAGCTGGCATCTCGATTGGGAGAGCCGAGTAGGTCTGATCATCGTTTAGCCGGAGATCAAAATTCATAGAATGCCCCCAACTTGCGTGAATAGACTCCGAACCGAAGCCGTAGGTGTTGCTATATAGTGTGTCCATTCCAATCGCTTCAAACATGTCGCGAACGCTCTTGCCATCGACTTTCCAACGCTGTTTCTGTTGGAGAACAAAACTTGAAGCCGTAAAACCCTCCGCTTTGAACTGGTTATGCACGTCTCGTTTCAAACGCTTTCCAGCCTTGGTCGCGTAGAACCCTTCGTTTTCAGGCGCTTGGAATATTTTTAATCGATTTTTGTAGGAGCACTTTCGATAGTTTTCTATAGTTTCTGGCTTGGCCGAAATAAGGTACCGCGCGACGACGCCTGCCTCGATTGCTTGCCTTTCCAAATAGCTAATGATGTTCGCATCGCCCGCTTTGTAGTAGACTACGATTTCGCGCAGAAGTTTGCTAATTTTAACCAAGAGACCGAGGATCGGAGCATCCACGAGAGTGAACCCGGAGGGGTTTCTATCTGTGTTCTTAAGCCTTGTTAGGATGTCATAAACCTCAGCAACATCCCGAAAGAACGTGGACGAAAATTCATGCAGTTCCTCAAGGTCACTACCAATCTCTGGGATATCAATTTTGTTATACTTTAGGAATATTTCGTGAAGTTCGTCCAAAATGGCCACCCTACTATCGACGTCAACATAATCTTACTCAGATAGCCACAAAGTGAAAGTCCCTTTCGTCCGCACAGCCACCATTAGCGATGTTTCAGTGAACGCCCCCTCGTAAAAGAACAATCTAAGCTGCTGGGAGCAACAACCGCGGTCTAATACCTCGCCACCGCTTGCTTTATCTCCTCTATCCCCGCGGGAATCTTCTCTCGGCTGATCGAGGAATACGCCAGCCGGAAAAAGTTTTTCGGGCCGCCTGAACCGTGGAAAAACGGCGCGCCGGCTTCAATCAGCACGCCGCGCGTTTCGAGCTGAATTGCCAGCACTTCCGTATCTATATGCGCGGGAGCCTCCACCCAGAAGTTCGAGCCGCCAAAGGCCGCGCGGCCAGCCACATTCAGCCCGCTGCCCTCCAAGGCATTTTCCATCACCGTCCGGCGCTTTTGGAACTCGTTTCGCATACGCTTTATCATGGCATCATAATGCCCAAGGCCCAGAAAGTAAGCCGTGGTGCGCTGAATATGCCCCGGTGGGTGCCGAAGCGTGGCCAGCCGCAGGGCGCGGGCCTGCTCAATAAGCGGTTCCGACGCCACCATGTATCCCAGCCGCAACCCCGGAAACAGGCTTTTGGAAAAGCTGCCGACGTAAACCACGCGGCCATCAGTATCGAGCGACTTCAGCGCGGGCGACGGCGGCTTGAGAAAGCCCATCTCGAACTCGTAGTCATCTTCTACGATCAGGAATTCCCGCTCCCGCGCCAACCGCAAAAGCTCATATCGCCGTTTCATCGGCAGGGTCGCCATGGTCGGGCAATGGTGGCTGGGAGTGGCAAAAAGCACATCTAGGTCTTGCGGCAGGGCTTCGGGCGGCAGGCCCTCGTCGTCAATTTGTACCGGCACCATATTACAGCCCGCATGGCGCAGCACTTCGCGGATACCGTGGTATCCGGGGTTTTCAAACGCCGCCGTGCTGTTGGAGTCCAGCAACAACTGCGCCGCCATCCACATGGCATTTTGCGCCCCAACCGTCACGAGAATCTGCTCAGGCCGCGCCAAAATTCCGCGCCTAGGCAGCGTGTGCCGTGCGATAAATTTTATCAGCTCGGGGTCGTCATGGCCGGCATAATCCGAGGTCAGGCTGTCAAACTCCTTTTTGCCCAGCGCTTGCAAAGCACACAGCCGCCAATGGGCTTGGTTAAACAGCGTCGGGTCTGGCTGGCCACAGATAAAGGGATAGGGATAGTGGCGCCAGTTCACCTCCTTCTTCACCGTCTTCCCACCGGCAAATTTGCGGCGAAGCGCGGAGTCCCAATCCACAAGGTCGCCGGTAGTTTCTCCCGGCAGGTTCGGCAACGGCACGCTCGGCGCGGTTTCTGACACATAATAGCCAGAGCGCCCCTCGGCCGTAATGTAATCATCCGCCACCAGCTCATGATACGCCAGCGTCACCGTGATTCGCGAAATCCCCAGATGCATCGCCAGCTTTCGCGAGCTCGGCAGCTTTTCCCCCGCCGCAAAACGGCCAGACAGAATGGCCGATGCCACGATCTGCCGAATCTGGTTTTGCAGTGACCCCTGAAAGTTCGGGTCCAAAAAGAACATATCTTCGGCGAGGGGCATGGGTTTCCAATCTGGACTTAAATCGAGGTTGAATCTGGGGGTAATGGAAGCACGAATCTCTGTCTACGGTCAAGTTAGAACCGCACGAAGCGCGGGTCTCGCATTCTCACATTTGTTATATAAGGAGCGGTCATGGCATATGATCACAGCACCAACTCGCTTGAAGAATACTGGATTCCGTTTACCGACAATAAGGGGTTCAAAAGCGACCCCCGATTGATCGTTTCCGGCCGTGGAAACTATATGACGAATCACCAAGGTGGCCAAGTCATTGACGGCTCCTCGGGCCTGTTTTGCAGCCCAGCGGGCCATTCGCACCCCAAAATCGTGGAAGCCGTGCACGAAACCATGAAAGAGCTGACCTATGTGGCAGCTTTTGGCACTTCGCATCCGCTAAGCTTTGCGCTGGCCTCCAAGCTGGCAGGGATGCTGCCCGAAGAGATCAACCATATTTTCTTCGTGAATTCCGGCTCCGAGGCGATAGATACCGCCCTGAAAATGGTGATGGCCTACCACGCGGCCAATGGCCAAGACCGGCACCGCTTTGTCTCCCGCGAGCGGGCCTATCACGGCGTGAATATCGGTGGCGTGTCGCTCTCTGGCCTGATGAATAACCGTAAAACCTTCCCTGCCGTAATGCCCAACGTGGTGATGATGCGCCACACATGGGACGAGGCCGAGCTATTTGTGCAAGGTCAGCCCGAAGGGCGCGGCGTTGAGCTGGCAAACGACCTCCAGCGCGCCGTCGATACTTACGGCGGCCAAACCATTGCCGCTTGTTTTGTGGAGCCAGTGGCTGGCTCCACAGGAGTTTTGAACCCAC
>WTAL01000261.1 GCA_013139635.1 Paracoccaceae bacterium
CCAGCCGCAAACCGCACCAGCTTTCGGGCGGACAGCAGCAGCGGGTGGCGCTGGCGCGGTCGCTTATTAAGCAACCCAAGCTTTTGTTGCTCGATGAACCGCTTGGCGCGCTTGATAAAAAGCTGCGCGAGGAAACCCAGTTTGAGCTTATCCGCATTCAGGAAGACCTAGGCGTGACCTTTATTGTGGTTACGCATGACCAAGAGGAAGCGATGACGCTGTCTACGCGTATTGGCGTGATGGACGCTGGGAAAATTGTGCAAGTGGGTGAGCCACGCGAGATTTACGAAACGCCCAACAGTAAATACGTGGCGGATTTTATTGGCTCGGTGAATATTTTTGATGGCGAGGTGGATGTCGCCGCGCCAGACCTGATGCGGGTTAACACCGCTGAGGGCGCGATCATGTGCGAGCCCGTGGCAGGGCTAACCGCCAAGCAAAAGCTGCATATCGCCGTGCGGCCTGAGCGCATTCAGCTTTCCCGCACACCGATTGAGGCCACAAATACCATGCAAGGCATGGTCACCGAGGTGGCCTATATGGGCAACTTGTCGGTTTACCGTGTGCAGCTTGCGGGCGGCCAGTGCCTTAAGGTCACGGCGGCCAACGGGCTGCATGATGAAAACCCGATTTCGTGGGATGAAGAGGTGCATATTGGTTGGTCAGCGGCGGCCAGCACGGTGCTGGCACAATGAGAGAAAGCAAGCTCGCGCGGCGCTTTGTTATTGCGGTGCCGAACATCTGGCTGATCCTGTTTTTCATGGTCCCCTTTCTGGTGGTCCTAAAAATCTCGCTCGCCGAGCCGCGCATTGCCATTCCGCCCTATTCTCCCCTGTGGGAATGGGTGAATGGTGAGATAAAGTTCAACATAAATTTCGAGAATTACCTCTGGATGTGGGAGGATAGCCTTTACCTAAACGCCTACCTCTCCTCTATCAAAATCGCCGCTATTTCTACGCTGCTCACCCTGCTGATCGGCTACCCGATGGCGCATTATATAGCCCGCAGCCCCGAGCCAAAGCGCTCGATTTTGCTGCTGCTGGTGGTGCTGCCGTTTTGGACATCATTCCTGCTGCGGGTTTACGCGTGGATCGGGATTCTCAAAACCAAGGGAATCCTCAATGCCGTGCTGCTCTGGGCGGGCATTATTGATGAGCCGCTGATTATCATGCAAACCGATGTGGCCGTGTATATCGGCATTGTTTACACCTACCTGCCCTTCCTGATTTTGCCGCTTTACGCCAACCTCGTGAAGCTAGACGACACCTTGTTAGAGGCCAGCCGCGACCTCGGCGCCAGCCGCATTTCCAGTTTTTTCCGCATTACACTGCCGCTTTCGATGCCGGGGATCATCGCCGGCTCGATGCTGGTATTTATCCCTGTTTTGGGCGAATACGTCATCCCCGCGCTGCTCGGCGGGCCAGATACGCTAATGATCGGCAAAGTCCTCTGGACCGAGTATTTTGGCAACCGTGATTGGCCGGTGGCCTCGGCGGTGGCGATTGTAATGCTGCTCATAATGCTGATCCCGATCATGGTTTTACGCAAAGCACAAAGTAAGGGGGCCGAGATATGAAGCTGCGCTTTACCCCCGTTATGGCCCTGTTTGGCTTTGCCTTCCTTTACGGCCCCATCGTTTCGCTCATCATTTTCAGCTTTAACAAAAGCAAGCTGGTGACGGTGTGGGGCGGCTGGTCTACCAAGTGGTATGCCGAGCTTTTTGCCAATGAACAAATCATGCAGGCCGCGTGGCTCAGCCTGAAAATCGGAGTGATTTCCGCCAGCGTCGCCACGGTGTTTGGCACCATGATGGCAATGGTGCTAGTGCGCTTTAAAAAGGTCCGTGGCCGTGGGATAATGGGCGGGATGATCACCGGCCCCTTGGTGATGCCCGACGTAATTATCGGCCTTTCGCTGCTGCTGCTTTTTGTTTCCATGCAAAGCCTGATCGGCTGGCCTGCGGGCCGTGGCCTCACCACGATCCTGATCGCGCATATCACCTTCAACATGGCCTTTGTAACGGTCGTTGTGCAGTCCCGCCTCTCCGATATGGACGATAGCATCGAGGAAGCCGCGCTGGACCTCGGGGCCTCCCCCACGCGCGTGTTTTTTGACATCACGTTGCCGATGATCACCCCCGCGCTGATCTCCGGCTGGCTGCTGGCCTTTACGCTCAGCTTGGACGACCTCGTGATCTCCAGCTTTGTATCCGGCCCTGGGGCCACCACCCTGCCGATGGTCATTTTCTCCAAAGTCCGGCTTGGGGTTTCCCCCGATATCAACGCCCTTGCCAGCCTGATTGTGCTGGCGGTAAGCATTGGCATAATAATATCCGCCATACTCATGCGCAAAAAACGAAAATAGAGGCTCCTATGTCACTCCCTAAATCAATGTCTTACGTTGCAAAAATGCCCGAAACCGTGGCGGAATGGCTGGATGGCCGGCGGGTGGAAGAGGTGGAGTGCGTGATCGGCGATATAGCCGGAATTTCGCGCGGGAAAGCCATGCCGAGCAAAAAGTTCAGCCGCGAAGAGCGGGTGTTTATGCCGCAATCAATATTTTTTCAAACCATTGATGGCCAATATGTCGACATGGATATCGAGAACCAGTGGACAGAAGCCGACATGCTTTTGGTGCCGGATTACAGCACGGCCACGGCGGCCCCGTGGGCGGGCGACGTAACCCTGCAAGTGATCCATGATGTGCTGAATATGGACGGTTCGCCGGTGGAAGTGGTGCCACGCAATGTGCTGAAACGAGTGCTGGGGCTGTATGAGGCCGAGGGTTGGACGCCCGTTGTGGCCCCCGAGCTGGAGTTTTACCTCACCAAGCCCAACCTAAACCCCAATGACCCGGTTGAGCCGCCAATGGCGCGCACCGGTCGGCGCGTGGCCAGTCGCCAAGCCTATTCGATGGTCGCGGTGGATGATTATGGCAAAGTGATTGACGATATCTATGATTTTGCCGAGGCGCAGGGCTATGAGATTGATACCATCATTCAGGAAGGCGGCGCGGGGCAGATAGAGATTAACCTCATCCACGGTGACCCGCTAAAGCTGGCCGACCAAGTGTTTTATTTTAAACGGATGATCCGCGAGGCGGCCTTTCGTAACGACTGTTACGCCACGTTTATGGCTAAGCCGATGCAAGACGAACCGGGGTCGGCGATGCACATTCACCACTCGGTGCTGGGGCGGGATGGCAAAAACATCTTTAATGATGCCAATGATAAACCAACTGACCTGTTTTACAGTTTCCTTGCTGGCCAGCAAAAATATGTTCCAAATGCCATCAGCCTGTTTGCGCCTTACGTGAATTCCTACCGCCGCTATGTGGCCTCTGGCTCGGCCCCTATCAACCTTGAATGGGGCGAAGATAACCGCACCACGGGCATTCGCGTGCCGCTTTCTGGCCCCGAAGCGCGGCGGGTCGAAAACCGCGTGGTGGGCATGGATTGCAACCCTTACCTCGGCATCGCCGCCTCACTTGCCTGCGGTTATCTTGGCATGAAACAGGGCTTAAAACCCCGCGGGCAAATGACGGGCGAAGCTTATGAAGCCGACCACGGGTTGCCGCGCTCACTGCTTGGCGGGCTAGACGCCTTTGAGCGTGCACCAGAGTTGCGCGCGGTGCTTGGTAATGATTTCAGCGATGTTTACAGCGCCCTCAAGCGCCACGAAGCCGAGGCCTTTTTGCAAGTCATCAGCCCATGGGAGCGGGAGCACTTGCTGTTAAATGTCTAGCCCTTGGCGATCATTGCAGCTTCAACAGCTGAAAGAGTCGGCAGGGCGTCTTGCCAGTCTTTATCTAGATGCGGGAAAAGCTTTAGAATCTCTTCTCGGCCTTGCTGGGCAAACGCATCTACCGCATCCTTGTGCGGGGCAAAGCTCTCGCTCCAGCAGCCATGAGCCTTGATGATTTGGTGGTCATCAAAAAGAATGTGGAAATACTCAATCGAGTCCGTTGGCTCGCGGTAAATACGGTCACCGTCGCAGAGGTCTTTGGCATAGGCCAGCAGCTCTGGCGCGCCAAAAAGCAGCTCTGCGCGCGGGCCGCTCACCAACATCCGGTGCATGGGCGAGACTAGAATATCACCGGTATTATCAAGCGCGCCAACTTTAAAGCGCACAGGGGTCAAGGCACCGCGGCCTTTGGCTTTTTGGCTGCCGACCCAGCGGATGGGTTGCAAACCTGCGGTGCGGGTAACCACAAGGTCGCCGCATTGCAGGTCTTGCACAGGCACCTCTCCGCGCTCGCACATAATCTTTGTGTCGCGCGTAAAACATGCGGCAAAATCACCATAATCTATGGCCGACCCGCCAGAGGCTGGGTCAACGCTCAATGCGTCTCCGGGCGAAAGCTCTATGGTTGAAACGAAGCCAACCACCACGCCGTCAACAATAATGGTTGAAAAAGTACCCGTTGAGAACCCGCCGCTGAAATTGGTTACACCGGATTCAGTGCCGATCGAGACCGCCTCTCCGGCTGTGCCAACGGTCACCCCATCAATCACAAGATCGGCAGAAAGCACCTGGTCGCTGTCGCCCGTTGCAAGCGTATCCAAAAAGGAATCACCGTCGCTAACCCTGATAAAATCAGGAGAAGCACCCGACGCGACCTCTACGAGAAACGATCCATCAGTCAATATTGAGGGGTCGTTGGGGGAAAGATCATCAATTGTATAAATGTAAAATGTTTCAGCCATTCGAGAGTATCCGCTTATTCAAATTGGTTTTAAGATCACAATCATACTTTGTTAATGGACAGTTAATACCGTTTATGTATGTCAAAAGCAATATCGACAACCTGACATTAAGGCGCAAAAAACCTGTTTATCTAACGGGCCGATAGCAATTTATTTGCGATCTCTACAAAACCGTCACCACCGCGTGCGGAGGCGATAAAAGCGGGGTTTGCGTCCATTTTTCCTGCGAAATCTGCCACATTGGCAACGCCGCACGCATAGGGAAAATAAGAAAACATCGGGCTGTCGTTTGGGCTGTCTCCACAAAAAACAACACGGTCGCGCTCGGTTTCAAGGTTAATTCCTAGGCGCTCGGCAGCAAAACGGTGGCTCATGGAAAGCTTGTCATACTGGCCAAACCAGCCATTAACGTGGATCGAAGACACCTTGGCCACCGCGCCCTCAGCCTCAAAAATATCGACAATCCGCTGCACGCTGGTGTCAAGCAGGGGCGGCACATCTTCGCAAAAATCAATCGCCAGATCCGCCTCACGGTAGGGTTGGTCTGCTGAAACGGCACAGCCCGGCACTTCGGCCAGCACGCGCGCCTGAATTTGTGCCAGTTTTTGCTGATTGGTGGCGCGCGCGGCGGCCTCAACCTCGTAAACCCGCAGCATCTTTTTGCTGGCATCATCATACGAGAAATAAAACGCCCCGTTTTCGCCTACGACCCCTGCAACCGGCCACATACGCGCGATTAAATCGCACCAGCCGGCAGGGCGGCCAGTAATAGGGGCCACGTGAATTCCGGCTTTTTGCAAAGCCTCAAGGGCGGCGTAGGCGTTGGCTGGCAGGCGGCCATCTTGGGTGAGAGTGTCATCAATATCGGTAAATACACAGGTGATATTACGGGCAATATCGTTAGGAAAGGCGCTGAGCGGCTGCATATCTAGCTCCGGAATTATCGAGGTTTGGCAAAGAGATTTGCGCATCTGGGAAACCTACTTCGGGTCTCCCAAAAATGCTACTGCCATTATGCAAATCATGATGCGCTGCGGGCTTCTTAATCGCGCTCCAATGTGAACTGGCCCTCAAGGCTGTTGTAATAATGCTCATGAAAATGCATGGCATTTGCATTTGTGGGCACGCCCGCCCCGAGTAAAACGCGGCCAGCAGCAGATTCGTTTTCGCCATTCACCTCGTGCAGCAGGTTTCCGATCTCCTTATATACATCGGGTTTGTTGCTTTTGAACCACTGCCCGATATCTGAATTCCAGCCTGCATTCACGCGAATAGCCTCTGCGCGCAAGGGCGCAACCAGTTCGCTGGCAACCCGTTGGTCTTCGTTATCCATCGCGTTGTCAATTTCAGTGGCCGCCGCCTCTGCGGAGACCTTAACCGTGGAGAGCACTGCGGCTGCGATATCTCCGCCACCGGGAATTAAGCCCACCCAAGCGGCGGCAATATCGATCACGTAATTGGTTCGCCTTACGGCGGTTTGCCCACTGCGTTCTGCGTTTATGCGCCCCTGAATAAACAGTTCAAACCTGTTGATAGCCGTTAAAAGCCCGCCCGTTACGGCCGACTGTGCCGATTGCACTCTGATCTCGATAAAGCCATCTACCCGGCCATCTGAGGCTTGGAAAACATCTCTCACCGCAAGCTCGGCTTCATCTATCGCACCCTGAAATTCAACCATAATTTCAAGCGCTTCAAGGAAGCAGTTATTGCTGGCAGCCGTTTCCATGCGCCCGCGAATGCCTGAAAGTTCGGTTTCATAGCGCGCAACGGTTCCGGTGCTATCGGGCTCATTAGGAAACATATTCTCTGATTGATGAATGAGAACCGCTGATCCGGTTTCATAGCTCGATTTCGCGCTCTCAATCGCCAAAATTTCCGAGCTGTATTGCCCAAGCAGCCCGCTTTCAGCATAGGCCGCCGTGCTCGCAGCGCCCCAATCGCTGCTTTGCTCGTGGCGCAGGCGCTCTGAATCTTTGGTTTCAATCTGGGCTTGAGCTTCATCCGCTTCGGGGAACACACATGTCCGCATGTCCTCAAGCTTTGTGTCCAGATCAAGCACCGCCAGTGTATC
Organism: Paracoccaceae bacterium; assembly: GCA_013139635.1. Classification (GTDB taxonomy): domain Bacteria; phylum Pseudomonadota; class Alphaproteobacteria; order Rhodobacterales; family Rhodobacteraceae; genus UBA3077. Next base: position 6,777 of record WTAL01000261.1, read on the forward strand.
GGTATAGCGATTATAAAGATCCGCCCTTTCGGCCTCGGGTTCATACTCATCCAGCAGCCCTCGAAGCACATCAATTTCACCAATGGCCGCGCTATATTCCTCTGAGGTCATGAGCGCCTCAATGGCGCTAACTTTTTCCAGAATAATGTCAGCCGCGGCCTGAACCTCGGTAAATTCATTATTACGAACTGCCGTTATGCGTGACGAAAGTGCTGCAAAATCCGCGTCGGCCTGCGCTTTCAGCTCGTGCAGCTCGTCATTTTGATGCTCAAGATCAACCAACTCGCTTTCCCAGCGCGTGACCATATCCAGCGCGGCCTGAAAATCGGCTGCTTGAGCCAGCGTGTCCGCCTGTGCAAACGCATCAATAATATTGCCCGCAGCCGTTGAAATAAGGTTGATCTCTGACGCCGCCAAACGGTTTGCCTGGCTCCCCATTTCAGCGACAGCCGCTTCATATTGGCGCTTCAGTTCGGTCTGATCACGCACCAGTTCGTCTACCCCACCCATTTCTGTTGTGGCCGTGCGAATGCCATCAAGCGCCTCTTGGTGAGCGCCGCCATCGGCGTAGGTTTGGCAGGAATCAAGGTCCGTCTCCACCTGCCCTAGCGCCGCTTCCAAGTCCCCCCCGATCACATCGGCGCTGTTCTGACGAACACCGGCAACCCGGTCTTCCAGCACCTGCCGTTCTTCCTCATAAAGCCGTCGTGTAACTTCGGCTTCAACATCGGCGTTTGACGAATTGGGATCCTCTCCCATTTCTGCAGCCACTTCTGCGCGCAACTGGTTTTCGCGCAAAAGCTGCTCCACGGTATCCAGTGCCGCGCTAACGCCTTGGTTTTCCTCGTTTGCGGCTATATAATCTTGGTTATTGGCCGAGTCTGTCATCCGTTGCAGCGATGCATCAATCTGCTCTAGCTGCTGGGTTGCAGCGTCATCAACATGCTCATGGCTGCGCGCTTGGGAAAGGCGCTGGTCAAGGCCCGGGCGGGTTTCATCATAGGTGGTTTTCGCTGCCACTTGTGCTTCATGTTGGGTCCAAGGTGCCGTAATCGCGCTTTCCGCTTGGTCCAAGGCCTCACCTGCAAGCAGGAATTCTTCGGCGCTTTCATGACCTTGGATTTGGTTTGCAAAATTGGCACCCTCAGTGCCCCAATCAGCGGCCCAATCGCCCAATTCTTCAGCCTTGGTTTTGAATTCCTCCCAGCGCGGCGCACGGCGCTCCCATTCCTCGCGTTCAGCGGCTATGCGCGCAGCTTCCGCTTCTGCCTCCGATGTCAGCCGCTCAATCTCGCTTTGAATGGCTTCAAGCTCGTAGTCCACCGAGCTTATGGCCCCTTGGGCCGTGGCATAATCGCAAGCTTCCATTTGGCCATCAATAGCTCCAACGCTGGTGGTCACTTGGGTAAAGCGCGGCGCAAGCTCAGGAAAGGCCTGCCCTGATGTTTCGATCTCTGCAACTTTACGGGTGAGCGCCGCGTAGCTCTCATCCGTAACCCGCTTGGCCTCTCTCAGGCGGTCAATCTCACCTTCCACACGCGCCAGATCTGGGTCTCCAACATGGAGCAGTGAAACCGCCTCAACAAAATCACGCTCTGCCGTCGGAGCGGCGGCCGAAAGCAGATTTGTGTCAATCTGGTCAAGCCCGGTGGAGGTGATCTCATTGGAAACCTCTTCGGCGCGGTAAGTTGCGACCCGTTCTTCAATAATTGCCAGCTCACTATCATATTGCTCTTTGGCGGCAAATTGGCGGCGGTATTCCACCATCATCGGGCTAAGCGAATTGCTGGCCGTGCCATAAGCGCCGATGGCATCGCGATAGCACTGGTCTTGCGCCGATGCCTCCATATCTGCAACGGTTTCGTTGATCGGGGCAAGGCCCGTATCGCCCCAATCCGTAAGGGTCGCAATATCCGCATTCAGGGTCGTTACATCACTCGATAGCCCCTCCCATTCTCTCTGGTTTGCATCAAACTGGTCTTGTCTATCCTGCGTAAGCCGCCTTAGCTCTGTTAGCCGCCCACGGATTTGCACGATTTCTGTGAATTCTTCGTCATTCTCGTCAACAACGCCATCATCCGCGCGCGCTTCTGTTTCTAGTCGGTCCAGGTCTCTTTGGTTGCTTGTTATGCTGCTATTGCCGCGCTCGATCAGGTCGAGAAGTGGGTTACTCATAATTTCAGTCCCCTATGGTTGTTGCTGCATTTCCGATACTAACGAATCAAGAGAAGAGCGCATGCGCTTCAGCAGGGTCATGCGGCTGCCCTTGGCTTGCGCTTTGGCCTCTGCCTCAGCCTCTGCCTCAGCCTCAGCTTGCTCAACCTCGCCACTTTGCGCGCCCTCTACTGGCTGGCCTGATACGGATTCATTTTCGGGTGCATCCTGTTGCGGTGCGTTGCCAGCGGGCTGGTCAACCATAGGCTCCAAAATATCCATAATTTTCTGGCTTTTCACCAAGTCCCCACCCTTAATGGCAACGGTGAACCCCTTAGCGAGCGTTGCTATTTTTTTGATATCAACTTTGTTATCCGATTGAAGGGCCAGCTTTATGCGAGGTGTGAGCGCCCTAAAGGCCTCAACGAGGCGGTTGCGCTCGTCACCACTTTCAGCTGCGGCACTGGGCGCATCGCTCCCGCTTTCTTCTTCGTCCGAATCATTGTCCCCGCCAGCACCTTGGTGCTCTTTAACCAGAGCTTCCATCTGGTCGAGCTTCTCGCCAGAGCTGTACCATTCGCTATTTTCCACTGCGTAATCAAACTCGCGTTTGTATCGTGAGATTGCGGTGGCGACCTCATCATCCGGGCCAGTGGCCAGCTTATCCACTTTGCGGAACATTGATTTCATGCGGTCCAGAAATGGCTGCTTTTGCGCCATCAGCCCGTCATAATCATCCAAAACCGTAACAACCTTGTTCAGGGCATCATCTGCACGGTCAAATAATTCGTCGTCCATGGCACGGGTAAACAGGCCCATCATGTCCTTTAACCCGTCAATCATCAGGCTTTTTGTATCCGCGAGCAGCGCGTCAATGCGTGGCTGTTGTTCTTTCAGCCTTGCTTCCAGTGCCGCTCTTGGGTCGACCTCCTCGCCACCACCTGCTGGTGCATCTTCACTGGCCGGGCCACCACTTTCAGCTGCGGCGTCCTCTTCAGCACCGCCAGAACGTGCCGCTGGGGCCTCTGGCTCTGGTGCCGCGGCTTCTGGGCGGCTGCGTGTGGTTTCTTCTTCAGCTTCTGGTTCTTCCGCTGAGGTAGCGCCCTCTTCTGGCTCTTTAATCTCCAAGCGGTTCTTTAGTCCGCGCTCGGAAAAGAACTTTTTTGCAACTTTGGGAAGACTTCCGGGAATTTTATCATTGATCGGGTCAAGTATAATAACCTGCCCGTCCATAGTTAATGTGCCCCATGCCCCCTTGGCCATGCCGCCCTTTTTCTTGGCGGCCTTCACCAGAATTTCAGGCGCTTTTTTGAGATGCACTTCTATGACGATCCCGTCTTTAGACATGAGAATCGCGCAATTATGCTGCTTTTTCTTAACCTTTGCCAAAACTGCCTTTAGTTCGACACCTTCACTTTTAAGCTCCGCAGGACTCTTGCTCGCCATAATAAATTTCCTCTAAAAAGTTACACCAGATGGTTTTTTTAAAATATGTAAACACCTTAACGTAATCCTTACACTATCTTGGCTGCAGATGCACTCTGTCAAGGGTTGAATTTTTTACACCAGCATAATCCCTACGGTGCATTTACGCTCGCCAATCCCATAATCATGGCTGTGTTTATTCGTAAGATCACGCAAACAACTAAAATCCAGGAAAGCATGATCGGGCCGCGAGCACCTAAAACAAACGACTATAGGTATAAAAATATTGGCCTGAGCTGGCCTTGAGTTGCTCAAATTGTTAACGAAAAAGAGTGGGTATATCTTGAATTTGTTACAAATGCAGCACAACTTAAAAGTTGGTAGCGCCTGTTGATTTTAATTTTAGAACATGCAAGGGTGGTCTCTCAAACAACGCATATGCGTTCATTAGGGAGAAAAAGATGATTGATATTTCAAAAGCTTGGACAGATGCAGAGTATTTTAACTCGTTAACAGCGGCCGAAAAAGCCACTGTGCCAGCAAACCCTGCTGGTAGCATTGACCTGTCCATGTCTGACCTGCGCACCGTTGCCGGCGCACGGGCTGCGGCCTCTTGCACAGGCTGCTATTGCTGCTACTCAAAAACAAAAGTTCGCAGTGTTGCAACCGCAATTGGCGGCTAAGCCCTCGGGCCATAAATAACTGTACAGGCGGGCCAAAACAGGCTTGGCTGTACAGATCGAAGCAGGACGGGGCGTGCACCTTGGTCCGAAACACAGAAAAGCATTTTGATTTGGCATTTCCACTTGATGAGAGCTGGCCTCAGGTTCTAACTCTCCAAGAGCGCATTGAGACGCTATCGACCCATCCCGATATTACAATTGATTCGGTTTTAGCGGCCAAGCGTATGGAACGTTGGCAAAACACGCTGACCTCTTTTGATACCCCGGCAAAACCTGTTTTGAACACTTGGCTAGCGGCTGAAGGCCTAGCTACCAAAACACTTAAAAATGCTCTTGGGCTTGATGTTGTGGCTCTTGCGGCGCGGGGGGCGCCCCCTGCATGGGTCAAGCGCACCAAGGCATGGTGCCGCCATGAAGGTACCGCTTTTTCTGAAGCGTATGCGCAGGCGGCGTCTTATCTGGATACCCCTGAGCTTGGCGAATTTTTGCGCCCATATGTAGAAGCGGCGGCAACCCAAGCGGTTGAAGCGCTGGCGTGCGAAGGGTTTGGCAGCCTAGGGAAACACCTTATTTCACTACAAATTGATAGCTTGTTGACCCGCGCATATGTGCAGGTGGTGCGTGTGCTCGTGACCGACTTTCATGTGCAGCGCCTAACCGGCGCTTTACCACAAAAAGAGACCGCTGAGAGCTACGCCGCGTGGCTTATAATGCTCAAAACACCGGAATATCGCGCCAGAATACTCGGCGAATTCCCCGTCATGGCGCGCCAACTTGACCGCATGTCCGAGCAATGGATTGCCGCCTCAATATCCCTTGCGAGGCGGCTGCACCAAGATTGGGCCTTGCTGGCACGCAGTCTGGGTTTTGATAAATCTTCGCAAGTAAGCGTTATTCGCTCAAACGAAGGCGACACCCATAAAGATGGATTATCCGTTGCCCTCATAAAGCTGAGCTGCGGCACCAAGCTGGTTTATAAGCCGCGAAGCGTGGCGGTGGAGCTACAGATTCAGGGCTTGTTTGCAGCGGCGAATGCACTCGGTGAAACCGATTTCAAAGCGTGGAAAGTACTGCCGCAGGCGGGCTATGGCTGGATAGAATTCCTGACGCCCGCACCGTGCAAAAGCCATGACGAGGTAAAGGCGCACTACGCCCGCGTGGGCCATTTGCTGGCGGCCATGCACATAATCGGTGGGACAGACCTGCATTACGAAAACCTGATCGCGGTTGGCGCGTGGCCGGTAGCCATTGATTATGAAACGATTTTCAGCCCGCCTTTGTGTATTCAAGATGATATATTCGCCGATTTCCTGCCGGTCCTGCGCGATAGCGTACTAGCAACTGGGCTGATCCCCGCTGGGCAAGACGAGGATGCCGCCGCGGCTGCGGGCTTGGGGGATGGCGATAAGGGCGGCAAGATAAACTATTCAATGATCAGCGGTGCGGATTCCGGCGATATCCGCGTTGAGCGTTTTGAGGCTGAAGGCGAAATGGCGCAAAATGTGCCAGTGTTTGATGGCAAACACATGCGCGCGGCAGACCATGTACCGCAGATCCTAAAAGGGTTTGAGGCAGCTTATATTTCGCTAGCCAAAGGCTATCGCACCGGCGCGCTTGATGCGGCGCTGGAGGTTTTGGCGCAAACCGAAATTCGGGTATTGCTGCGCCACACCCAAACCTATGCCTCTATTTTGCAAGAGGCCACCCACCCGCAGTTATTGCGCGATGGCTTGGAAACGGACCTGCACTTTTTCCAGCTCATCCGCCCGATATTTGTAAGCCCCTTTGTGAAAACCATTTTTATGCCAGAGCTTCAGGACCTGCAAAATGGCGATGTGCCATGGTTCGGGGCTCAGCCCAAAAGCAAGGCGGTGATAGACGCGCGCGCACAAGAATTTAGCGGCGTGCTTGAAGGTGACGGATTTGGGCATTGCCGCGCCCGCATGCAAGCCATGAGTGCTGATGATATGCATTTCCAAATGGAGATCATCACCGCCGCCTTCTTTACCCAAGAACACGAAATGATTTCGGTTCTGAACGCAGAGGCGCTGTCAGAAACCTACCGTATTCGGCCGGTGCCCACCCTGCCTAAGCCCGCTGGCACGCTTGATGCCCAGTTGCTCAGCGCCGCGGATAACATCGCGCAGAAGCTGAAATCCGATGTGATTTCAAACAAAGGGCTGCATTTGTGGGTTTCCATGGCGTCTGGCAGCGGCCCCGGCCTTGTAGGGCCAGAGCTAGACAACGGCTTGGCGGGGCTAGCGCTGTTTTTTGCTGAGCATGATGCGGCAAAAGGCGTGCAATCCAGCTTTACCACCGAGCTTTGTGAAAGCTTTTTGAAGGTCAGCAACACTGTGCTGCCCGAAACAGAAGCCATTGGCGGGTTTGATGGCCTCGGTGGCATGATGTGGGCGGCTTGCCGCTTGCACCAGCTTGGCCGAATTGATGCTAGCGCGTGTTTGCCCGCATGGCTGAAGCGTGCCGAAACGCTTATTGATCAAGACACCTCGCTGGATATCTATTCTGGCGCGGCGGGCCTCGGGCTTGCAGCCATATCGGTGCATGTGATGTTCCCAAACATAGGCGCGCTTGCTCTGGCCACCCATTGTGCAGGGCACATTATGGCGCAGGAAATCAGGATTGACGACGCAACATCTATGTGGCCAACCTTGAAAACCACGCCTTCCGTAGAAAATCCGGGCTTTACGGGGCTGGCCCATGGCACCGCAGGCATTGCATTTTTCTTGGCCACACTTGGTGCCGAGCAGGAGGACAACGCGCTCTTGCAAGCCGCCGATCGGGCGCTGGCTTATGAACGCTGGGCCTTTTCACCTGAGGAAAACAACTGGAAACGATTTGATCCCTTGCACCCCGAAAGCGAAAGCATTTTTCAGGTGAGTTGGTGCCATGGTGCGCCCGGGGCTGGGTTGTCGAGGCTGGGCCTGTTAAATTCGCAGGCCAAGCTGCCCTTTCTGAATGCGCTGGAGCTAAAGGCCGATATGGCCGCCGCCACAGCCACCCTACTGGCCGATGATAACGGCAACCACACGCTTTGCCATGGCAGCCTCGGGAATGCGGTAATCCTTAACCAACTGCTGGCCGCGCAGGGCAATGGCGATGCACAGGCCGTAATGGACACCCGAAAAGCCAAACTGGCCCAGAGCATTGGCACTGGTAACATGCAATCAGACCTCCCCTTCGGGATGGCGCCACCGGGGCTAATGACCGGCATTGCTGGCATGGGTTATGGGCTTTTGAGCCTGCGGAACGAGGCGGATATGCCTAGTGTTTTGGGGCTCGAAATTTTGGCTCCCACCAAAAAAGCCTCCGCATGAAGGTGCCATTTATCAGGCAATTGGGCATGCGTGATTGCGGGGCGGCTTGCCTTGCGATGGTGATTTCCTCCCATGGCCGCGCCACCAGCTTGAGCCAAATCCGCGAGGTTATGCGCGTGGGCCGAGATGGCATAACGGCGGCCTCGATTGTAACTGCGGCCCGCGCTGAGGGCTTGCAGGCCAGCGGCAAAAGGCTGCTGCCGGAGGCAAATTTAGCCGCCATGTCCTTCCCGTTTATTGCCCATTGGCAACAAGACCATTTTATCGTGGTCGAAAAAGCCGATGACAGGTTTGTGTATGTGCTTGACCCGGCCATCGGGCGAAAACGGCTGACGATTGAGACCTTTTGGCAGGGGTTTTCCGGCGTGGCGCTGGCATTCTCGCCAACGCCGCAGCTTACCCCCCGCGCAGCCAGCCGCACGTGGCTTTGGCGGCAATATTGGGGCATTATCTGCGCCACCCCGTCGTTTTTTCGCCGATTGCGCGATGTGTTTATCGTCTCGACCCTGCTTCAGCTTATTTTGCTGGCCACGCCACTGGTAACATGGCTGATTATTGACAAAGTGCTGGGTGAGCACCAGCCCGATATGCTGGTGGTTGCAGGGCTTGCCGCCGCCATGATTGTTATCCTCACAACTGGCGCCACAATTTTTCAAACCTTCGCGCTGCTTAGGGTGCGCCGCGCGCTTGACCAGCACTTGGAAGAGGATTTTACCAGCCACACCCTGCGGCAAGATCTTGAGTTTTTTGACGCCCATGGCACCGGCGATTTGATGAACCGATTTTCAGCAGTTTCTGCTGTGCGCCAAGTGATAACCGATAACCTTTTAATCTCGCTCACTGAGCTGGGATTCTTTATTGTTTATGTGGTCTTGCTGGGGGTCATGGCGCCTGTTTTCCTGCTAGTGGTGTTGGGCGTGGGCCTTGTAGATGGCCTCGTTTTGCTGGCTTTCTGGCGCAAGCTACATAGGCTTCGGCAAGCGGAAATTGAAACCGAAGCGCAGGAGAAAACGCTGCTGCTGCAAATGGTGCGCGGGGTGGCCTCGCTTAAGGCGATCGGGGCGGAGCCTTATCTGTTAAGCCGCTGGAAATCCCTGTTTCGTAAAGCGCTAGAGGCCAGTATTGACGCCGAACGCATGGCGCATCTGCTGGCCGCCGTGGGGCCGGTGGTGACGCAGATCGCCAATTTTGCGCTGCTTATCTTTGGGGCCAATATGGTGCTGGGGGGCGGCCAAAGCCTAGGGGAAATGCTGGCGCTGGTGGCCGTTGGCACCTTGGCGATTGCGCCGTTTCAAACCTTTGTGAGCAGTGCGCAGCAAATTTTGCAGGCGCAAGCGCAAGTGGAACGCCTGCTTGAGGTGTGGGCCAGCGAGCCCGAGCAGCAAGACCGCACCCTTTCGGGCGCGCCCGGTAAAAAAATCACGTTTTCGGGGCGTATAGAGCTTGAGAATATCTCGCTTCGATACAGCCCTGATTCGGATTATGCCCTGAAGGCGGTTTCGCTCACCATCGAGGCGGGCGATTCTGTTGCCATTGTTGGCG
>WTAL01000157.1 GCA_013139635.1 Paracoccaceae bacterium
TGAGGCTCAGGGCGAATCCTCAAGAGAATCGCCTGCGGCCTAACCATCTTTGGGAGGAAATGATGAATATTAAAACTGTACTTGCCGCCACCGCTTTTGGTGCGGCCATGGCCACGAGTGCGCTTGCGCAAACCGTTGGCGTTAGCTGGTCCAACTTTCAGGAAGAACGCTGGAAAACCGACGAAGCCGCGATTGTGGCAGCGCTTGAAGCCGCTGGCATGAGCTATATTTCGACAGACGCGCAAAGCTCGTCTTCTAAGCAGCTTTCAGATGTTGAAAGCCTGATCGCACAGGGTGCTGACGCACTGATCATTCTGGCGCAAGACGCGCAGGCCATTGGCCCAGCTGTTGAAGCCGCCGCTGATGAGGGCATTCCGGTGGTGGGTTATGACCGCCTCATTGAGGACCCCCGTGCCTTTTACCTAACCTTTGACAATGTCGAAGTGGGCCGGATGCAGGCACGCGCTGTTTTTGCAGCTCTGCCAGCAGGCAACTACGTGATGATCAAAGGCTCGCCAACAGATCCGAATGCTGACTTCCTACGCGGTGGCCAGCAAGAGATTTTGCAAGCGGCGATTGACGCTGGCGATATCACCATCGTAGCTGAAGCCTATACCGATGGCTGGTTGCCTGCCAATGCGCAGCGCAACATGGAGCAGATCCTGACCGCACAAGACAACAAAGTTGATGCGGTTGTGGCGTCTAATGATGGCACCGCTGGCGGTGTTGTTGCGGCCCTTACCGCACAAGGCATGGACGGCATTCCGGTGTCTGGCCAAGACGGCGACCACGCTGCGCTTAACCGCGTTGCATCAGGCACCCAAACCGTTTCGGTTTGGAAAGACGCCCGCGCTTTGGGTAAAGCCGCTGGCGAAATCGCGGCGGCTCTGGCCGGTGGCGCTGCCATGGCAGATGTTGACGGCGCTGGTAGCTGGACATCCCCTGCTGGCACCGAGATGACCGCCATCTTTCTGGCCCCAGTGCCAATTACAGCCGACAACCTTGATGTGGTTGTAGATGCTGGCTGGATCACACAGGAATCCCTGTGCCAAGGTGTATCCAACGGACCATCCCCTTGTAACTAAGGGTATTTCAAATATCGTTCACTCCGGCTATGGTCGGGGTGAACCCAAATACACTCATTCAATGCAGGTATATTCATGAGCGACTCGCCAACCGCGCCGCGTAAATCTTTGCTGCAAACGCTAGAGCTAGACACCCGTCTTCTGGGCATGATCGGCGCGTTTATCATTCTGAGCCTTGCCTTCAACCTGCTGACCGACGGGCGCTTTTTAACCCCGCGAAATGTGTTTAACCTCACTATCCAAACGGTATCTGTGGCGATTATGGCTACCGGCATGGTGTTTGTGATTGTAACCCGCAATATTGACCTGAGCGTAGGCGCGCTGCTTGCCACGTGCTCAGCCGTAATGGCGATGATGCAAACCAATATTCTGCCCGATATGCTGGGCATTCCGCTTGGCAGCCCGCTGATTGCGCCGATCGCGATTGTGGCGGGGCTGGTAGCGGGGGGAATCATCGGCGCGTTTCAGGGCTACTTGATCGGATACCTTACGATTCCGGCCTTTATTGTTACCCTTGGCGGGCTGCTCGTGTGGCGCAATACCGCGTGGTATATGACCGATGGGCAAACCATTGGTCCGCTTGATAAAACCTTCCAGATTTTTGGCGGCACCAATGGCACGCTTGGGGTTTTTTGGTCTTGGGTGCTGGCCGGCTTGGCGGTGGCTTTTGCGCTTTATGGCATGTGGGCCGCGCGGCGCAACAAGCGCGCCCATGGCTTTGCCGTTAAGCCGCTTTGGGCCGAGCTAGCCATGGGCGGCACCGTGTCTGCTGCCATTCTGGGCTTTGTAGGCATGCTCAATGCTTACCAAATCCCCACCCGCCGCCTTGCCCGCCTGTTTGAGGCCCGTGGTGAAACCATGCCTGAGGGCTATACCGAGGCTTATGGCCTGCCGATTTCAGTGCTGGTGCTGATTATGGTGGCAATCGGCATGACAATTATCGCCACCCGCACCCGCTTCGGGCGCTATATATTTGCCAGCGGCGGCAACCCCGATGCCGCTGAGCTTTCGGGCATAAATACCCGCATGCTAACGGTTAAAGTATTTGCCCTGATGGGCGCGCTAATAGCGCTTTCTGCCGTGGTGGCCTCGGCGCGGCTTACGAACCATTCCAATGATATCGGCGTGCTGGACGAGCTTCGCGTGATCGCCGCCGCCGTAATTGGTGGCACCGCCCTTTCGGGCGGGTTTGGCACCATACGAGGTGCTATTTTGGGCGCGCTAATTATGCAATCGCTGCAATCAGGCATGGCCATGGTTGGCGTTGATGCTCCCTTGCAAAACATCGTTGTTGGCGGTGTGCTGGTGCTGGCCGTGTGGGTCGATATTCTCTACCGCAAAAAGACAGGAGAGCGGCTATGACGCCCCTAGTAGAAATGCACGATATTTCGCTCGCCTTTGGCGGCGTTAAGGCTGTGGATGACGTGAGTGTTGAGCTGCACGCTGGCGAAGTGGTGGGCCTGCTGGGCCACAATGGCGCGGGCAAATCGACGCTGATCAAAGTGCTTTCGGGGGCTTATCAAGCCGACGCGGGCGAGATTTTTATCGAAGGCCAGAAAGCCACGATTGAGAACCCGCGCGATGCCCGCAAATATAACGTCGAAACCATTTATCAAACCTTGGCCTTGGCCGATAACCTCGACGCGGCCTCCAACCTGTTTTTGGGCCGTGAACTGACAACCCGCAGTGGGTTGCTGGACGAAGGCCGAATGGAAGCCGAGGCGCGCAAGATCATGGCCCGCCTCAACCCGAATTTCCAGAA
>WTAL01000095.1 GCA_013139635.1 Paracoccaceae bacterium
AGTTGATCCGCCATGAAATCCATCGACCACGTATGATTGGCTGTGTCCGGTACCACCAACATGTCCGGTTTGCCCCGTTTCAGCCGCTTTTTTGGCTGATCCGCAGGTTCGCTCCAGTTCGCAGTAAATGCGCCTCTCGGTGATTGCATGCAATCAGCTATCTGCCGACGGGATAGACCCGCTTGTGTCCCTCTCGTGCTTTGCTGCGCAATACCCTGCTGGGTGACATTCCAGCCAAAACCTTTCACATTCCGCAAAGCATAGGCCAAAGCCCCAGGTGCGGCGACTGCCCCCTTCTCGGGCATTCTCAATGCCCTGCTAGGCAATGGTCAACCTCACAAGCCAATCTTCAATCGCAGCATTTTCGTCACTCAGCCTAGGTTCATAACGATAGCAGCATTCGCTGATCTGGGCGGCCCGGCAAGCCCGCGCAATGCTGACGCCGCGAGCCGCGACCGCTTTAACGGCCATCTATTGACCGGCAGGTGACTGCCTGCAATGACCGAGAGAGCATACCGCCAAACTTCGCCCGCCACTTGTAAAAACTGGCATTGCTCATACCATGTTCCCTGCACAGCTCAGAAACAGGAACCCCGCCCTCAGCTTGCTTCAAAATACCCACAATCTGTGGCGTCACCATATCGTGCTTTCTTCATCAAGAATCTCCGCAGTTAAATATGCCAAGAAAATTCTACTCGTGAGCACCACTGATTTTCGGGGGGATTACCAGACCAAACAACATACTCGCCAACGCCCCACACTGGGGCACTCTGTGGGACATAAGGCACCCAATGGCACTGGTTAGCCAACATCCAGCAATGATTTGAAAGGTACTGGTTGGGACGGTAGGATTCGAACCTACGATCTGCGCTACCAAAAAGCGTTGCCCTACCACTAGGCCACGTCCCAACACAGGGCTTATTTAATCGGGCGGGCGGAGGTCTGCAAGGTGTTTTTTTGGAAATTTTAGCTATCCATTTTAGAATAACTGCGCCACATTGCGGCGCAGGCAAATTGGGGGGAATATGGACAAGCGGGATGTGGTGATTATTGGCGCCGGGGCGGCGGGGATGATGTGTGGTATTGTGGCCGCAAAGCGCGGGCGCTCGGTGCTGCTGGTGGACCATGCGCATAAAATCGGCGAGAAAATCCGGATTTCGGGCGGCGGGCGGTGCAATTTCACCAATTTAGGCACGCAGGCCGCGCATTTTTTGTGTAGCAACCGGCATTTTGTGAAGTCGGCGCTGGGGCGGTATCCGCCGCAGGATTTTGTGGATATGGTCGAAAGCCACGGGATTGGTTGGGTGGAAAAGGCGCAGGGGCAGCTTTTTTGTGATGGGAAGGCCTCGCTGATTGTGGACATGCTGAAGGCGGAGCTGGCGGCGGGGGGGGCCGAGATTTGGAGTGGCACATCGGTGGACGCGGTTGAGGAGGGGTTTGTGGTGCAAACGTCTCGCGGGGCGGTGCAGGCGGATTCGCTGGTGGTGGCGAGCGGGGGCAAGTCTATCCCGAAGATCGGTGCGAGCGGTCTGGGCTATGATATAGCGCGACAATTTGGGCTTTCGGTGCTGGACACGCGGGCGGGGCTGGTGCCGCTGACCTTTGGCGCGCAAGACCTGGTGGATTTTCGTGAGATGGCGGGGGTGGCGGTGCCGGTTTCTGTGCGGTGTGGCGCAGGGCGGTTTGCCGACGATTTGCTGTTTACCCATCGCGGGCTTTCGGGGCCAGCGATTTTGCAGATCAGCTCTTTCTGGCGGGAAGGCATGGCGCTAGAGATTGATTTGTTGCCCGCGGGCGGGCTGAGCTCTGCCGTGGCCGCCGCGCGGGCTAAGGCGGGCGGGCAGGCGGTGCAAACCATGTTGGCGCGGCTTTTTCCGAAGAAGCTGGCGCGGTTTTTGGCGGGGCGCTTTGGCTTTAGCGGCACCATTTCTGACCTCTCAAAGGCAGATATTGCGGCGCTTGAAACCTTGCTGAGGCACTGGCAGGTGCAGCCCACGGGCACGGAGGGCTACCGAACGGCGGAGGTGACGCTGGGCGGGGTGGATACAAATGCTTTGGACGCCAAAACCATGCAGGCCCGCAACGTGCCGGGGCTGTTTTTTATTGGTGAGGTTGTGGATGTGACCGGCTGGCTCGGCGGGTATAATTTCCAATGGGCGTGGGCTTCGGGGGCGGCAGCGGGGCAGGTCGCCTGACCTGCCACCGCTTTTAGGACCCGATTTGCTCGCGGAGAATAGCCACCGTAAGCGACAAGAAAATATAGGCACCAAAAAACAGAAATAGGGCCAATAATGTGTTTTCAAGCGCTTTTGGATGGGTTGGCTCATCTGGCGGAATAGGGGCCACGGCAAGGCTGAGATAGCGGGTCTGCCGATTGGTTTCGATACGCGCGGTCTCAAGCGAGGACAAAGATTGCTGAAGCAGCATTTGGCGCATTTCAAGATTTGTGCGCGCGATGCTGAGCTCGCCGCTGACCCGCGCCAGCGAGGCACTGGCATCATTGCTGGTAAACATCGCGGCACGGCGCTCGGAAATGCGTGCGGTTAGGCCTTGAATATCGAGCTCAATGGCCCGCACCTGCGCCTGATTTGGCGCTACATTCCGGTTGATCTCCTCAAGAGCAAGGCGGCGTTGGTCCAGCAGAGCTTCAAGATTGTTAACAATGGTCATTTGGCCCGTGGCATCAGCATCGGGGCTAATTACGCCCGCCGATTGCTGCAATTCGAGCACACGGTCAGCGGCATCTAGCACCGCTTGTTCGGCATCATTATAATTGTTTTGGGCAACGGTAAGCTGATCTCGGCGCACAGGGGCGGCGAGCTGGTCAACCCGCTCTTCGGCAAAAGCAATAAGGGCGCGGGAAAATTCTGCGGCTTTTTCAGGGGTCAAAGCAATGACCGACATCCGGATAACGCCCTCGGTTGGATCATAGCCGATTTGCACGTATTTTTCATACTTTTTATAAGCGGCTTCCATTGAAATATCAGGGGCCATGCGCTGGATGTCGTCAATATAGTCTTGCTGAAAATGGGTTATAAACCCGTTTTCGGCGTTAAGCCTTTGCATAGCTTCGCGCGAGCCAAGATAGCCTTGAACGATCACGGAATCCTCAAGGTTTGAAAGCCCACCACCGCCAAGCAGGCCGCCTAGCGCCGCTGAGGAGCCGCCGCTATCAGGCTTTTGGATAACCATCTGGCTATCAACCTGATACATCGGCGTGGCGACCACATAAAAATAGTGCCCTGCCAACCATGTAGGCAGAACAACAAATATCGCCAACCGCAAGGCAA
>WTAL01000166.1 GCA_013139635.1 Paracoccaceae bacterium
GCAATGCGCGTGGGGGTGACACTCCTGACCCTGCCCGCGCGGCAAAGCTTGCACAAGCGGCGGGGGCCGACGGCATTACTGCGCACCTGCGGGAAGACCGCCGCCATATTACTGATACGGATATCGAAAAAATTATGGATGTCATTGATATTCCTCTGAATTTTGAGATGGCCGCCACTGACGAGATGCAACAGATTGCCCTGCGGCATAAGCCCCACGCCGTGTGCATCGTGCCCGAAAAACGCGAAGAGCGTACCACCGAGGGCGGGCTTGAGGTTGCGCGTGAAGCTAACCGTATTGCCCATTTCATTTCCCCATTGCGTGATGCCGGATGCCGGGTTTCGATATTCATCGCCGCAGAGCGCCGCCAAATTGAGGCTGCCGCCCAAATCGGTGCGCCCGTGGTTGAGCTGCATGTGGGCGCTTATTGTGATGCCCTCGCCGAAGGGCGCTATGCTGAGAGTGATCTTGAATTTGCTAAGCTAAAAGACATGGCCACCCTCGCGCTAGACCTTGGACTAGAGGTGCATGCGGGCCATGGAATCACCTTTGACTCTGTAAAGCCGATCGCAGCCTTGCCCGAAGTGATGGAACTCAATATCGGCCACTTCCTCATCGGGGAAGCCATCTTCTCCGGCCTTGATTCCTCCATCCGCCGCATGCGTGCGCTTATGGATGAAGCGCGGCAAGAGGCCAGCGGTATTACCGTCGCATGATACTGGGCATAGGTTCGGATATGGTAAGTATTGAGCGGATCGAGGGCACTATTCAGCGGTTTGGTGTTCGATTTGTGCAACGCGTGTTTTCGGAGACTGAGAAAAAAACCGCCGAATACCGGGCGGCGACCACTGAAACCTATGCCAAACGCTGGGCTGCTAAAGAGGCATGCTCCAAAGCGCTGGGCACGGGCCTGCGCATGGGCGTCGCGTGGAAAGAAATGGCCGTTCGCAACCTCCCCACCGGCCAACCGGTGATGGAGCTAAGCGGCGGCGCGTTAGAGCGCCTTAACCGGCTCACCCCCAAAGACCATACCGCCAAAATCCACGTCACGCTGACCGATGATCACCCGTGGGCGCAGGCTTTTGTCATCATCGAGGCCGTGCCAAATGCTTGACATTCACGCCCCGCGCCCTCACATAGCGCCTAATCCCCTTTGAAAGAGTCCCAATGGCTAAAGCTGAGAAGAAAAAAGACGGCCCGATTAAGGAAACCGTCAAAACCGTATTTTACGCGCTCCTGATTGCAGGCGCTATCCGCACGCTCATTTTTCAGCCGTTCTGGATCCCGTCAGGCTCGATGAAGTCAACGCTCTACATCGGGGATTTCCTCTTCGTTAACAAATTCGCCTATGGCTATTCCTACGCCTCCTGCCCCAGCATGTTTGGTGTCGATTTTTGCGGTTTCGCCAAGGGTAATGACGAGCGGCTCTTCGGCTCAGACCCGGAGCGCGGTGATGTTGTGGTCTTCAAACACCCTGTTCTCGGCTCAGACTATATCAAACGCCTGATCGGCCTTCCGGGTGACCGCATACAGATGATTGACAGCCTGCTTTATATCAACGACGTGCCGGTTTCAGTTGCGCCAGATGGCCAGTTTATCGAAACCTACGCGCCGCAAGGCCCCGAACAAAGCCGTCCAAGCTGCTCTAACCGGCCCGTGGCTGATGGTGACTGCATTAAAGATCGCTATACTGAAGTTTTGCCCAACGGCGTATCCTATAGCATACTCGATATCAGCGAAGCCCCCGTTGATAACACCGAAGAATTTATTGTGCCAGACGACCAATTCTTTTTCATGGGGGATAACCGCGACAACTCGATTGATAGCCGTTTCCCCCAAACCGGCCCTTACCGTGGCGTTGGCTTTGTGCCACGTGAAAACATCATCGGCCGCGCCGACCGGATCATCTTTTCTTCAGCTGGCAACTCTATGTTCTATTTCTGGACATGGCGGTCTGACCGCTTTTTCAAGGCGGTCGAGTGAGCGCCAATTCCGCATTGCAGCGCTTTTCAGAGCGCCTCGGCTATCGCTTTAAAGACGAGGGCTTGCTGACGCAGGCCCTTACGCATGCGTCAGCTGCCAGAAATAAAGAACATGATAACCAACGGTTAGAGTTTTTGGGCGACCGCGTGCTTGGCCTAACCATTTCGCAAGCCCTGTTTGAGGCAGACCCCAGCGCACGTGAAGGCCAGCTCGCCCCGCGCTTTAACGCGCTTGTGCGCAAAGAGGCCTGTGCCGAAGTTGCCGAGCAAATCAACCTCGGGGAGGCCCTCATGCTCGGGCGCTCCGAAATGCGTTCTGGTGGCCGCCGTAAAGTGGCCCTGCTGGGGGATGCGATGGAAGCTGTTATTGCTGCGGTCTATCTTGATTCAGGATTTTCAACCACGCAGGCATTGATACTCCGCCTTTGGGGTGCGCGGATATTTACCGCGCAAGACAGAGCCGCCGATCCAAAATCTAGCCTACAAGAGTGGGCGCAAGCGCGCGGGCTTCCTACGCCCGTATACACAGATATCAGCCGTAGTGGCCCAGATCATCAGCCGGTTTTTATTGTGGAAGCCGTGCTTGAAAACGGACGTGCTGCCCGTGGTGAAGCGGCCTCGAAAAAAACCGCACAGGTGCAGGCTGCCACCGCTTTGCTTAACGAAATTAAGGACATAAAATGACCCAACGCTGTGGATTTGTAGCGCTCATTGGTGAGCCGAATGCAGGAAAATCCACCTTGCTTAACCGTATGGTGGGCGCCAAGGTTTCAATAGTTACGCATAAAGTGCAAACCACTCGCGCCCGCATTCGCGGCATTGCGCTGGAGGGGGAGAGCCAAATTGTGTTTGTAGATACCCCAGGCCTGTTTCGCCCGCGCCGCCGGTTAGATCGCGCCATGGTCTCTGCCGCTTGGAGCGGGGCCGCTGATGCAGATTTGGTGTTGTTTCTGGTCGAAGCGCATCGAGGAATATCTGAGGGCGTAAAGGCCATCCTTGACGGGTTGGCAGAGCACATTCCTCAGGGCGCGCGGGTGTCGCTCATCATAAATAAAATTGACAAAGTTCAAGCTGAAAAGCTTTTACAACTCACTAACGAATTGAATAAATTATATAATTTTGAAAATACTTATATGATATCGGCTGAGAAGGGCCATGGCGTCGAATCCTTGAAATCCGATATTGCTAAGGCCCTGCCGGCGGGCCCGTGGCACTATCCTGAAGACCAAATCGCTGATGCACCCCTTCGCCAAATCGCGGCAGAGATCACACGCGAAAAACTCATTCTCCGTCTGCATCAAGAGCTCCCCTACCAGCTTACGGTCGAGACCGAAAATTGGGAAGATCGGAAAGACGGATCTGTGCGCATTGATCAGATGATATATGTCATGCGCAGCGGGCATAAAGGTATTTTACTTGGCCCCAAAGGCGCTACCATCAAGGGCGTTTCAATGGATGCGCGCAAAGAGCTTTCGGAATTCCTTGATCGTACAGTGCATCTGTTTTTACAGGTTAAAGTTCGCCCCAATTGGCTGGAAGAGCGAGAGCGCTATAGCGAAATGGGGTTGGAATTTAAGGACGGTGACTAGTGCCTCGTCTTACGGCTGAATTCTGGGTTTACGCCTACCTGCGGCGGCTAAGTCTCGCAAATATTCCGGCGTTTGTAGTTCACAAAGGGGACGCAACAGCCGGAGCTGTGCTGGTAAAATCAAACCCGCTTGATGGCCACGCGATACTGTTTCTCCGTACCTATGATGGCGACGGGCAGCGGGTGTGGAGTGAGTTAGCTGCGGGGTCAGAGCTGGAAATGGACAATCTCATCACACGACAGCGCAAATTTGATCCTGATTTGTGGGTGATTGAGGTGGAAGATCAAAGCGGCCGTACTTTGCTCGACGAAGAGGGCCTGTTCGGGTAGGTTTACAAGATGGAATGGCAAGATCAGGGTATACTCCTATTAGCGCGTCGGCATGGCGAGGGCGCTGCCATTATTGACGTGTTGTCTGAACAGCATGGCAGGCATGCCGGACTTGTGCGTGGTGGAGGCTCACGAAAATCGGCAGCACTTTTACAACCAGGAAACTTGTTGGCGCTTACTTGGCGCGCGCGGTTGGAAGATCAACTCGGATCATTTAGCGTTGAACTAAAAAAATCACACTCTGCCGTTCTGCTTTCTGAGCGCCTAAAGCTATATTGCTTTAACGCACTCTCAGCGATGCTTGTCCGTTATCTGCCGGAGCGGGAACCCAACCCCGCAGTATTTAACGCCTTCATAGAGCTGCTTTTACGGCTTGAAATGAATGATAATTGGCAGCATCGCTACTGCCTTTTGGAGTTGGAAATGTTGAATTCATTGGGGTATGGCATTGACCTAACACGCTGCGCCGTGACAGGGCAACAGACTGATCTTACACATGTTTCTCCAAAAACCGGCCGCGCCGTAAGCCGAGAAGCGG
Source organism: Paracoccaceae bacterium (assembly GCA_013139635.1). GTDB lineage: Bacteria > Pseudomonadota > Alphaproteobacteria > Rhodobacterales > Rhodobacteraceae > UBA3077. Next base: position 4,439 of record WTAL01000166.1, read on the forward strand.
CCATCGGTTGGGAGGCAAAATTGTTGCCATTTCCCGCATTTTTACAACAAGATTCCTTAACTGAAATTTCTTCAGAAGAATTCAGGCAGTCTTTAAGGTTAAGTGGATATTTTTTTGAGAAGCATGTGCCGATCTTCCCTCCAAAATTACCAGAGGCACGGCAAAGACTAGTAGATATAGTTTAGTGTTAAGCTAATAACCTTCGCGCAATTACAGTAGCTTGAATTTCAGCGGCGCCCTCAAATATGCTCAAAATGCGCGCGTCGCAGAGTATACGGCTAATCGGGTATTCTAATGCAAATCCGTTTCCGCCATGAATTTGTACGCCATTGTCCGCCGCCGCCCAGGCCACCCGAGCCGCGAGGAGCTTTGCCATCCCGGCTTCAAGATCGCAACGCCGTCCTTGGTCCTTTTCCTTGGCTGCAAAATAGGTCAATTGCCGCGCGATGGTTATTTCAACGGCCATCATAGCAATTTTGCTGTAAACGCGAGGGAACTCAATAAGCTGTTTTCCGAATTGCTTCCGATCTTGTGCGTATTTTAGGCTGACTTCCAGCGCGTTTTGGGCAACACCTACCGCGCGTGCCGCCGTTTGGATGCGCGCCGCCTCAAAAGTCTTCATCAACTGCTTGAATCCTTGGCCTTCTACGCCACCAAGCAGATTTTCTGCCTTTACTTCAAAGCCGTCAAACCCAAGTTCAAATTCCTTCATTCCCCGGTAGCCTAGCACTTCAATTTCGCTGCCAAACATGTTTTCGGCTGGAAAATCTTCGTCATTGTTTCCGCGTGGCTTTTCTGCAAGCAGCATAGAAAGTCCGTTGTAATCAGTGCTTTGAATGTCCGTCCTTACAAGCATTGTCATAATGTCGGCGCGTGCGGCATGGGTAATCCAGGTTTTGGCACCTGTTACACTATAGTGATCATCTTTGCGAAGGGCGCGGGTGTTCAGGCTCCCAAGGTCAGAGCCGGTATTGGGTTCCGTGAACACTGCCGTCGGCAATATTGAAGCATCTGCTATCTGGGGGAGCCACTGAGCTTTTTGCGCGTCAGTCCCGCCACAAAGGATGAGTTCGGCCGCGATTTCAGATCTTGTGCCAAGAGAGCCAACGCCAATATATCCGCGGGCCAATTCTTCAGTAACGACGCACATGGCAGTTTTGCTCATGCCAAAGCCACCAAATTCTTCGGGGATTGTTAAGCCGAAAACGCCAAGCTCCCCCATTTCCTGTATAATTTCATCGGGAATAAGCTCGTCTTTCAGGTGCCACTCGTGTGCAAAGGGCGAAATGCGCTTTTCTACGAATTTCCGAAACTGGTCCCGTATCATGCCGTATTCTTCTTCCAGCCCATCATGACCAAAGGTCAAGTCACTTGATTGCAGGATGATCTCTAGGGTTAGGGCTTTTCGTGCCGCGTCAGAGTTTCCGCTTTTAATCAGCGTTTTGGCGGCGTTTCCTTGAGCCGATATTTCCAAAAAATGCTCCAAGCGAATGAATTCACCCTGAGACATGGGGATACCATTGTAAATTTGTACCAGAAACTCTGAAAAACCGATTTGCAGAGTTAACTGGGACAATTTACTAGATAATCCATTAGTTACAAGGGCAGAATGCCAGTTCACAAGTGCGGAAAGGCTTTGTTCATATGTTGTAAGCCACGAAAACCCATGCACAATATACTGGTTCTCTTCCAGTAGTGCCGCATTTACACGCCCGTCAATATTCGTTTGCCCTTTCACGTAATTCTTTACGGCTTCAAGCAGCGACGCGATTTCGGATAGGGCCTCATTGCATAGTGCCGGGAGGTTTTCCAGAATTGGGTTTTGTGAATCTGACATGTCTTGACCTTAGCATTGTGCGTTGCAACATAAATATTGCTTAGGGACATTTTCTAGCAAGGTCAATGCTCTTGTAATTAAAATACAAAAAGCGGAGCAAATAGGTAACTATAGTTCTTTGAGCGGGGCGACTTTTGAGCCGCCCCGCCTTAACACTGAATTAGGCTTTAATGGCCGCAGCTAGAATTTCGTCGTCAACAAACGCCTCATATTGTTTGAAGTTATCCTCAAACATCTGCACCAGCTTCGCAGCCTGAATATCATAGTCTGCGCCATCCTCCCATGTGCGCCTTGGGTCAAGCAATATTTTTGCAACGCCCTTAACGGACACAGGCACTTCGAACCCGAAGTTTTCATCGGTTCTGAATTCGCGTTCTGTTAACCCGCCGCTAAGAGCGGCCGAGAGCAAGGCGCGTGTGGCGCGAATCGGCATTCTTGAGCCGCCTTTGCCTTTTGGCCCGCCTGTCCAACCCGTATTTACCAGCCAGCAATTCACCCCATGCGCCGCAATTTTTTCGCGCAAAAGGTTGCCATAGGCCTCGGGACGACGAGGCATAAAGGGGGCCCCAAAGCAGGTTGAAAAGGTGGGAATGGGCTCCGTTACACCTTTTTCGGTGCCGGGCACTTTGGCGGTGAAGCCGGAAAGAAAGTGATACATCGCTTGTGCTGGGGTTAGCCGCGCCATGGGTGGCAGCACACCAAAGGCGTCACATGTAAGCATTACGATATTTTTTGGCAGCCCACCTAGCGAAGATTCTGACGCGTTATCAATGTAATGCAGGGGATATGCGCAGCGCATGTTGGGCGTTAGGCTATCATCGCTATAGTCGAGCTCACGCGTGTGCTTGTCATACACCATATTCTCCACGACGGAGGCAAACTTGCTGGTCGTGGCAAAAATTTCAGGCTCTGCTTCTTCGCTCAAATTGATGGTTTTGGCATAGCAGCCGCCCTCAAAATTAAACGTGCCTTTGTCAGACCAGCCGTGTTCGTCATCGCCGATCAGGGTTCGGTCGGGGTCAGCTGAAAGCGTGGTTTTGCCGGTGCCGGAAAGGCCAAAGAAAACGGCAGTATCCTCAGGGTCACCAATGGCGTGATTGGCCGAGCAGTGCATGGGCATCACATTACGGTCTGGCAGCAAGTAATTTAGCACCGAAAACACAGATTTCTTATTTTCACCAGCATAGGATGTGCCACCCACCAGCACGAGTTTTTTCTCGAAGCTCAAGGCGATAACCGTTTTGGAGCGGCAGCCGTGGCGCTCCGGGTCGGCCTTAAAGCTGGGGCAATTTATAACCGTGAATTCAGGCACAAAGCTTTCTAGCTCAGCCAATGCGGGGCGGCGCAGCATTGTGCGGTTAAAAAGCGCGTGCCAAGCCAGCTCGGTGATCATGCGCACATTCAGCCGGAATTCTGGATCAGCGCCGCCATAAAGATCCTCAACAAAAACCTCTTGGCCCTTCATGTGTTCGAGCATATCTTTGTGAAGGTTATCAAAGGCTTGCATCTCCATCGGGGGGTTGTTCTCCCACCAGATAGTATCCTTCACCGATGGCTCATTGACCACAAATTTATCTTTTGGTGAGCGGCCAGTATGCTCTCCGGTCGAAACCAAAAACGCTCCGCCGAGGCCAATTTCGCCCTCGCCATTCGCCACGGCGTGCTGCATGAGCGCGGGCTCTAACAGATTGTAATGCGCTGTTTTAACGCCGGAAATGCCGGTGGCTTCAAGTGTTTGTGCGGGGTTTACCTTGCCTGTTATCATGGTCTGGATGCTCCAATTTCAGGGCCGTTGGCCCCTGTTCCCAAGAAAGAAATGCGCTGGAAAAGGGTAATCCACCCAGCGCGCTTGTGGGTTTGTAAAGCGGATCAGAAATGCAAAATCCAGTGTTTATTTCGTGTGTTGCGGAATAATTGTCGCAGTGCAACAAAATGGAACATTTCCGAAGATCGGTTGCATTGCGGGCCGTTATGCGAGACAGTGGCGAAAAGCGCAGGCCGGAGGCTGATATGGCAAAAATTGCTTTGGTAGATGACGATCGTAATATTTTAATTTCTGTTTCAATTGCACTTAAGGCGGAGGGTTTCGAAGTTGAAACCTATAATGACGGTGCGTCGGCCCTTTTTGGGCTGCAAGATAGCCCACCCGATTTGGCGGTTTTTGATGTGAAAATGCCCCGGATGGACGGGATGGAGCTTTTGCGCCGGTTGCGGCAAAACTCCACGCTTCCGGTTATTTTTCTGACCTCAAAAGATGACGAAATGGACGAGGTTGTTGGCCTTTCCATGGGGGCGGATGACTATATCGCCAAGCCGTTTTCCCAGCGGCTCTTGATTGAGCGCATTAAAGCGGTGCTGCGGCGCAATGATATTGCGCTAAATGTGAATGGCGAGGAAAAACCGGAAGATGACCTGATATCTTGTGGCTCACTTATCCTTGATAAACAAAGGCATAAGGTGACTTGGAAAGAAATGCCAGTGGTGCTGACCGTGACAGAATTTATCATTCTTCACGAATTGGCTGAGCGCCCAGGGGTGGTAAAATCTCGCAACCAGTTGATGGATGCCGCCTATAGTGACCAAGTTTATGTGGATGATCGCACCATTGATAGCCACATTAAGCGCCTGCGCAAAAAGTTTAAAAAGGTGGATGACAGCTATACCTCGATTGAGACGCTTTACGGGGTCGGCTACCGATATAACGAGGCTTAAATGGCGCAAAAGGAGGATATTTCTTCCAGCTTGCTAAGCTTGGATCGGGTTGAGCAGCGCAGCCCGAGATCCAAACGTTTTTTTGTGTTTAATCGCTCGCCGCTGGCGCGAAAAATCATACTGTTTAATCTCATTGCGCTCGGTATTTTGGTGAGCGGTGTGCTTTATCTCAACCAGTCGCAAGATACCCAAGTGGATTTCCGGAGCGGCGCGCTAAGCCGCCAGGCCGAAATAATTTCCGCGGCTATTCGGAGCCATGCTGGCGACCCGGACTATGAAGATCTTAGCGGGGCGACTTTTAAAGCTTTTTTTGAGTCAATGGTGGTGAATTCAGATTCTATTATCCAAGTTTATAATAAATCCGGCCAAGTTGCCTTGAGCTTTGCGCCACAAGAGCGGCAAAAATCCTCCGAGGGTTTGGAAACCGATGCTTTTACCCGATTTTTTCAGCTTATTTGGTCTTCCCTTACGATTACCTCAAATTCTGGCACCTCTGATGGTGCGCAGCAAAACCTTGAGCGGCATCTAAACGAACTTGCAACTGAGGCAATTGAGGCAAACGGGCGGACAAAGAACGTGATTCTGTCAGTTGAGGGCGAGATTTTTATAGCTGTGGCGCTCCCGATTCAAACGCCAGACGGGGCCGAAGGGGCCATTTTGGTGTCCACCCGTAAGGGAGAAGTTGATTCGATTATTCGAACGGCGCGTGAGCAAATTTTGCAAATGTTTTTGCTGGCAACCATTTCCTCGATTGTGCTGTCTATAGTGCTGGCCAATTCCATTGCCCGCCCGCTGCGCCGGCTGTCGGCCGCCGCACAAAATGCACAAGATGAAGCTGGCGAGAAGCTAAACCTCGCGCGGGTTAACATTCCTGATCTTTCAGCCCGACCAGATGAAATCGGGGATCTTTCCCGCTCTATGCGCAATATGACAGACGCTTTGTTGGAGCGAATTGACCAAAATAAGTCTTTCGCAGCCGATGTATCTCACGAAATCAAAAACCCGTTAACCTCCTTACGCTCGGCGGTTGAAACGCTAGGATATGTAAATGACGACGAGTCGCGCACGGCTCTTTTAGAAGTGATCCAAAACGATGTTGATCGGCTAGACAGGCTGGTTACCGACATTTCCAATGCCTCGCGGTTGGAAGGTGAACTGGTGCGTGATACGTGGGAAAGCATAGATATTTGCGAGATGCTTCAAGGGCTTATGCGAAATTTTGAGGCGCGCGGGGGCTATCCTAATGTAAGTTATAAGTTTGAGTCCTCGGTGAAAGATTGTACCCTTCGAGGCCTTTCCGGCCGCTTGGATCAAGTGTTTTCAAACCTGATTTCAAACGCGCTTAGTTTTGTACCTGAAGACGGGTGGGTAAAGATGTCGATCTCTGAAACTCGAGATTACTACCTCTTAATTGAGGTCAGTGATAACGGCCCCGGGATTCCTGAAGATAACCTTTCTGATGTGTTTACCAGATTTTACTCAGAGCGCCCGGTGGAGCAGTTCGGCGAGCATTCCGGCCTTGGCCTCGCCATTTCAAAGCAGATAATCGAAGCCCACGGTGGCCTTATTACCGCAAGCAATACAGTCGCAGACGGCGCTTTGTTTAGCGTAAAGCTGCCGCTGTGAGCATGCAGCATGGCACCGCAGTATCTCGCAATGGCCGCGCTGCGCTTTTGCTTGGCAGCTCCGGCGCGGGCAAATCGCGGCTCGCTTTGCAGCTAATGGCTTACGGGGCTGATCTGGTTGCAGATGATGCGGTTGGCCTTAATCTTGCCGGTAGGAGTGTGATCCTAAGCTGTGCGCCTAGTATCAAAGGTATGATTGAAGCGCGGGGGGTTGGTCTCTTGACTGTGAACGTCATTGATAAAGCAGCGCTGGCAATTGTGGTGGATTTAGATAAAACTGCGCATACACGGCTGCCCGCATTGGAAGCGCATTCGATTCTTGGAGTTAAATTTCCGCTTATTAGCGGAAAAGACAACCCGAATTTGGCGGCAATTGTGTGGTGTTTATTAGGAGGTGGGCAAATTTTGCCGTTGGATTAATTTGGAACATGTTGAGCGCAAACAAGAGATAGTTATCGTGACTGGTCCGGCAGGGGCAGGGCGTACAACTGCGATTAAAGCGATTGAAGATTTCGGGATCGAAACCATTGATAATCTCCCGTTAAACCTGATCAACCGTATTCTTTATGGCCCCCCCACAGCCGATACGCTCGCTATCGGCATAGATACAAGAACCCGCGGGTTTTCCAGTGAAGCTTTACTGGAAGTTATTGATAACATAGAAGAAAAACCAAGTTACCGACCCACGCTGCTTTATCTTGATTGCAGCACAGAGACCCTGTTGCGGCGCTTTAGCGAGACTAGACGCCGCCATCCAGCCTCTCCTGACGGCTCCCCCGCTTTGGGGATCGAGCAAGAGGTTGAAACGCTGAATCCTTTGCGTGAGCGGGCGGATATTCTAATAGATACGTCCGAGCTTAGCCCCCACCAGTTGCGCGCTGAACTTTCGCGCTGGTTTGGCCAATCGGAGGGGAAGGGCCTTTCGGTTTCTGTGCAGTCTTTTTCTTATAAGCGCGGCACGCCTCGAGGCGTAGATATGATGATTGATTGTCGTTTCTTGCGAAACCCGCATTGGGAATCGGCCTTGCGCCCACTTACAGGTTTGGTGCCGAAAGTTGGCGAATATGTATCTGACGACCCCTTGTTTGCCCCATTTTTTCAGCAACTGAAAGATTTTGTCGAGCTGCTCTTGCCAGCTTATCAGGCCGAAGGTAAGGCCTATTTCAGCGTTGGTATGGGCTGCACAGGCGGGCAACATCGCTCTGTTTTTGTGGCAGAAAAGCTGGCCGAAGCTCTATCTGAAAAGGGTTGGATGGTGAGCACGCGGCATAAAGAAATGGAACGTTGGCCAAAGGAGGGCGCAGGCAAATGATTGGCATTGTTATTGTGGCCCATGGTGGCTTGGCGGCCGAATATCTGCTGGCGATGGAGCACGTTGTTGGGAAGAAAGCCGGAACACGCGCAATTTCGATTTCACGCGATGATGATCGAGAAGCGAAACAAACAGAGATTCGTTTAGCGGTAAACGAAGTTGATGATGGCGATGGCGTGGTTGTTGTTACCGATATTTTTGGAGGCACACCGTCAAATTTGGCCATAAATGCCTGCGAGAGTGGGGCGCGAAAAATAATTTATGGCGCCAGCCTGCCGCTATTGGTGAAACTTGCGAAATCTCGGCATTTACCGCTGGATGAATCCACGCGCTGCGCCTGTGAAGCCGGCCGTAAGTATATGAATTCTATGGAACCTTGCACAAAGAGCGATGATTAGATGATCCTTGATATAAAAAACGAAAAGGGCCTACATGCGCGGGCTTCGGCGAAATTTGTTGAGATTTGTGAGCGTTTTGATGCGACCGCGACGGTAAGCAAAGGCGGCGAAACCGCGAATGGCGACTCGATTATGGGCTTGCTGATGCTGGCGGCCTCTAAGGGCACGCAAATTGATGTGAAGACTGAAGGCCCTGAAGCCGACAAGCTGATGACCGCGCTTTATGCGCTGGTAAATGATTTTTTCGGCGAAGGTCGCTAGCGGGTTGGCACCGGCGTGCCATCTCGATAATCATAAAAACCGCGCTGGGTTTTGCGGCCCAGCCAGCCGGCTTCCACATATTTTACCAAAAGCGGGCAGGGGCGATATTTTGTATCGGCCAACCCTTCATGCAGCACATTCATAATAGCAAGGCAGGTATCGAGGCCAATGAAATCAGCTAGTTCCAGTGGCCCCATTGGGTGGTTTGCACCCAATTTCAGTGAAGTATCAATGCTTTGGACTGTCCCCACACCTTCATAAAGCGTATAAACCGCCTCGTTAATCATTGGCATAAGAATGCGGTTCACGATAAAAGCGGGGAAATCCTCAGCACTGGTTGAGGTCTTTCCGAGCCGCACCACAACCTCTTCAAGCGCTTTAAATGTCGGCTCGCTGGTCGCAATGCCGCGAATGAGTTCAACCAGCTGCATGATTGGCACAGGGTTCATAAAGTGAAGCCCCATAAATTGCTCGGGTTTTGCCGTGGCCGCGGCAAGGCGCGTAATTGAGATAGACGAGGTGTTGGACGTCAGGATCGTGTCCTCCCCCAAGTGTGGCGCGAGATCAGCGAAGATCTGATGCTTGATCTTTTCGACTTCTGTCGCGGCCTCGATGATCAGATCAGTTTTGCCAATTTCAGCAATGGAATCAGAGGCTTTGATGCGGGAAAGCGTATCTGCCTTCTGCGCTTCCGTTAGCTTTTCCTTCTTGATCTGCCGATCAAGATTGCCCGAAATCTTCGCCAGAGCGGCCTCAACGGCCTCAGCTGAAATATCATGCAGCAACACATCAAACCCAGCCGCCGCAAAAACATGGGCAATCCCGTTGCCCATTTGCCCGGCGCCTACAATGCCAACAGTTTGAATAGCCATGATATTTCCTTAAATGTGGAGGCCCGCCAAATTGGCGAGCCAGAGTTTTAAAGCGCTTCCGTCAGCGCGGGCACAGCGTCAAACAGGTCTGCCACCAAGCCAAAATCGGCAATCTGGAAGATCGGGGCTTCCTCGTCTTTATTGATCGCCACAATCACCTTGGAATCTTTCATGCCCGCGAGGTGCTGAATAGCCCCCGAGATGCCCACGGCGATATAAAGATCAGGCGCAACCACTTTTCCGGTTTGCCCAACTTGCCAATCGTTCGGTGCATAGCCCGAATCTACGGCAGCCCGAGAGGCCCCGACAGCGGCTTGCAGTTTGTCAGCCAATTGTTCGATTAGTGCAAAGTTCTCCTCAGAACCAACCCCACGACCACCGGAAACTACAATTTTAGCGCTCGTCAGCTCAGGCCGATCAGAGGTTTGCAGCTTGTCTTCCACCCATTCCGAGAGGTCCGGATTGCCCGCAGCGGCAATACTCTCAACAGATGCACTGCCACCTTCGCCAGCCGCTTCAAATCCGGTTGTCCTGATCGAAATCACCTTTTTGGCATCAACTGATTGCACGGTTTGCACAGCATTGCCCGCGTAAATTGGCCGCTCAAACGTGTCGGCGCTAACAATGCCGGTAATGTCTGAAATCACCATTACATCTAGCAAGGCCGCAACCCGCGGCAAAATGTTTTTCCCGTCGGTGGTCGCCGGTGCTACGATATGCTGATAGTCTCCTGCGAGGCTCACAATCAGGTCAGCAATCGGCTCGGCCAAGCCGTTGCCATAGGCCGCATCGTCGGCGCACAGCACCTTGGCCACGCCGTTAATCTTTGCCGCCGCTTCGGCCGCGCCACCGCAGCCAGCACTGGCACATAGCACGGTTACTTCACCCAAAGCTTGGGCGGCCGTTACGGCCTTTGCTGTTTGATCAACTGAAAGCTCAGCCCCGTTGACCTCTGCCAATAAAAGAACAGCCATCAGATAACCCCCGCGTCTTTAAGTTTCGAAACAAGCTCGGCCACATCAGCCACCTTCACGCCCGCACTGCGGCCGGAAGGCTCAACAGTGCTGGTGATGTTCAGCCGTGGGGTCACATCCACGCCGTAATCGGCGGGCGTTTTCTCGTCCATCGGCTTGCGTTTGGCTTTCATAATGTTGGGCAGCGACGCGTAGCGCGGCTCGTTCAGCCGCAAATCAACCGTCACAATCGCGGGCATTTTAGCTTTGATCGTTTGTAGGCCGCCATCCACTTCTCGGGTGACTGTGGCGTGCTCGCCATCAACCGTTAGCTCGGAGGCAAAGGTCGCTTGCGACCAGCCGAGCAGCGCCGAAAGCATCTGCCCCGTGGCGTTCATATCATTGTCAATCGCTTGCTTTCCAAGCAAAATCAGCCCCGGCTCTTCCTCGTCGGCCACCGCCTTAAGCAGCTTGGCTACGGCCAGCGGCTCAATGTCTTGGTGCACATCATCTGCCGCGATGATCAAAATCGCGCGGTCTGCGCCCATGGCCAAGGCCGTGCGCAAAGTCTCCTGATTTTGCTTAACGCCGATCGAAACCGCGATGATCTCAGTAACCGTCCCCGCCTCTTTCAGGCGAATGGCTTCTTCCACCGCAATTTCGTCAAAAGGGTTCATAGACATTTTAACGTTTGCCAGATCAACACCGCTGCCATCCGCTTTCACGCGAACTTTCACATTATAGTCAATCACACGTTTGACAGGCACAAGCACCTTCATAGCGCGAATCTCCAGTTTAGGGCCCATAAATGGGGGTTGCGCGCGCAGTCAATCAGCATTTTTGTTGCACTGCAAGAAAAATGTCTAACGATTGGCGCCGGGCACCCAAAGAACGTCACTTTTTCCGTTTTCATTGGCGGCGCGGGCTGCCACAAAAAACCAGTCCGAAAGACGATTTAAGTATTTTATAGCCGCATGGTTTACGGCCTCAATGCGCGATAGTTCAACGCTTAACCTTTCGGCGCGGCGCGAGACCGTTCGGCACAGGTGTAAGTGTGCGGCCAAGGGCGAGCCGCCGGGTAAAATGAAGCTTTTTAGGGTTTCCTGCGCGGCGTTCATCGCGTCAATTTCAGTCTCCAGCCGGTCTACCAGCGCCGCATTTACCCGTAGTGGCGGGTATTCAGCATCCGCGTCCTTCGCCATGTCGGGGCGGCACAGGTCGGCCCCAAGATCAAACATGTCGTTTTGAATGCGGGCCAGTGCGGCGTCTATTTCGCCCTCGGCATAAAGCCGTGCCATGCCAATGGTCGCGTTGGTTTCATCCACAGTGCCATAGGCCGCCACGCGCACAGATTCCTTGGCCACCCGCGCGCCGTTGCCGAGCGCGGTATCGCCGCCATCACCCGTGCGGGTGTATATTTTGTTGAGCGTTACCAAGGGCTAAAACCCACGGGTAAAGTAAACCCATGTCATAAACAGGGCCACGGTCAGGAACTGTAAGCCCACCCGCCAGCGCATGATTTTATTGGCGTTCCGCTTATGGAAACCACCTGATTTAGCAAAGCTCAGCAGGCCAAGCACCAGCACGGCCAGCGTTGAAAGCGCGGCCAATACGACCAGGATAAATAGAGGGTCAGAAAACATTTTTCACTCCTTACATCCCCGCATATATACGGTCTAGCAGCCGCTTGGGCAAGAAGCGCCGCATGATTTCAGTAAAAACCGTGGCCTTTGTGACCATATAGCGCGGCTTGGGGTTAGGTGCCTCGATCGCCTTAATCAAAGCATCCGTCACCGCTGAGCAGGGCAGCTCAAAACGGTCTGGTCCGCTAGTATCATCATAAAGCCGCGGGATTAATTTCTCTTCATAAGTTGCCCGTTGGGCCGAATTCTCCCAATCAATCCACTTTTCAAAATGCGGGATAGAATTCACCCTGATCTTCGTTGGAATCGGCCCCGGTTGGATGGAAATAAACTTCATTTCTGTATCAAAATTCTCATAACGCAGCGCGTCCGTTATTGCCTCCATGGCGAACTTGGTGGCGCAGTAAGCCCCGCGCATTCGCAGGGCCGCAATGCCCAGAACCGAAGAACAATTTACCACCCGGCCTCCGGGCCTCATGGCGGGCATTAGCCGCGCGATCAGGTCAAACTGGCCAAATAAATTCACTTCGAAGATGGCGCGCAGGGCGTCCCTCGGTAGGTCTTCCGTCGCGCCCGGAATGGCGTAGGCCCCGTTGTTAAACAGCGCGTCTAGCGTGCCGCCTGTGCGCCCCAGCACTTCCGCCACAGCCGCCTCTATCGAGGACTCGTCGGCATAATCCAGCTGGAAGCTTTCCAGCCCCTCACCGCGGAGGCGTTCGCAGTCAGCTTCTTGTCGACAGGTGGCAAACACCCGCCAGCCGCGCCTGTGCAGCGTGTGCGCGGCATCATAGCCAATGCCGCTAGAGCAGCCGGTAATTAGAATGGTTTTTTGATCAGTCATGGCCCGACTATATGCCGGGCCATGAGGGAAGCTAAAGCCTTAATTCATCTCTTCTTCAGCCACAAACCGATAGGTGGCGTGGCAGGTCACGCAGAGCGTCATCGCACCCGCCAGCGTTTCGATAATCTCGCTACCACTCGCGCCGTTTTCAGCCATTGCGCCGATATCATCCATCGCGCGGTGCGCGTCATGCCCCATGGTTTTCAGCTCAAACGGCAGCTTGGCCATCATGGTGATGGATTCGTTTGCCGTGGCCGCCATGCCAAACGGGCGCACGATGTCAGGAATGCTAGCAACATCATCAGACGACGCTGCCAAAATCACCGCTTGGCTGGTTTCTAGCAGCCCGCGCATTTCGGCCAGCACGCCGGCCTTTTCAGCCGCTGTCAGCACTACTGCAATCCGGTCTTCGCTTTCGGTCGCCACATTGCCATCATAAATAAATTTATATGCAAAAAAGCCGAGCACGGCGATCAGCACTATATTCAGCACATAAGATGCTTTTTTCATTTCACTCTCCCTAAGTAAGTAACAACTTGCTTAGGTACGCCTGTGCGCTGTGTCAAGCCTCGACCAAAATCATTTTGGCACTGGACCGTGTGCAGGCGGCGCTATACACCACATATATGGCCAAAAAAGATGATACCCCCGATATAGATGATGGCGGCATAATTACCCGCGAGCCGCTTAAGCAAGCCTTGGGCGAGCGCTATCTTACCTATGCGCTCTCCACCATCATGAACCGCGCGCTGCCCGATGCGCGTGACGGCCTTAAGCCGGTGCACCGCCGCATCCTTTATGCCATGCGCGAGCTGAAGCTGGACCCGAAGGGGCGTTACCGTAAAAGCTCGAAAATTACCGGCGATGTGATGGGCAATTATCACCCCCACGGGGACGCCGCGATTTATGACGCGATGGCCCGCTTGGCGCAAGATTTTAGCGTTCGTTATCCGCTGGTCGATGGCCAAGGGAATTTTGGCAATATTGATGGCGATAACCCCGCGGCGGCTCGTTATACCGAGGCTCGGATGACCGATGTTGCGGTGGCCCTAATGGAGGGCATCACCGAAAACGCGGTTGATTTCAAAGACAATTACGACGGCACCCTGCAAGAACCAGTGGTGATGCCCGCCCGCTTTCCGCACCTGCTTGCCAACGGCGCCAGCGGTATTGCTGTGGGCATGGCCACCAACATTCCGCCGCATAATCTGGCTGAGCTGTGTGACGCCGCCATCCACCTGATCCGCACCCCAAATGCCCGCGATGAAACCCTTGCCGAGCTGGTGCCGGGGCCGGATTTCCCGACAGGTGGCATCCTTGTCGAACCGCGTGAGAATATCCTGAAAGCCTATGCCACGGGCAAAGGCAGCTTCCGTTTGCGCGCCCGCTGGGAGACCGAGGATTTGGGCCGTGGGCAGTGGCAAATCGTGGTTACGGAAATCCCGTATCAGGTGCAAAAATCGAAGCTGATCGAGAAAATCGCTGACATTATCAACCAGAAGAAAATCCCGATTTTGGCGGATGTGCGGGACGAGTCTGCCGAAGATATCCGGCTAATTTTGGAACCTCGCGCCAAAACTGTTGATGCCCAAGTGTTGATGGAAACTCTGTTTCGGCAGTCTGACCTCGAAATCCGCTTTTCGATGAATATGAACGTGTTGATTGACGGGTTAACCCCGCAAGTTGCCAGCCTCAAAGAGATGCTGCGCGCCTTTATTGACCACGCCCGAGAGGTGCTCGTGCGCCGCACGGGCTTCCGCCTTGGTAAAATCGAGAGCCGCCTAGAGGTGCTCAGCGGCTACATTATTGCCTTCCTGAACCTTGATCGCGTGATCGAAATAATCCGCTATGAGGATGACCCAAAGGGCATGCTTATGAGTGAGTTTGAGCTTAGTGATATGCAAGCCGAAGCCATCCTGAATATGCGCCTGCGTAGCCTGCGCAAGCTGGAGGAGCTGGAGCTGAAGCGCGAGCGGGATGAACTGCTGGCCGAGCAAGCAGACCTGCAAGGCCTGCTTGGCGATGTTACCCAGCAATGGCTGAAAATCATCGGCCAACTTCGCGAAACCAAAAAGCAATTTGGCAAAGCCGAAATTGGCGCTCGCCGCACCACTTTGGCCGATGCGCCAGATGTGGAAGAGGTGCCGATTGAGGCCATGATCGAGAAAGAACCGATCACGGTTGTATGCTCGAAAATGGGTTGGATACGGGCGATGAAAGGCCACACCGCGCTGGACGGCGAGATGAAGTTTAAGGACGGCGACGAGGGCCGGTTTATTTTCCACGCCCACACCACCGACAAGCTTTTGCTGCTCGGCGATAACGGCCGATTTTATACCTTTGCCGCTGCGGGATTGCCCGGCGGGCGCGGCATGGGCGAGCCTGTGCGGCTGATCGTTGACCTGCCAAATGAAAGCGAAATTGTTGACCTGTTCATCCACACCCCCGCGCGCGAGCTTATTATTGCCTCCAGTGCTGGTGATGGTTTTGTGGTGTCTGAAAGCGATGTGATTGCGCAAACGCGCAGCGGCAAACAGGTGCTAAACGTGAAGGGCGAAACCCGTGCGCGCGTTTGCATTCCGCTCCTTGGCAGCCATATCGCCTGCGTTGGCCTTAACCGAAAGCTGCTGGTTTTCCCCGCTGCCGACCTGCCACGCCTTGGCCGTGGTAAAGGCGTGCGCCTGCAAAAATATGCCGACAATGATGGCGAGCTGAGCGATTTGAAGAGCTTTGACCTGGATGCTGGCCTGCAATGGCTGGATGCCGGAGGCCGCACCCGCACGGTTTCTGAGCTTAACGAATGGCAAGGTAAACGCGCCGCCTCTGGCCGGATGGCCCCGCGTGGCTTCCCGAGGGATAACAAGTTTAACCTTTAGGCATGATCCCGAGGCCGCGCCCGTAATCCACATAGCAGGTTTCGCTCTTGAAGCGCGCCTGCCGCTCGGGGTCCACATTGGCAGGGTCACCGGGGTAGCTGCTTACCCCCGCGCCCTCCACAATCCGGTTCATTAGGTTAAACAGGCCACACACCTGCACCGCATCAAACAGCGCGGCTTCAGACCAGCCGGCCGCATAAACTGCCTGCGCATCAGCCTCTACCATGCGGCTTGGCGTTAGCGTGAGCTTGCCCGCATAGGCCAGCACGGGTTTTAGTTGTTCCTCCACGGGCGAGGTTTCCAGATCTGCCACCATCGCCTTAATCGTATCTTGGCTAATGCCGTAAGCCATAGAAATGGCGGTGTGCGCCCCCGTGCAAAAGGCGCAAGCGTTGAGGCCCGAAACATAAGCTGCGATCAGCTCGCGCTCGGCCACGCTGAGGTCACTCGGGCCACGCAGCAGGGTGTCATGGTATGCCAGCAGCGGGGCAATATGGGCGGGGAAGGCTTGGAAGGCATCGCCGAGAACGGGGGCTTCGGGTAGGGATGGGAAAAGGCGTTTCATGGGGGCTCCTTTGGGGTGTTTAGGCAGCTTAACGCTAACAGGCACGTAATAGAAAGAGGTTGCTGGAGGGCAGTCAGGTAAAGATTGTTGACGTGAATTGTTGATCTACTTAAGGTGAAGGGAATTCAATGAATGAGAAACGGGCGCGATATGGCACAGCTTGAGAAAAACTCAATAACAAAGCATCAAAGAGGATTTTTTGGACGTATTTGGCAGATAGTATTTTGGCTGTTTCAGGCGGCTATGATCTATTTTCTAGTAGTAAACATTCGTGCCGTTGATACCGTAACATCTGAATGCGCCGAAGCTGCATGTGAGGCCGGTGCAGTTTTCGCCGGCAGTATTTTTGCAGTTGGGGGTTGGTTGATATGGCTGTTGGGCACGCTGATCTTTGGGATATTAATGTTGGCGACGAGAGGGAAGCTCGTGACTGTCCGTCGTCAGGATTTTTGGTTCCAGAGGTAGCGTAAATTAAGCGAGTCTCTGGCTCATCTGGTTGGTTTTATTATGCAGCGAACTTGCGGTGTTGCAAGCGCCGGGTTTCGAGTGTTTTGCGC
>WTAL01000232.1 GCA_013139635.1 Paracoccaceae bacterium
TGAATGCTGCGGTGGCAGGCTGGGTCTCGGTCCAACGTGGCTCCGATGTCGGCCCGCGCCGCTTCCCCAAGCGTTGGGTCCATGGCGTAAGCCTCTACGCACACCTCGTTAACCACGCTCTCGGTCATATCGCCCGAGGCAAGCTTTTGCGCGATGCGATACGCCAGCGCGGATTCAAGCGTTTTATGGTGCAATACTGCGCCATAAACTACGCCCGCCATAGCTGGCTCCGCATTAATAATATCTTGCCCTTCGGCCTTGATTGCATCCCAAACCGGGTCAACCGTACTTATGTGCGCCTGTTTTTGGCCCATGATCTCACTCCGTTGCCGTTTATGCTGGCATTATCACCTATAGATCATAGCATATGCCCTGAATTACAAGCAATATCGGGCGAAAATTATGGAGCCAGAAACAAATCCGCGTTACCTGCACCCATTTATAGGCTTAGGAATATCGTCAGATATCCGGCGGCCAATAGCAGGCACAGGGGGGCAAAATATCGGAAATCTAGGGTTCGAAACGGCTCAACAGTGGCTTTTAGCGGCCCAAATGGCAGATAGGTCATAACGCCTCGTATAGCAAATATAGCGGCCACACTGATCAGCGCCCACCCTTTCAGCCCCTCAAACACAGGGAGCGCAATACCCCCAGCGCCCCAAAGTGCCACCACCCCGAGGCTTGAAATCGCGATCGCAACCACCACCGTCAATGCTGCAGGCGGCATTGGCGTGCCTTCAGGTAGCCCCACAACCATCGGTACAAGCAACACCCTTTGTTTTGCGGGCCAGGCCATGCCAAACGCCCAACCCAGGTGAACGAGTGCAACCGATTGTAATATCGCAAAAATAGCAAATGAAATCAGCTCCATAGCCCAACTCCCGCCAATGTCGATATTATCAGAAATGCCGACCATTGCGGCATTACCCAAATGGAATTTAACCTTCTGATGCCATAAGCCAGAAACAACAAAACAAAGGCGAGATATTGGGCGATTACAATAATCGCCATACCATCCCCTTGCCCAAGGGCTGCCCACAAAAGCGCCCCTGTGCCAACGGCCAGTATCGCACTAATCGCGTGCCAAATCACTGACGTGTAGGCTTTAAGCAGTTGGCTCATGCCACTCTCTAGCATTGGCACATGCACGTCTTTACCACCGCCAATGACATGCGCAATAAACAGTAGGGCAGAAAGCCCGCTTGCAGATAAAATCCAGTAATCCATTCATACCTCCATACGGTTGCGTATGTTCAAGCACCTTGCGTGCGTCATGTCAATACGCTACCGTATGGTATGAGTAATTCTTTAAGCAAACTTGATTGGCTACAAGCCGGCTTTCGCGCCCTCACCACGGCAGGGCCGCAAGCGCTAAAGGCAGAGCCACTCGCAAAATCCCTAAACGTGAGCAAAGGGTCTTTTTATTGGCATTTTAAAGACATAAAGGCCTTTAAGGCCGCCATGATCTCGTATTGGGAGCAAGCCGCCACGGCCGATGTGATTGCCCAAATCAACGGCGGCACAGCAAATCCTACAGAAAAGCTTTTCACGCTCGCCCAACGCTCAACAGAGCTGCCGAGCGCAAATTATGGCGGGCCTTCTAGCGAATCAGCCATCAGGGATTGGGGTAAATATGACCCGGATATTGCCCGCATTGTCTCAGAAATTGATGCGCAGCGCGTAGCCTTCACAGAGTCACTTTTCCTAGAGGCCGGACACAAAAAAACGCAGGCAAGCCAATCGGCCCGCCTGCTTTACAGTGCCCTCATAGGGCTGCAAATTCTCGCGCCAGCTCAGCTGACCTTGCCGCAGCAAGATCTAACCAAACTAGTAGAGCTGCTCCTTAAACAGCCCGCGGCACACTAAGCTCGACATAATGCACGCAAAGCCGCACTGTGCCGGCCCCAAAGGTTCCAGCATCCGGCGTTAGCAAAAGCGGCGTATCGGCATAATAGGTTTGCGGCTGCCCGCTTAGCCCCTTCGCCCACGAATTCAGCCCAAGCCCAAGCCCCGAGCCATAACGGTCAACCGAGCCTGCAACCCCAAGCTGCCAGCTCGCAATCCCCGTGCCACTAATCGCCGTTGTCACCCGCCCGGTCACACCAACCACCTGCGCCCCGTTCGGGATTATATTCACCGTGGTAGAATCCGCCCCAGCCGAGATCACATGGTCGATCTCCGCTACGCGCCAATGGGTGCCCGCGCCACCAGCGCTTACGACCACGGCGTCGCTCTGCCAATCCACCCCGTCATAAACCACGGCCTCGCCCGAACTTTCATCCCAGCCCCGCCAGCCCAGTTTAGGCACCATAAACACCCAGCCGCCATTGGCCTGCACAGCAACCTCGCCATCATGGCCAGCCCAGTCGCCACTGGCCCCCACGCCAATGCTAAAAGCCGTGCCATCTACCGCCACCGGTGGCACCGTCACATCGCGCTCTTTCAGCCGCATCTGCGCCACCGCGTCCGCACGGGCAATAGCCTCGTTTACCGTCACATGCTTTTGCGCCTGCGCCGCATCCAAAAGCGGCATGCCAAAGTTATATGTATTAGCCATTTATGGTTATCCTCGCATCGGGGCCAGCCCCATAAGTTGTTGAAATTTGGGCAACTTCAAGATCATACGGTGCCACCGCCCCGTCCGCCCCTTGCATCACCACCGTGTAAGTAAAGCTCGCCGCGCTCAGCGTTTCTTCCCGCAAAGTCACGCCCCCCTGCACTACCCGCAGCCGATACGCCTCGCTTTCTTCCCCAAGCGGCACCTCAAGCCCCGCCCAGCTATCACCATCGACTCGAGTGCGCCTAACCCAGTTCACAGCCAAATCTCCGCTACCCTCAGCCTTCAGGTGCGCCGGTGCATAAGGCCGCAGCCCGATGCCCTCGAATGTCTCCACAGAGTGATCATATCGTGGGCTGTCATACCCCAGCTTAGCCGGCCCAATCCGATAATGCCGCGGCAATCCCCGCCAAGACGACGGCACATCAAGCTGCACCTGCGCCCCATCAAGCAGCACAAAATCGGCCCCCGCAAACCAGATATCCGGCATAATGCCATCGGTCCCCGTCTGCCCACGCAGTAGCCCTTTCAAGCGGTACTCCCCAACAGCTACCAGTTCAGCATCCCTAAACTGCAACACCTCCCAATCACCAGACCCAGCCCGAACCGCCGCCAAATTGGCCCCGTTCAGCACCTCGATCTCTGCCCGAGATTGCAATACCCCGCCAGACACCCGCACCAAAACCGAAGCCTCGCTCCAGCGCCCAGCTTCAACCCGCACCAAATCTTCCAGCAACTCACCCATTACGGCGCGCCGAGGCACCAGCCCCTCCAGCGCATAACCCGCATCCTGCGGTGCCGAAAGCACCGCCATTTCCCCAGGCCAAGGCGTCGCCGTCACCGCCACCGTCGGCGCATGCGGCAGCTCGTCCCCGCGCAAAAGCGGCAGGTCCAAAAACTCCGCATAAACCGGCCCCGCCGAAATAGCCACACCCCGATCGAACACGCGATCCTCCGCCAAAACAGGTGTATACACCCCCGGTTCCACTCGCGTCGCACTCACCTTGCGCAAGCCATAGTCCTCAACGCGATCAATCCGATATCGTGTTTCCACGCCGCCATCATCCAAGGCCACCACATCACCGGATGCCAGTGCCATAAGGCTCGGCGGCAGGGCAAACTCCACCCCGTCCCGCGCAATCCGCGCCTCTGCCAGCCAGCGCGCCGCCACCGCCCGCGCCTGCCCACTAGACAGCGCCAAGGGCAGCTCTGTGCTGCTCACTCGCGGCGCCATCTCATCCGGAAACGCCGCCTCCGCCGCCCCGCCCTGATAATCATTCATCGGTTCCAAATAGCCCACGCGCACCCGAGCCGCCGTCTCGCTTTCAGGGTTTCGCGTCAAGCTCACTGCCGCTTCGTCGCTCTCGATGGCAAAGTCGTCTGCCCCCAAAGCCGCCTTAGCCCGCCCGTCCAGCGTACGAAACACAATCTCGCCACCGCTCTCAAAGCTCTCAAAGCCATAAGCCAGCATCAACGGCTGCAACCCCTGCCGCGCCGTTTCATTCCGGTCCAGCAATGCCCC
>WTAL01000189.1 GCA_013139635.1 Paracoccaceae bacterium
GCCACCGTTTTAATGCCCATTTTCTGCGCAGACTTAATAACACGGCAGGCGATTTCCCCGCGATTGGCGATCAGGATTTTTTTAAACATCAGGCAAAGCCCCCTTGGCATACAAAAAAAGGCCGCCCGCGAAAGCAGGCAGCCTCATAAGATTTTAAGCGCGTTAAGGCGCTTGGTTTAGCAGGTGTTGGTTGCGTGACACGCCGCGCCAACGCCAGCACCGATGGCTGCGCCCGTAACCATATCGCCACCCGTGGCACCGGCAACGCCAGCGCCCACAAGCGCGCCCATGCCTGCACTTTCGCCAATGGTGTCACACCCAGCCAGCGCAATGCTCGCCAAAATAAGAACTGCAAATTTTTTCCGCATAAGACTTCTCCAAATTGTTTGTATGTGCAGTTTGCGCCCATAAACCGTTGCAATCCAGCACTTTTTACAAGCGCTGCACTTTGATTGGCGGATTTTGGCGCACAGGGGGTCATTCTTCGACCCTGTCAAACATCTCGGGAAAGCTGCGCCGCGCGCGATTTACGTCAATTTTCAGCATGGCCTCATAGCAGGCAGTATCAAACGGATCGGTCGCCGGAATAAGCTCTCTGCCCCACAGCCAATTAATACGACCGGCATCCAGATTGCCGCGCTCAAAAGGTTGATCACCAAAATGCGCCCAAAGGCTTGCAAGGAATACCGTATCGGCCTTTTTATCAATGGCGCGGCGGTCCTGAAAGCGCTCGCGGGCTTTCAGGGGCGTAATCCCCTTGGGGGAGGCCCGACGAAGGGTGAATTGCAGGTCTGAGCTCGGCAAACGGCCCGGAAAGCCGCGGTGTTTGAGCATGTAGGGAAGATTAGCCATGTTGGGCGCTCCTAAAAAGGGGCGCTAGTCGTCGTCCCCGAGATGCATGACGGCTATTGCCGCCGAAACCCCGCCAAAGGTGAGGCAGGTTTGAAAGAAGAGTATAAAGGTGGCGATGCCGCTGCTGTCGCGGGCCAGCATATCGCCCACCCCGAGGAAATTGCTCCAGATGATCGCCAGCACAAACACCACGCCAATGGCGATGCCGTTGGCAATGTGGAACAGCAGGAAGCGCACCAATTTGGGCGGGTCGGGAAGTTTCATCGGCTTGGCCTTTGGTTAGGCCCTTAAGATATGCCGTTTTTGCGCCACTGTAAGCGGGCTTGATTGTCGCAGACATAAGCGCCCCCTAAAGCGGAATGTTATCGTGTTTTTTCCACGGATTGGTCAGCTTTTTATTGCGCAGGCTGGCAAAGGCGCGCGCCACCCGTTTACGGGTGTTGCGGGGCATGATGACCTCGTCAATAAACCCACGCTCGGCAGCCTTGAAGGGGCTGGCGAAATTGGCTTCATAATCAGCGGTGTGGCAGGCGATCTTTTCAGGGTCGCCAAGATCAGCGCGGTGGATGATTTCGACCGCCCCCGCCGCGCCCATTACGGCGATTTGGGCGCTTGGCCACGCATAGTTGAAATCGCCGCGCAGGTGCTTGGAGGCCATCACATCATACGCGCCGCCGTAGGCTTTGCGGGTGATAACGGTGACTTTTGGCACCGTGGCCTCGCCGTAAGCAAACAGCAGCTTGGCGCCGTGCTTGATGACGCCGCCATACTCCTGCGACGTGCCGGGGAGGAAGCCGGGGACATCCACCAGCGTTAGAATCGGGATCTCGAAAGCATCGCAGAAGCGCACAAAGCGGGCGGCTTTGCGGCTGGAGTCGATATCTAAGCACCCTGCCAGCACGAGGGGCTGGTTGGCCACTACCCCTACGGTTTGGCCTTCAAGCCGAATGAATCCTGTCAGGATGTTCTTGGCAAAATCCTCCTGAATTTCAAAGAAATCGCCTTCGTCGGCAGTCTTTCTGATAAGCTCGCGCATATCGTAGGGGGTGTTTGGGTTGTCGGGAATGAGCGTATCAAGGCTTGGCTCGATGCGATCATGCGCATCGAAAAACGGCCGCACGGGGGGCTTTTCACGGTTGTTAAGCGGCAGGAAATCAACCAAACGGCGGACCTCAATCAGGGCCTCAAGGTCATTATCATACGCGCCATCGGCAACGGATGATTTGCTGGTATGGGTTTTGGCCCCGCCCAGCTCCTCGGCCGTTACCACCTCATTGGTTACCGTTTTCACCACGTCAGGGCCGGTGACAAACATATAAGAGCTATCACGCACCATAAAAATAAAGTCGGTAATCGCAGGCGAATAAACCGCGCCGCCCGCGCACGGCCCCATAATCACGCTGATCTGCGGCACCACCCCGCTGGCCTCGATGTTTTTCTGAAACACATCGGCATAGCCGCCAAGGGCATCGACGCCCTCTTGAATGCGCGCCCCGCCAGAGTCATTCAACCCAATCAACGGCGCGCCGTTTTTCATCGCCATATCCGCGACCTTAACGATTTTCTTAGCATGCGAAGCCGAAAGCGAGCCGCCGAGCACCGTGAAATCTTGCGAAAACACATAGACCATGCGGCCATTAATCGTGCCCCAGCCGGTGATAACGCCATCACCGGGGAAATTTTGCTTTTCCATACCAAAATCTGTGCAGCGATGCGCCACAAACATGTCAAACTCTTCAAAGCTATCGGGGTCCAGCAGCACGTCTAACCGCTCCCGCGCGGTGAGCTTGCCTTTGCTATGCTGCACATCAATCCGCCGCTGGCCGCCGCCAAGGCGCGCTTGCTCACGGCGGCTTTCGAGCTGTTCAAGAATAGATTGCATAACGGCCTCCCCTAGGTTTGCCGTGAAGCATAGGGGGAAGCTAGCCTGAGGGGAAGGCAGGATTGGTGTATTTGCAAACTTATACGCAGAAGCATGCAATTATTTGCAAACATGCATAGTGCCTTTCAATCCGGCGGGAACTCTATATATTGAACCTCGTTCAAATGGAGAGCTTTATGCCCAGTAAAACCGAAACCCGCCGCCAAGACCTGCATAACCGCTTAATAGACCTTGGTGAAACCGTAATCATTACACAGGGGCTACGGGCGCTTAAAGCACGTGAGCTCGCCACGCAAGCGGGGTGCTCTGTGGGGGCTATATATAATGTGTTTCCTGATCTCCACCACTTGGCGCTGGCCATTAATGGCCGGACATTTAAGCGCCTCAGCGTGCAGGTATCTGGCGCTGTAGGACCACTTTCAACTGCGCCGCCCTGTGAACGGTTGGTGGCTATGGGGCTGGCATACCTCGATTTTGCGCAGGAAAATACGGCAGCTTGGACAGCCCTGTTTGAGATTGATATGGCGCTCGGGGAAGAGATTCCGGGCTGGTATATGGCCGCACTTGAAGCGCTGTTTGACCACATACGCCGCCCCGTGACCGAGCTAAGGCCTGATTTAAGCGCTGAAGATGTAGAGTTTCTAGTGCGCGGGTTGTTCTCGTCTATCCATGGCATTGTATGGCTTGGGCTGCAAAAGCGAATTTCAGCGGTGCCTCATAAACAGCTTTCGCGCATGATAACCCTTATTTTATCAGAAATCGGCGTATAATTTAGTTTTTTTGAACAAAGTTCATAAATTTACTTGAACATCGTTCAAGAGCGCCTATATCCTAAATATGAACAAGGTTCACAAACGGAGGATAAAATGTTTAACACCCTAAGCACCCTGATTAAAGGCTCCCAAGCCCGCGCCAATGACCGCATGCGTGACCACTATGCGATTGACCTGATTGATCAAAAAATCCGTGAGGCCGATGGCTCGCTTAAAGCGGCCAAAGCCACCCTCGCGAGCCTGATCTTGCGGCACCGCAATGAAAGCAAGCAAATCGAGGTGCTCGACAGGCGCATAATTGACCTTACCAGCCGCGCCAAGGCCGCCCTTGAAGATGGCCGCGAAGACATGGCCACTGAAGCCGCCATGGCCATAGCGCAGATGGAAAACGAAAGCACCCTGCGCTGCGAAACGGCCAACCGGTTGGAGGCCAAAATCACTCGCCTGCGGCATTCGGTTGAAACGGCCCATCGCCGGATCATCGACCTTAAGCAAAGCGCAATTTCAGCCAAAGCCGTGCAAGCCGAGCAAAAAATGCAGGCGCGCATGGCACCGGGCACGGAAAACAGCTTTGAGGAGGCCGAAGAACTGATTGCCCGCGTGATGGGACGTGAGGACCCCTTTGAACAGGGAGAGGTTTTGCGGGACATTAACGCCGCCCTAAAACACGAGAATATTGGTGACAAACTCGCCTCTAAGGGCTACGGTCCTACCACAAAATCAACGGCTGCCGATGTGTTGGCGCGCCTGAAAAGTAACTAAGAAATGGAAAATATCATGAGAAACGATTCCAACAGTATTTACACGATGCTCAATGTCTCCGGTGTGTTGATCGCTTACGCCATGCTAGCGGGCTCGCTCTACTACGCTCCGGTTGATTTTTCGACCAAAGGCTACTGGGCCATGGGCATTTTGCTGTTGACCATCAGCCTTATTAACACGGTCAAATACCGTTTGGATGACCGGAATTCTGAAGACCGGATTTCCAAGCTTGAAGCCGCCAAGGCCGAGAATATCCTTGCCGAATATGTGGTTGAAAAAGACAAATAGCCAAGGCTATAATATTGCAAACGGGCCGCTCAAACGGCCCGTTTTTTTGCATATGTAAACTACTAACCTAGGTTAGTAGAAGAACCTAGGTTCGCTATACTATTGTATTTACGGCTTTAATCTCATTATTTGCGGCTTCGCAATCACCCTTCCCAAATTCGCAATATCCGTTATACTCGCCCCATGGCCACACAAAAACTCTATGCCGGCGTAAAGCTGCGCGAAACCCGCCTTAAGCGCAGCCTCACCCAAAAGGCCTTTGCAGAAAAGCTTGGGGTCTCGCTTTCCTACCTCAACCAAATGGAAAACAATCACCGCCCTATTTCGGCGGGTGTAGTGCTAGCCATGGCACAAGAATTTGGCTTTGATGTCACTGAGCTATCGGTGGCTGAAGCCGACCGGATGGTGGTGGATATGCGCGAAGCCTTGGCTGACCCGCTTTTTGGCGAGGCCCCGCCACTGGCAGACCTCCAACTCACAGCCTCCAATGCCCCCGCCCTTGCGCGCGCCTTTCTTAGCCTACATCGCGCGCATAATAACGCCCAAGACCGGCTCGCGTCTCTTAATGAAGCGCTGGGGCAAGATGCCACCGGGCTAGACCCGCAGCCATGGGAAGAGGTGCGCGACTTTTTCCATTACTGCGACAATTATATTGACGCCGTAGACCGCGCCGCAGAGAGCTTTGCCAGCCGCGCGGGGCTTGGGAGCAGCAACCATGTAGCCCTGCTCAGCCAGCATCTCGCCCGCCAGCACGGCATAGATGTGCACTTTGCCAAGGGCGCTCTGCGTAGCTTCACTGCGGGCAGGCTCACCCTGCAAGCAGACGCCACTCCCGCCAGCCAAGCCTTTCAGATTGCGCACCAAATTTCGCTTATCGAGCACGACGCCCTGCTGGAGACCACGCTTGATTTTGCCAACTTCAGCACGCCCGAAGCCCGCGCCATTTGTAAAATCGGGCTGGCGAATTATTTTGCTGGTGCGGCGCTTTTACCCTACGGTCCCTTTCTTGCTGCGGCACAATCGCTTCGCCATGACCTCGATCTTTTGGCCGAGCGCTTTGGGGCGAGCATTGAGCAAGTGGCACATCGACTTTCTACTCTCCAACGGACAGCGGCCAAAGGCGTGCCGTTTTTCTTCGTGCGGGTTGATCAGGCGGGCACAATCACCAAGCGCCACTCGGCCACGCGGTTGCAATTTGCACGCTTTGGCGGCGCCTGCCCGCTGTGGAATGTGCACCGTGCCTTTGAAACCCCCACCCGATATTTGCGCCAACTCGCCGAAACCCCCGACGGCGTGCGCTATTTTTGCCTTGCAAAAGATATCACCAAGCCCGGCGGCGCGTTTGGTGCCCCCAAGCCGCGATACGCGATTGGCTTAGGTTGCGAAATCAGCCATGCCGAAGCCCTTGTTTATGCCGATGATTTTGAGCTTGGAAAAACCGGCAGCTTTGAACCTATAGGGATCTCTTGTCGAATTTGTGAACGCACCCATTGCCACCAACGCGCGGTGCCACCGCTCGAAAAACCGCTGCGGATCAACCCAATGCAGCGCGGTGTCCTACCCTATGAAATTGGCTGATTGACGCTGGCTTTAGCCACGCTATGCTGGCAAAAACATAAAAGGGAAGACTATGGAACTCATCGGAAGCCGCATTATTAGTGCCTCACGCGAAACCGTTTGGGAGGCGCTAAACGACCCCGAAGTGTTAAAAGCCTGCATTCCGGGCTGCTCGGAAATGATCCGAGACGAGGAAGGCGGCTTTACGGCGGTGGTCACGCAAAAGGTCGGGCCGGTTAAAGCCACCTTTAAGGGGGCAGTGACGCTGACTGAAATTGTGCCACAGGTAAGCTATACGATTACTGGCGAAGGCAAAGGCGGCGCGGCGGGCTTTGCCAAGGGCGGTGCGCGGGTAAAGCTGGCTGATGTCGAGGGCGGCACCGAGCTGAGCTATGAAGTAGAAGCCCGCGTGGGCGGTAAACTGGCGCAAATCGGCTCTCGGCTGGTGGATGGCTTTGCCAAAAAGATGGCCGACAAGTTTTTCGAAAACTTCCAGACAGCGCTGGAAGGGCCGGATGAAAGCGATGAACCGGAAGCCAAAAAGAAGGGTTGGATCAAACGGTTGGTTGGTGGAAGTAGCGACGAATAGGCAATTTGGCGGGCTACATAACACTTAATTGGGGCTAGCCATGATGCCGCTTTCAACACCTACTAAACACACCTGTTTACAAAATGAGCATGCCATTTTAAACAAACCTAAGTTGCACATCGCACTTACAAGTTACGCAAAGGGCGTTTAGGTGAAACTTATTCTGTTGGCTGTCAGTACCGTTTTGGCTCTGGGTGGGTGTGAAGGCGTTAGCACCATTAATACCGAACTCGCACCATCAAATGACAGGTATGAGCGCAACGCGGATATCATCAATGATTACGTTGCCTCCATGAAACGGCTGCATGCCCGAAACAACACAACTGGCCACTGGACCGAAAACCTTCTTGACGGGAAGCGGCTTCACCCCGGCTCCCGCATTACGGTTGATATTGATGATGGCACGGGCGAGTGTGTGTTTACGTTCAAAGCCACATTCACAAACGATACAGACGTAGTTCGCCGCGACCTAAATGTGTGTGAGCTGGGCTGGTGGCGGGTTTTTTAGCCGCCACACTCCCGATTAATCGTCGTCTTCTTCACCGTCAATCAACAACTGCATCACCCTTGAGGCAAGGCGCAGCACGTGCGTTGGGTCTTCCGCCGCCACGGGCATGGTTTTGTCATAAGCGCAGCGAATGACGGCGGCGATTGGTGGGCGGACAATTGCCATGTTGTTGGCTTCGATAATCCCGATGGGGGATTTTAGCAGGAAGGCTGTTTCGGACCACAGCAAGATCGAGCGGGCCATTTGGTCGGTCGCCAAAGCCTGCACCGAGAGCTTGGACATTTCAGCATCCACTTTAATCAGAAGGATGCACATTTTTATGCCGCCTTGGTCGTCAAAGGCAAAATGGCGATACTGGTTGGCGCCTGCGCGGTTTAGGTGACCAATAAGCTCATCTAAGCCCGGCATCATTTTATCAAGGTCCGGCACCTCGGCGATTTCTTCCCATTTCGAGCAGAAAAACACCAGAAAATTTGCGCCCAATTCAGGGTCCAGCTCTTCCAGCTTCATGTTGGCAATGCCCGCCACGGCGGCAAAAGCCTCTTTGATGGCGTCTAGCGATTTATCGTCGGTGCCAAAAACCACGGGGGCAATCGCGCGGCCCCAGCGGGCAAAGCGGTATTGGGTATCGTGGGTGAAAAGCGCCTCGATCTGGCTTTCGTCAAAACCGTCATTGATCATATTAGTCTCCAAAAAGATCTTCACGTCGGGGGGCTGCAAGCCCAAGGTGCTTCCACGCTTTGGCTGCCAGCATCCGCCCGCGCGGGGTGCGTTGAATAAGGCCTTGCTGTAGCAAGAAAGGCTCGATGACCTCCTCAATAGCATCCCTCGCCTCAGAAAGGGCTGCGGCAATTGTTTCCACCCCCACGGGGCCGCCGCCATAGTTTTCGGCTAGCAGTTTTAGGTAGCGGCGGTCAGCGCCATCCAGCCCTAGGTCATCCACCCCGAGCCGCGTGAGCGCGATATTAGCGATCTCTTCGGTGACCTTACCGTTGCCCTGCACGATGGCAAAATCAACCACGCGGCGCAGCAGGCGGCCTGCCACGCGGGGGGTGCCACGGGCACGGCGTGCAATTTCCATCGCACCATTGGGCGTGGCCTCGGCCTTCATTAGCCTTGCAGCGCGGGTTACGATCAGCACCAGCTCGTCCACCGTATAAAACTCCAGCCGAGTCGGAATGCCGAAGCGATCTCTTAAGGGTGTGGTCAGCAAGCCAAGGCGGGTGGTTGCGCCGACCAAAGTAAAGGGTTGCAGATCAATCCGCACGGTGCGGGCGGCGGGGCCTTCACCAATCACCAGATCAAGCTCAAAGTCCTCAAGCGCAGGGTAAAGGATTTCCTCCACGGCGGGATTCATCCGGTGGATTTCGTCAATGAACAGCACGTCGCGCTCATCAAGGTTGGTGAGAATCGCCGCGAGGTCGCCAGCCTTGGCTAGCACCGGCCCGCTGGTCATGCGAAAATTCACCCCAAGCTCACGGCTGATGATCTGTGCGAGGGTGGTTTTGCCGAGGCCGGGCGGGCCGTAAAACAACGTATGGTCCATCGCCTGCCCGCGCCGCTTGGCGCTTTCAATAAACACAGCGAGGTTGGCCCGCGCATCAGCTTGGCCGATAAATTCATCCAGCACTTGCGGGCGCAAAGCGCGGTCAGCATCGGCGGGCTGCTCTTCGGGGCGGAGGGTTTGATCTGGTTCCATGCGCTACCCCTTCGGTGCCAGCAAACGCAGGGCGTTGCGGATAAGCGCGGGGGCCTCGCCTTCGCCCGCTTGGGCAATGGCGGTGGCGGCATCGCCGTGGCCATAGCCAAGGTTAACCAGTGCTGAAAGCGCATCGGCTTGGGCGTTGCTCTCAAGGTCTGGGGTGGTGTCTACCACCTCGTATTCCTCGGGCTTGGCGAGGTTTTCGGCCTTGGGGGCATCTACGACCTTGGTGGCCGCGCCGCCCATCGCCATCACCTTATGCGCTTTATCTTTCAGCTCCAACACCACGCGCTGCGCCAGTTTAGGCCCCACACCTGGTGCGGCTTTTATCGCCGCTTGGTCGCCCAGCGTAATGGCACGGCTTACGCCATCTGCCCCGAGCGTGCCCATGATCGCCAAAGCCGCTTTGGCCCCAACGCCCTGAACGCTCACGAGCAGCCGATGCCACTCACGCTCGCCCATGCTGAGAAATCCGAAAAGCTGGAGCAGGTCTTCGCGCACCAGAAGCTCGGTAAATACGGCGACAGGCGCACCCAAGGGGGGCATGGCGGCCAGCGTGCGGGAGGACACGAAAACCACGTAGCCCACGCCGCCGGTATCTATCATCACGTGATCTGCGCCGATATAATCAAGCCGCCCTGAGATTTTTCCGATCATGCGCTGGCCTTTTCGATAGCGTTTTGTAGGCGGTTGGAAAACCGCGCGTGGTGGGTGTGGCACAGCGCAATGGCGAGGGCGTCTGAGGCATCGGCATTGGCGATACTAATGCCCGGCAGCTGCAAGCGCACCATATGCTCGACCTGCTTTTTATCAGCGTGGCCCACCCCGACCACAACCTTTTTCACCGCATTCGGCGCATATTCCGCCACTTCAAGCCCTGCCTTGGCGGGCACCAAAAGACATATGCCACGGGCTTGCCCGAGCTTCAGCGTCCCCGCGGCGTCTTTATTCACAAAAGTATGCTCCACCGCGGCCGTTTCCGGTTGATAGCGGTGCATCACGTCAGTTAACTGCATGTAAAGGCTTAGCAAACGCTCCGAAAGGTCATCCCCCTCAGAGGCGCACACACCGTTGGCAACGTGGGTGATTTTGCTGCCCACAGCATCCACCACCCCCCATCCGGTGCGCCTAAGCCCCGGATCAATTCCTATCACCCGCATTGCCTCTATTCCTTATTGTTTTGCTAGGCCTAGCACGAAAGGGGAACAAGCGCCAAGCGAAAAACCAGCGCGGTATCCCCGCGCCGGTTTAAGGCGCTCCGCCGCCGTGGGGTGCCGCTCATTGAGTGGCGCTTACAAAATTTCGCCAGCGGCCATGATGCCCATGTGCTTGCGGGCTTGAGTCGCGCGGCTGTCTCAGCATCGGTGGTGGCCAAAATGGTGGCGATATTGCCTTTAATCGCGGCAACTATTGCCACCACATTTCCCGTCGATGTGGCCACATACCCGGCGTGGAAGATCGCCATTTCGGCTTCTGCAATGGCTGTGGGCAGCAGGCCCATGATATCAGGCGTATCGGCCCAGCTTTCGGTCACGTGGCCCATACGGGTTTGCACAATGGTCATGGGCGGCGGCAAGGCGTTAGGGCGGCCATAAGGGCAAGGGAGCTACGTTTCATTTCAGGCTCCATTTGGTTTTGGTTACAAGGCCAGAATTGTGACCTCGTAAGAATAACGGCGGGCGAAGCAGAGTAATTCCGAGGTGTGAGCAATAAAATTTATGCATGTGGAGTTCAGAAAAATAACCATGCAGAATGTAAAGCAACCTTTTGTATTATCAGTATTTATCTCTATTTTTACTGACGTTACTAAACCAGTTTAGTAACGTCAGTAAAATGGTATCACGGTCATTTCCCGCTTGAGCACCCGGGCAGCTCTCAACTTAACCCATGCAGAAACCGCATAGCGGGCATGGGATAATGCGGCTTGTCCGATTCACCTATCAGGCCTATTTCCCAGATATCCGATGCAGATATCGGCCAACGCAAACATAAAGGAGCCCATCTGATGGCTATCATGACAACTTCCCGCGCGGTACCTTTTGGGGCCGTATCTACATTCCGTATTGTTAACCTGTTTGACACCGCGCTCAACAGCGTTGTGGGAGCCTACCGCGCTCACAAAACCGAAAAAGCGCTGCACGGCCTGAGCAACGACCAGCTAGAAGATATCGGCTTGGAGCGCGCCAACATCCGGCAGGTTGCCCAACGCGCCTTGCAGTTCTAGATATTTGTATTTTTTACGATTTCCAAAGCCATCCTTCGGGGTGGCTTTTTACGTTCCATGCCGCAAAAACGCGGTTGGGCTTTCACCGACAAAAGCTTTGAAAGCCGCATTAAAGGCGCTTTGCGAGCTATAGCCAACAGCAAACGCAACGTCGGTTATGCGCGCACCGTCTGCCAATAATTCCATCGCCCGGATCATCCGCATTTTTCGCTGGATTTGGCGCCATGTAAGGCCAGTTTCATCCGAAAATCGCCGCGCCAAGGTGCGCTCGGAAACATGCGCGGCGGCGGCAACTTCTTTTAGGGAAATATCCGCGTCCAAATTCGATTCAGTAAACCGCAATGCGCGCTTTAAGCTGGCCGAAGTGCCTGTTGGGGTCCACGTATTGCACGGATGTTCTGCCAGCTTTTGCGTGAGCGTTGCTAAGGTGGCAAACATTTGCGCGGCCAAAGGCTCGTGCTGCTTGGCCTCGGGCCCCCATGCCCGACAGCTCAAAACCATCTCCCGCGCCAACGGGGGCATTTCAAACACAGCGCAAGGGCGCTTTGGCTGAGGAATGCTATTGGGCGCATAAAGCACGGAGCAGCAGGTGATAGGCGCGGAAAAACTCATGCCGATGGGGGTATCTGCTGCCAGCCATGCCGCCCGTGAAGGTGGCAATATCCATGTTTTCCCCGCGGTTTCCAACCGCATGCTGCCTTTGGCTGCATAAAGCAGGTAGTGGCGGTCAAACGTTATGGTTTTGGCGGGTTCCGGCTCAAAAACCTTGTAGAAACAAAAGGCAGGGTGGTGGCTCATGGGGCTACCCTAGGAGGGCGGGCTATTTCAGGCAAGCGTGGCCTCAAAAGCGCGGCTGCGTGGAGGGGCAAGCATAAGGGGCATCAAAGCCTCGCCCACACGGGCAAAACCAGCACTGGCTTTGTAGGCTTCAAAGGCGGGCATATCCTGCCACTCTTCCACCAGCATCCAGCCGGTATCAGAGCCAGCAACCCGTAAGGTTTTAAACCCCAAACAGCCTTTGAGATTTTGCGCGGCTTGGCCATCGGCCGTTAATACCGCAAGCACCTTGTCTTGGTTTTCGGCTGCTAATTCGAATTCAACAATCGCAATGATCATGGATTTTTCTCCTTTAGTGTTGCAATATATCCCATGCTGGTGCGGCTCGGGGGGCCAGCCTTAAAGCCATAGATTTCAACCGTTTCAAACCCCGCCTCAGCCAATAACTCTCGCGTTTTAGCTGGCGAAAACGCTTTGCTACGCCAGATCAACCGAATAATGGCCGTGCACCAATGGGGCTTGCTGACAACCAGCAAAAGCTTCCCGTCAGGCTGCAATACGTTGCGTAGGGCGCGCAATGCCGCCACCGGCTCTGGGCAATGCTCGACCACATGCGCACATAAGATGAGACCATAATTTTGCGTTGCTGGCCGAGACTCGATATCGCCGATTATGAAGCTGGCTTCCACGCCTGATTCTCGCAACCGTGCTTTGGCTGCCTTTAGCATATCTGCCGAAATATCGAGCAAAGTTAGTGCCTTGGGTGCGCCATGCGCCGCCACAAACGCGCTTGAAAAATCTCCGCAGCCTGCGCCCGCATCCAAAACCGCAAAGCCACGCGCGTTTATCTGCCCTAGCGCTTGCACCAGTTCGCCGTAAGCTTTGGGGTAGCCCAGCGGTGCAATTTTCCTGTGCCAGCTTTCAGCCGCCGCATCATAGCGCGCGGCAAGATGTTTGTTTGTCCCGTCCATTTTCCCTCCGTTTGGGAGAGAATTGCACAAAAAAATGGCGGGCGCTTTCGCGTGCCCGCCAATAATCAGCTTGTAATGGCCAAATTAGTCCAGCTCAGCTGCTGAAGTAAGCACCTTGCCCAGCAGGCCATAGGCAATCGCCTCATCGGTGTTTAGCCAAAAATCGCGCTTGGTATCTTCGGCAATTTTCTCAGGCGTTTGCCCTGTGGCTTCCGCAAAAATGCGCTCAAAGCGGGCTTTCATGATTTCAAGCTGCTCGGCCTGAATGGCGATATCAGAGGCTTTGCCGCCAATGCCACCGCTGGGCTGGTGCAGCAAAAAGCGCGTATTTGGCAGGCAATAGCGGTTTTCTTTTTTCGCGCCGATAAAAATAAGCGCACCCGCAGAGGCCACCCAGCCAGAGCCAACAACCCGCACTTCGGGTTTGATGAATTTGATGAGGTCATGCACCATATCACCTGATTCAACATGCCCGCCGGGGGAGGAAATGAACATGGTGATCGGGTCATCGCTGACAGCTGCCAGCGCGAGAAGGCGCTCAGAGGTCGCCTTGGCCAGCTTGTCATTAATCTCGCCCACCACGGTTACGTAACGGTTTTCAAAGGTGATCCGCTCGGGGGAAAAGGGTGTTTTGTCGTCTTTATCGTCGCTCATGGGAGAGATTCCTGAATTAAGTTTCGCGCCTTTGTGGCATGTTCTGCCAAGAGGTGCAATTACATGTAGGGGCTCAGGCCGTTTGGCTCAAGCTTTGCGCAGAGTTAGGGTTGTCCAATCGCCAATAACGCGGCGCTCAACCACGTTAAAGCCAAAGCCTTCATAAGTGTTTACCACGCTTTGGGCTTGGCGGTTAAGAATGCCGGAAAGGATAAGCACCGAATGGCTTGTGGTATGCTCGGCCATTTCTGGCGCCAGCTTTTTAAGCGGGCCTGCAAGGATGTTGGCAAAAACCAAGTCATAAGGCGCGCGGTTGTGCAGCTCTGTGTGGCGAAAGCCGACGGACGTGAGGCATTGCACACGTCCTCGCAGCCCGTTGGCTACTACATTGGCTTTGGCGGTTTCTGTGGCAATCGGGTCAATATCACTCGCGATAAACCGCCCTTTAAGCACCTTGGCAGCGGCCATTGCCAGCACGGCGGTGCCCGCGCCGATATCAGCCACATTGCGCGCCACCAAGCCCTTTTGCAGCAGCGCATCAAACGCCATTAAGCAGCCCTGCGTGGTGCCATGATGCCCCGTGCCAAAGGCCATAGCGGCCTCGATTTCAAGGCCGATTTTTTGGCTTGGGACCACGTCTCTGTCATGCCCGCCATACACCACAAACCGCCCTGCATGCACGGGGGTTAGCTCTCGGCGCACTTCTGAAACCCAGTCTTTTTCCGGAATTTCAGACACCGCAAACGGCTTTGCCCCATGCGCCGCGGCCAGTAGGCTAAGCGCAATATCATCGGGGCGCTCAAGATAATAAGCGCCCACTTCCCAGAGGCCCGAGCCGTCTTCGATCTCAAAAATACCCACACCTGTTGGGGTGGGCGTCATGGTCTCTAGCGCGTCGGCTAGGGCTTGGCCGGGGGCCTCGCCTGCAAGGGTCGTGAGGGCAGAATAGCTCAGCATTTTGGGGTTCCTTTAAGCGGGGCGCATAGGGCAGCTCACGCCGGTGCCACCAATGCCGCAATAACCATCCGGGTTTTTGGCCAGATACTGCTGGTGGTAAAGCTCAGCATAATAGTAGCCCGGATTGGGCGCGATTTGCGTGGTAATAGGGCCAAAGCCTGCGGCTTTCAAGCCTGCTGCATAATCGTCGCGGCTGGTTTGCGCCATTAGGCTGTGTTCGCGCTCATAACAAAATATAGCTGAGCGGTATTGCGAGCCGCGATCATTGCCCTGCCTATCGCCCTGCGTCGGGTTGTGGCTCTCCCAAAACACCTTAAGCAGCTCCACAAAGCTAAGCCGCGCGGGGTCGTAGACCACATGAATCATTTCGGCATGGCCGGTGCGGCCGGTGCATACATCTTCATAGCTTGGGCTTTCAGACGCGCCGCCTGCATAGCCCACAGAGGTTGTCCACACACCGTCCAACTGCCAAAAAATCCGCTCGGCGCCCCAAAAGCAGCCCATGCCAAATTGCACTTGCTGGAAGCCCTCAGGCAGCGGCCCCATAATCGGCGTGCCCAGCACAAAATGCTTGGTGGCCTCGCTTGGCATTTCTTTTTTTGCTACGTTTCTATTCCACATATCGACCTCCTTAAAGCCGCGCTACAAAGCGCCACGCAGCAAGCGCGGCAAGCGCCCCCACAATTACGCCCGCAAGGGCTTGGCCATAGACCACGCCCTCTGCTCCCAGCCATCCAGCCATAAGCCAGCACAAGGGGAACATCATAACGCCATCTCGCAGCC
>WTAL01000149.1 GCA_013139635.1 Paracoccaceae bacterium
CGACTGATGACCTTGATCTGCTACGCCTAGAGGCCCCCTTGGCCGATAATACGCCGATTCTGCGCGCCCATCCGCAACGCTATATTGATGGGCTTGAGGCGCAAACCCCTACCACCGGCAGCGTGGCGCTAGACCCTGATACCCACCTTTCCGCCGGAAGCCTAAACGCCGCCCGCCGTGGCGTTGGCGGCATTGTGAAGGCAGTAGATACGGTGCTGGACGCAGAGGCTGGCAACGCTTTTATCGCCATGCGCCCGCCCGGCCACCACGCCGAGCGCGAAAAATCCATGGGGTTTTGCTTGTTTGGTAATGTCGCCATTGCGGCCTTGCATGCGCTAGAGGCGCGCGGCCTCTCCCGCGTGGCGATTGTGGATTTTGACGTGCATCACGGCAATGGCACGCAGGACATCCTGTGGAATGAGCCGCGCATTAAGTTCTTCTCCAGCCACGGTTTCCCGCTTTACCCCGGCACGGGGGCGGCTGATGAACGTGGCGCGCATGGCCAAATCGTGAATATCCCGCTGCCCCCCGAAAGCACGGGCGCGCTTTATCGTGAAAAACTCAACAACCTCATTCTGCCCGCGCTGGATGATTTTCGGCCTGAGCTACTGCTGATCTCCGCTGGGTTTGACGCCCATACGGGCGACCCGCTGGCCAACCTCAATTGGCAAGTTGATGATTTCAGCTATGCCACGCGGCGGTTGTGCGAGATGGCACAAAAACATTGCAAAGGGCGGGTGGTATCGGCGCTGGAAGGGGGCTATAACCTTTCCACATTGGGCGGGCTGGTGCGCGACCATATCGAAGTATTGCAGGAGTTTTCGGCATGAGTGACGTTTCCAAAATGAGCTTTGAAGACGCGATGGGCGAGCTGGAAAAGCTGGTCGGGCAGCTCGAATCCGGCAATGTGCCGCTTGAGGAATCCATTAAGCTTTATGAGCGCGGCGATGCGCTTAAAAAGCATTGCGAAAAAAAGCTGGCCGAAGCCGAGGAAAAAGTCGCGCAAATCACTAAGGGCGCTGATGGAGAGGCCACTGGCGCCACACCTGTTAACTATGACTAGCTTTGAGATAGCGCTAAAATCTACGGCGAGGGCCGTCGAGCAACGGCTGGAAGAGCTTCTGCCACGCGAGGGCCGAATTGCTGAATCTATGCGCTATGCGGCGCTTGCAGGTGGCAAACGGCTACGGGCGTTTCTAGTGGTGGAAAGTGCGGGGCTTTTCGAGGCCAAGGGCGC
This sequence comes from Paracoccaceae bacterium, assembly GCA_013139635.1. GTDB lineage: Bacteria > Pseudomonadota > Alphaproteobacteria > Rhodobacterales > Rhodobacteraceae > UBA3077. Next base: position 1,238 of record WTAL01000149.1, read on the forward strand.
GCTGGATGCCGCCGCAGCCGTGGAATGCATCCACGCTTATTCCCTCGTGCATGACGACCTTCCAGCGATGGACGATGATGATTTACGGCGCGGAAAACCGACGCTGCACATCAAATGGGACGAGGCCACTGCCGTGCTGGCAGGTGACGCTTTGCAAACCCAAGCCTTTGAAATAATTACTAATATGCAGGCCAGTGATGCCGCCAAGCTGGCGCTTATCCAAAGCCTCGCGCAGGCTTCTGGCGCGCAGGGCATGGTGCTGGGGCAAGACCTAGATATCGCCGCCGAAAGTGCAGCCACCCCGCTTACGCTCCCCGAAATCACCCATCTGCAAGCCCTGAAAACCGGCGCGCTCATTCGCTGGTCAGCCGGCGCTGGGGCGCTACTGGCGGGGGAGGATCCCGCCCCGCTGCACGCCTATGCCGAGGCCGTTGGCAATGCCTTTCAAATTCAAGATGACATCTTGGATGTGACGGGCTCCGAGGCCGAAACCGGCAAACGTGTGCAAAAAGATAATGCGGCGGGCAAGGCCACTTTCTTAACACTTTTGGGTTTGGCTGGGGCAGAGGCCCGCGCCGAATCACTTGTAGAGCAGGCGATAGAGGCGTTGAATGGCTACGGCCCCAAAGCTGACAACCTGCGCAAAGCGGCGCAGTTTGCCATAACCAGAACGGTTTAAGGATAGCAGATGAAGACCCCGTTGCTCGATAATGTGAACGCCCCCGCCGACCTGCGAAAGCTTAGCGACCCCGAGTTGCGGCAGTTGGCTGACGAGCTGCGCTTTGAAACCATTGAGGCCGTGTCCAAAACTGGCGGGCACCTAGGCGCGGGCCTTGGCGTGGTGGAGCTTACGGTGGCACTGCACGCGGTGTTTGATACCCCGCGCGACAAGCTGATCTGGGATGTAAGCCACCAATGCTACCCGCATAAAATCCTGACCGAGCGCCGCGAAGCTATGGCGGGCTTGCGCATGGGCGGTGGTATTTCCGGCTTCACCAAGCGCTCTGAGAGCGCTTATGATCCCTTCGGCGCGGGTCACTCCGCCACGTCTATTTCTGCCGCTACTGGCTTCATGGCTGCGCGAGAGCTTGGCGGCCAGCCCGAGCACGGGCTTGGCGATGCGATTGCCGTTATTGGTGATGGCTCCATCCCTGCTGGCATGGCCTTTGAGGGCCTAAACCACGCCGGCGATATGAAAAAGCGCATGTTTGTGGTGCTGAATGATAATGATATGTCCATCGCGCCGCCGGTTGGTGCGCTTTCCGGCTATCTTTCCCGCCTTTATGCCGAGGCCCCGTTTCAAGAGCTAAAGTCAGCTGCCAAGGGCTTTGCTTCCCTGCTGCCGCCCCCTCTGCAAGATGGCGCACGCCGGGCCAAGGAAATGGTTAAATCCATGACCGTCGGCGGCACGCTGTTTGAGGAGCTTGGGTTTTCTTATGTCGGCCCGATTGATGGTCACGATATGGAGCAGCTGCTTAGCGTGCTCCGCACCGTGCACGAGCGCGCCACTGGCCCCGTGCTGATCCATGTGATCACCAAAAAGGGCAAGGGCTTTGCGGCTGCCGAAGGCTCGGCTGACCGTGGCCATGCGCGCGGCAAATTCAACCCGACCACGGGCAAGGTTCACACCTCTCCCCCCGCCAATGCCCCGAGCTATACCAGCGTTTTTGCCAAGGCGCTCGTGGCCGAGGCCGAGGCTGACCCGAAGGTGGTGGGCATCACCGCCGCCATGCCTGACGGCACCGGCATGGATGTTTTTGCCAAGCACTTCCCCAACCGTATGTTTGATGTCGGCATGGCCGAGCAGCACGGCGTTACCTTTTCAGCCGGCCTCGCGGCAGGTGGCATGAAGCCCTTTTGTGCGATCTACTCCACGTTTTTGCAGCGCGGCTATGACCAAGTGGCACATGACGTTTCCATCCAATCTCTGCCTGTGCGCTTCGCGATTGACCGCGCGGGCCTTGTGGGCGCAGACGGTCCGACCCATGCAGGTAGCTTTGATATCGCGTTCCTCGCGAACCTGCCTAATTTTGTGGTGATGGCCGCAGCAGATGAAGCCGAGCTGATGCACATGGTCGCCACTGCCGCCAGCATCAACGACCGCCCCTCGGCCTTCCGCTTTCCGCGCGGTGAAGGCGTAGGGGTCGAGCTGCCCGAGCGCGGCGAGGTGCTTGAAATCGGCAAAGGCCGTATCATCCAGCAGGGTGCGCGCGTGGCCATTCTTTCCCTTGGCACTCGCCTAGGCGAGGCCCGCAAGGCTGCCGAAAACCTGGCCGCCAAGGGCATTACCCCCACGCTGGCCGACGCTCGCTTTGCTAAACCGCTGGACCGAGAGCTGGTCTTGCAGCTTGCGGCAGACCACGAGGCGCTGATCACTATTGAGGAAGGCGCGGTGGGTGGCTTTGGCAGCCATGTAGCCCAGCTTTTGGCTGATGAAGGCGTGTTCGACACCGGCCTGAAGTTCCGTTCGATGACCTTGCCCGACAGGTTTATCGCCCAAGATAGCCCCGCTGCCATGTATCAAGCCGCCGGGTTGGATGCTGAGGCTATAGAGGCCAAAGTGCTGGATGTTTTAGGGGTTGCGCAAATAAAGCGGGCCACGGGGCGAACTTAGCGGCGCGTCAACCATTGCGCGTGTTGAGAGGCCGTGCCCGCGCCGCGCTGCAAGCTCGGCGCTTGTGGCAACGGGCATAAAACTCAAAGCCTGCGAATGGCTGTGATTTCACCATACCCCAACGCTTCAATCCGTGCCACTGTGGTGGCCAGCGGCTCGGCCATTACGCGCATAGAAAATGCGGTGGCATGCAGAAGCGTTTCGGAACCCTGCATCAGGCCGACATGGCCATTCCAAAACACAAGATCTCCGCGCTGGAGCGGCTCGCCTTCAGGCTGTAATTTCCCCGCGCTCTTTGCTTGCGGGCCGGAATCGCGCGGGGCTTGGATGCCGGCACTGTGCAGCGCCATTTGGGCAAGGCCCGAGCAATCTATACCGAGGCTGGAGCGGCCCCCCCACAAGTAAGGAATCCCGATAAACTGCTCAGCGGTGGCCACAAAATCGGGCACAGGAGCCTGGCTTAGATGCGCGGCAAAAACATAGCCCTCCGGCAATTTTGCAAATTGGCCTTCAGTGCTCTGCACTTTCACCTTGGCCCCGAAGGGGAGCCGCAACCGGACTTCCGATTTCATATCTGGGGCGGCATATATAAACGTCCCCAAGGTGCTTATGCTGTGGCTGGCGGTGCGGCGCTCGGCCAAGGCCGCACTTTGCACCCAGCCCTGATAGCCGCATTGCATTTGCCCGAAACTATAAGCACGCTCGGTTTTTGCCACCTCAAATTTTTCTCCAAACAATAGCTGCGAAACACGCTTGCCATTGGGGGCGTCTAAAACGTCAATTACTGGCTGATTACTCCGCATTAAACTGCGCCTCGATCATCGCCAAAATTGCCCGCCCACCTTGGGCTTCTCCGCCTTTGGGCCGCGCGGGGCGGGCGGCTGGTGTCCAGCCGTAAATATCAAAATGCGCAAATTGCTTGGCGTTTTCCACAAAGCGCCGCAAGAACAGTGCGGCATTGATAGACCCAGCCATGCCCCCCGCTGGTGCGTTGTTCAGGTCAGCAATTCCCGGCTCGATATTGGCCTCATAGCCCTCCCAAAACGGCATGCGCCACAAGGGGTCTGTCTCAGCCCGCGCCGCGCGGGTGAGCTGGTGCGCCAAGGCGCTATCATCGGTATAAAACGGGGGTAAATCCGGCCCCAGCGCCACCCGTGCAGCGCCTGTTAGCGTCGCCATACAAATCAACATATCCGGTGTTTCTTCATCGGCCATTGCCAGCGCATCGGCCAATACCAGCCGCCCCTCAGCGTCGGTATTGTTGTTTTCCACTGTCAGCCCTTTGCGGCTGCGTAAAATATCTTGCGGCCTAAACGCGCTCGCCGAAATCGAGTTTTCAACGGCTGGAATGAGCACCCGCAGGCGCACCGGCAGGCCAAGGCTCATAATCATATGCGCCAGCCCCAGTACATTGGCCGCCCCGCCCATGTCCTTTTTCATTAGCCCCATTGAGGCCCCGGGCTTAATATTCAGCCCGCCAGTATCAAAGCAAACCCCTTTGCCAACCAGCGTAAGCTTCGGCGCATCAGGGTCGCCCCATATCATATCCAGCAGGCGCGGGGCCTCCACGGCTGCCCGCCCAACCGCATGAATAAGCCCAAAGTTCTCCCGCAGCAAATCATCGCCAACAATCGCCGAAGCCTTGGCTTTGTGCCGCTTGGCGAGGTCAAAAAACGCCGCGGATAGCGCCTCTGGCCCCATATCATTTGCGGGTGTGTTTATCAGGTCGCGGGTTAGAAAGGTCGCCTCCGCCTCCAGTTCTACCCGCGCGCCGTCCACGCCCAATGGGCAGGCTAGCCGCGCCTTTTGCGCAGGCTGCGAAGCATATTTATCAAACCGATACCCCGCGAGCAGCCACGCCAACGCCGCCTCTTTTCGCTCGGGCTGCGTTAGCCCGTTTTCAATCCGGAAATCCGCATCCGGCAGCTTGGCCGTGATACTGGCAAAATTAAACCAGCCCCGCGCCCGTGCGGCAGCGTTGCCCCAGCCCGCCAGCACAGCGCGAAAGCCGCCATCCGCCGCTGGTATCAGTGCCACCTGCCCAAGCTTGGCCGCAAAACCATTGCTTTCAACCCAGCGGCGCGCCGCGTCATCCAGCTGGCTCAGCGCCTGTGCAAGCCCCTCGGCTTCCACCACATAAATCGGAATTGTTGTCTCGGCGTTGGTAAATTTTGGCTGCATAGGGTGTCCTTTCCGGTTCCCCGAAATCTCCCCCCATTGCCGCCCAATTGCAACCCCTAAGGCGCCTGCGCGTCAAATTCGATGATGCTAAATAGCGAGCGCTCCGCCATTCGCGCCAGCCTTACAGATACCGCCGACAGCGCGGTATAGTCGCCCCGCCCCGCGCAATCTTGCGCCGCCGCCGCTACGCCTGCCACACCTTTCAGCCCGATCTGCCGCGCAATCACGCCGATCTTTGCCGCCTGCCGCTCGGCCTTCGCAAAATCCCGCCCGCGGGCATCGCTCATTAAAGCCGTTATCTTTTCGGTCAACGAAAACACAACGTCCTCAACAATTTCCGAATAGCGCTGCGCGCCTGTCGAGGCCTGCAAGGCCCCAACCATTTCAAAATCCACATAGCCGCTCTCCACGACTGTGAGGTGAAACACCTGTTCCATCCCGATACCCCCATCCACTCCACGAATGAAAATACCCCTGAGTCTTGAACAAACCCTTAGCATTGCCCCCTGAAAAACAGGTACTTTTTGATAACCTTAACGCAGAGTTAAGGCCACAAGCGCCAACGTATCAGCGCGGCGCGGGTGCAACATCGCCAAGTAGCGCATCGCCAGACGCGCCGCCACGGGTCCGTTGATTCTAAAAATCAACCTCAATCGCCACGCCTTTGGCCACTGCCAAATCTACCACTGCTGAGGCCACCGCGAGGTCTTGCAACCCAACGCCCGTGCCGTCAAACAAAGTCAGCTCATCGTCAGACGTCCGCCCTTTATGCGCCCCGTTTATCACAGCGCCTAGTTCTGTAATGTCAGCCTCGTTCAGCGTGCCATCAGCCACCGCGTGTTGGCACTCGCCAATCGTAATCGCCTGCGCAATCTCGTCAGTAAACACCGAAGCCCGCGCCACCAGCGCCGCCTCAACCTCCTGCTTGCCCTTGGTATCGGTGCCCATACAGGCAATATGCGTGCCGCCCTGCACATGGGCGTCCAGCAAAATAGGGCTTTGGCTAGAGGTAATCGAGATAATCACATCGGCCTCGGCCCCCACCTGCTCAAGGCTCGCCTCCTCAAAAGGCAGCCCCAGCTCAGCGGCTGTTTCCGCCAAACGGCTCAGCATTTCCGGATGATAATTCCAGCCAATCACCTTCTCAAAATCACGCTGCTCAACAGCCGCGCGCATCTGAAAGGCGGATTGATGCCCCGCCCCGATCATTCCCAGCACCTTGGCGCCCGCAGGTGCGAGGTGCTTGATCGAAACCGCAGACGCTGCCGCCGTGCGCAACGCTGTCAGCAGGTTGCCGCCAACAAGCGCCTTCACCTTGCCAGTATCCGCATCAAACAAAATCACTGTGCTTTGGTGGTTGGTCAGGCCCTTGGCCTCATTCCCCGGCCAATAACCGCCAGATTTCAGCCCCAACGCCAGTGATTTCCTATCGAAGCCCGACTTAAAGCCATAAAGCGCATCCGCATGGCCAATGGCCTCACGAATCACCGGAAAGTTATAAGCGTCCTTGCTGGCCATCGCCGCAAACACCGCTTCTACCGCCTCAAATGAAGCCTTCCGATCTATCAGCCCCGCAATTTCCTTTTCAGGAACAATGATCATTAGTAAGCCCTCCCGCGCGCTGAAACCGGCCAAACCGTTTCCACTTTGCCGCCCCGCACGCCCACATACCAGTCATGCACATTGCAGGTTGGGTCACAGTGGCCCGGCACCAGCCGCAGCTTGTCGTTGATTTTCAAAACCCCGTCAGGGTCGCCCACCACACCGTGCTCGTCTGAGCATTTCAGGTATTCAACCTTGTCATTGCGCCCGTAAACCGTAGGCAAGCCACTATCGACTGATTGCGCCTTTAGGCCGGCGTCCACAATCGCTTTGTCGGCTTTGGTGTGGCTCATTACAGAGGTCAGAATAAACAGTGAATTCTCCCATTCGCCATCATCAATCCGCTTGCCTTCTTTATCCAGAATGCGGCCATAATCCGCATCCATAAACGCATAAGACCCGCACTGCATTTCGTTAAAAACACCGGAGTTGCCCTCAAAGTAATACGAGCCTGTGCCTGCCCCGCCAACGATATCGCAAGAAAGCCCTTGCGCGCTGAGCGCGGTCATGGCGTCCCGCACCATATCCACCGCAATGTCGATCTTCGCCTCGCGGTCCTTATAAAGATCCATGTGCTGCATCGCGCCCTGATAGGCCTGAATGCCGGCAAATTTCAGCCCGTCAGCGCTATCAATCAGCTTGGCAATGTTCACCACGTCTTGCGAAGTGCTCACGCCGCAGCGGCCTGCGCCGACGTCGATCTCAACCAAGCACTCCAGCTGAGTGCCGTGCTTTTGAGCCGCCGCCGCAAGTTCACCCACGTTCTCTGGGTCATCCACACATACCAAAATGCGCGCGCCCAGCTTGGGCATTTTCGCCAAGCGGTCAATTTTGGCAGGGTCACGCACTTGGTTCGAAACCATTACATCTTTAATGCCGCCGCGCACAAAAACCTCGGCTTCGCTGACCTTCTGGCAGCAAACGCCAATAGCGCCGCCGAGGCTTTCTTGCAGCTTCAGCACATCAACCGATTTATGCATTTTGCCGTGCGCACGGTGGCGCACGCCCATCTTTTTGCACTCATCGCCCATCTTTTTTACGTTGCGGTCCAGCGCGTCTAGGTCCAGAACCAAGCAAGGCGTTTGGATATCCGCTTCATCCATGCCGGGCTTGGCCGGAATGTCGTAGCCTACGTCGTAATCATCAAAATTCATGTTATTTCTCCATCCAAGGCAGGCTGTCTAAATCCACATTCCCGCCGGTTATAATGATGCCAACGCGCTTGCCGGCAAAAGTCTCTTTGTCCTTCAAAATGGTGGCCAGCGGCACAGCGCTGCTCGGCTCCATTACAATTTTCATCCGCTTCCAGATCAGCTTCATCGCGTCGACAATCTCGTCCTCAGTCGCGGTCAAAATATCGGTCACGTGGTTGCTCACAAAATGCCATGTCAGCTCTTTCAGCGGCACTTTCAGCCCGTCAGCCACGGTTTCCGGTGCGTCATCAGCAATGATATGCCCCGCGCGAAAGCTCCGGGCGGCGTCATCAGCATTCAGCGGCTCGGCGGCATAAATTTTCACCTCCGGTGCGAGGTTGCTCAGCGTCAGGCACGTGCCTGAAATCATCCCGCCACCGCCAATCGGGGCCACCACGGCATCAAGCCCCTTAACCTGCTCAATAAGCTCGGCACTGCACGTAGCCTGCCCCGCAATCACCCGAGGGTCATTATAAGGATGCACAAATTCCGCACCCGTTTCGGCCTCGACCTTGGCAAATACCGCTTCACGGCTGCTCGTGCTCGGCTCGCACTCGGTAATTATCCCGCCGTAACCCTTTACCGCGTCCTTTTTGGCTTGCGGCGCGGTGCGCGGCATCACCACATGGCACGGAATGCCCCTGCGGCCAGCAGCATAAGAAAGGCTAAGCGCATGGTTGCCCGAGCTGTGGGTTGCCACGCCCTTTGCCAGCATATCATCCGGTAAACCAAACACCGCATTACACGCCCCGCGCACCTTAAATGCGCCAGCTTTCTGGAAGTTTTCACACTTGAAAAACAGCTCGGCGCCCGTGAGGTCGTTCAGGAATTCCGACGTAAGCACCGGCGTGCGGTGGATATAAGGCGTAACGCGCTCCCGCGCGGTTTTCATATCATCAAGCGTAGGGATATACATGGCAGGCCTCCTAAACCGTGCGGTAATGCTCTTGCGCGGCGGCCACGCCACTGCCCAAGGTTATGGCAAGGCCGAGGTCTTTCATACACATTTCAGCCGTCGCAATGCCCGCCAGCGCCAGCACGTCCGGCAAGCTGCCCAAATGCCCGATGCGAAAAAGCTTTCCGGCCACCTGCCCAAGCCCCGCGCCAAACGCGGTGTCGTATTTCTCGGATGCCAGCGTCACGATCTCATTGGCGTCAAAACCCTCGGGCGTTTTGATCGCGCTCACAGAGTTTGAGTAAAGCTCGGGAGACTGCGCATAAAGCGGCATATCCCAAGCCGCCACGGCTTTGCGCACACCTTCAGCAATGCGGGCATGGCGGGCAAACACATTTTCTAGCCCCTCAGAAAGCAGCATCTCGGTAGACATTTTCAGCCCGTTAATCATGCCCACAGGCGGCGTGTAAGGAAAACCATTCACCGCGTAGCCCGCGCGCATATCGCGGATATCAAAATACCAGCGCGGCAGGGTGGCGGTCTCAATCATTGCCGCGGCCTTCGGGCTAAACGCCGCAATGGCCAGCCCCGCGGGCAGCATAAAGCCCTTTTGCGAACCGGTGATGGCCACATCCACGCCCCATGCGTCCATGCGGAAATCCATCGAGCCAATGGAGCTAACCCCGTCCACAAACAAAAGCGCCGGATGGGCAGCGGCATTAATCGCCGCCCGCACCGCCGCGATATTAGAAACCACACCTGTGGCTGTTTCGTTATGCGTGGCCAGCACAGCCTTGATCTCGTGGCCGCTGTCAGCGCTCAAAATCTCCTCATAACGGTGCGCTGGAATGCCTTGCCCCCACGGCACCGAAACCACTTCAACCTCAAGCCCGTGGCGCTGGCACATATCTATCCACTTTTGGCTAAACATACCGTTTTCACAGGCGAGCACTTTGTCCCCCTTTGAAAGCGTGTTGCTCAGCGCCGTTTCCCAGCCGCCAGAACCCGTGGAGGGAAACAGAAACACCTCAGCGGTTTCGGATTTCAACACCTGCTTCACGCCGTTCAGTGCGGGGTGCAAAATATCCTTAAACCCCGCAGAGCGGTGGTCCATGGTGGGCATATCAACCGCGCGCCGGAGGGCTTCGGGCATGTTGGTCGGGCCGGGTATAAAAACAGGGTTTTGGTTGTGCATGAGAATCTCGCTTGGTTGCATAGGGCAATTTTAACGGCGCAGCGGGTTTTTGCAATTTTTTTGGAAAACCATTCCAAAAGAACATTAAAATATGTAAACGCATGAAAAAACACAAATAAAAGTTTTCCATTTTTAATAGGTGATTTTTTGGAAATATTTTTTATTATAGGGAATATCCAAATGGAGGCCCAAAAGTGATAGAGCAAACAGAAAAACCAAAGCGTGGGCGGCCGCGGGGTTCGGCGGCGAGTGGCGGGCCAAGCCCCGTGCAGGCGCTTGATCGTGGGTTAACAATTTTGCAAGCATTGGCAAAGCAACAGGGCGCCACGCTGAGTGACCTAGCGCGGCAAATTTCCATGCCGCCCTCAACCGCGCACCGCTTTCTGGCCACGCTGCAAAGCCACGGTTTTGTGGATTTTGACGCCCATGCGCAGGAATGGTCCATTGGCATTGGCGCGTTTCGGGTTGGCAATACTTACCTGCGCCGCACCAACCTTGTGGAGGCCGCGCAGGCCCCCATGCGGCGGCTGATGGAAGCCACGGGTGAAACCGCAAATCTTGGGATTTCAGACCAAGGCTTCATTGTTTTCATCTCGCAGATCGAGACCCAGAACCCAATTCGGGCCATGTTTAGCGCTGGGGCGCGCAGCCAAATGCACGCCTCAGGTATTGGCAAGGCAATGCTGGCACATATGCCGCGAGCCGCTGTAGAAAAAATGTTTTTTGCCAATGGGTTGCCCGAGTTTACGCCCCAAACATTAACGGACCCTTCGGCACTGTTCTCTGACCTCGAAACCATAGCGGGCCGAGGCTGGGCTTTTGATAATGAAGAGCGTTATATAGGTATGCGCTGCATTGCATCGGCGGTGTTTGATGGGCAAGGCATGCCGGTTGCCGGTGTGTCTATATCTGGCCCCGTCGCACGGATTACCGATGAACTGATCGCCAAGGCAGGGCCTTTGGTACAGGCAACAGCGGCTGAAATAACCACAGTTACAGGAGGCTGACGGTGGCGGCGCGTCTGGCATTGTTCGTGCGGCGAGGCCCTGCCCGCGCCGCACTGAAACGCTGGTGCTTGCGGCGGGCATATTCAGAGGTGATTTGTCATCCAACCAGCAGCGAAGGTGGTAAAGCTGCGGGCGTTTAGAAGCCGGCTTCTGGCGTGACCGATGGTGCCGGTTTGGCCGTGGCCGTCAGCAGAAAATGCCTTTAAAATGCTGGCGAAATAGTCTTCGCCTTGATTGTCAAAAATGCCTTCCTCATCGTCAAGAGAATTGACGGATTTTTGCTCAGGTCCATGCGGACCTTGCACCAGCACCTGCCTTGTAACGCGGCGTTTTCCCGCAAGCGGAGTTAGGTATTCGGCTAAATGGGTGAGGGTTGTGGTATCTGGGTCGGCCCCGAGCCGCAGGACCTTGCCGCTGAGTTTGGTGAGGGCGTCAAGTGGGGAATTGGGGCCGAAATAATCATCCCAAGGCTGGCTGGCGAGCAGGGTTTTGGCATGGGGGCCAAGGGCGGCAAAGCGGCCTTCGGGGTGGTTGGAAACTTTAGCACCCGCACGGGTGCGGAGGATTTCGGCGAGGGTGCCGACATCGGGGTCTGCCGGGGTGGTGAGGGCGTCAAAGACAGCGCCATTATTGGCGGCGCCCAGTACCATCATGAGCGTGCCGTTTCTGCCAACGGCGTCTTGCAGCGCATCCAGCAAGCCATCGGCGCGGCCTGCAACGGGGCCAATGGCTTTGAGCGAGGCGTGCAGCATAAGCACATCGCCTTTTGCAACCCCAATTTTGCCGAGATCATCGGTAATTTTGGCACGGCTAAACATGCTTAAGCGCGCTTGGTTTTGGCCCGCCTGTGGCCCAGTCTAGCAGCTCTACCGTGTGCACCACCGGCAGCTTGGTGCCATCGCCGATTTGCATCATGCAGCCGATATTTCCCGCCGAAATCACATCGGGCGTCAGGGTTTCAAGGCTGGCCACTTTGCGTGCGCCCAGCTGGCTGGCCAGCTCTGGCTGCATCAGGTTATAGGTGCCTGCCGAGCCACAACACAGGTGGGGGTCGGCTGGCTCTAGCACCGTAAAACCGGCATTGCGGAGCAGCGTTTTGGGGGCTTCTTTGATTTGCTGGCCGTGCTGCAAGGAGCAGGCAGCGTGGTAGGCGACTTTGAGGTCACCCTCGCCCTTAATGCCGATTTCCAACAGAATTTCGGAAATATCACGGGCTTTGGCCGCGATCTCGGCGGCGTCATCCGCCAGCTCGGTTTCGCGGAACATGTGGCCGTAATCTTTTACCGTAGTGCCGCAGCCCGAGGTGTTAATAACCACGGCGTCCACGTCAGCGGCTTTCCAAGCCTTAATATTGGCGGCGGCAGATTTATGGCTAGCATCAGTTTTGCCCATATGGTGGGTAACCGCCCCGCAGCAGCCCATGCCTTCCGCTATCACCACTTCCACCCCGTGGCGAGTTAGAATGCGAATGGTGGCCTCGTTAATATCGGTGTTCAGCGCCGTTTGCGCACAGCCCGAAAGCAGGGCGACGCGGCGGATTTTTTGACCTTTGGCGGCAAAGGTTTGCGGGCGATCAACCGCGCTGGGGGAGGGTAGCTTGGCGGGGGCAAAATCAACCATCGCCTTGAGCTTGGAGGGCAGGGCAAACCGGAAAGGCTTCGCGGCCCAAGCGCCCAAAATAGCCGCTCGAAAGCGCATCGGGTAGGGCAGGATTTGTGCCAGCACGGCGCGCAAGGCGCGGTCAAACAGCGGGCGCTTATAGGTCTTCTCAATATGCTCACGCGCAAGGTCAACCAGGTGCATATAATGCACGCCCGAGGGGCAGGTAGACATACAGGCAAGGCAGCTCAGGCAGCGGTCAATATGCTTTACGGTTTTCTCGTCAGCGGGGCGGCCCGCCTCCAACATGTCCTTGATTAGGTAAATCCGGCCACGGGGGCTGTCTAGCTCATCTCCCAGTAGCTGATACGTGGGGCAAGTGGCGGTGCAAAACCCACAATGCACACAGGCGCGCAGGATTTCGTCGGCGCGCTGGATGCCGGAATTTGTGAGCTGCTCAGGGGAGAAATTGGTTTGCATATCGGTCTTTTAGTCCAGAAAATATGGCAACACAATCCAGAGGAACACAAAGGATGCGACCGCCCAGATGCCAAGCATGTTTACAAAAAAGCTGTCAAAGCCCCCTTCGCTGGTGCGGGCGGCGTTAATTATATATCGCAATCCAAAAACAACAGGAATTATGGCGAGCGAAATAATTATCGGGATTTCCATAATGTGGAGGTAGAAATTGTCAGGCGATGAACCTCCGCGCGGTTTTGGCCTTGTTTCAAAATAATAGGCCACGATGAGAAGTCCGGCAAGAACACCGCCGGTGATCCAAAGAGGTTTTCCAAAAGGGGTGAGAAGTAGAATAAAAATAACAATAGTAGGCGCTGCAATAATTGCAAATAAGATGTCCATAATAAGACCTTTCTTAAAGGCGCTCTGGGTTCAATATACCACGCGGGTCAAATTGGTTGCGCAGCCCTGAGCTGAGAATTTCAATAGCCGCTCCTTCCGGATGGAAGGACCTGTGCTTTTTAAAGGTATTGCGGATTACTGTAGCATGGCCCGAAATCGTGCCCAACGCTTTTCGAAGGTCCTGCCCCTCGGGCGCGTTGGCCCAAATGAGCCCACCGGCCCAATCAAAGTTTATAGTTTCAGCACCAAGGCGGCGAAGGGCTTCGGCCAAGGCAGGGCCATCAGAGGGCTTAACCGATATGCGCCAGACATCGCCTTTAAGGCCCGCAAAGGCTTGCACATCGCGCTGAGCCACCCAGTCAAAGGCGGCGACTTCGCCCGCAAGTAAGTTGGCCAGCACGTGACTGCGATAACGGACCGAGCCTTCCAACCCTTCCAACCGAAGGGCCGTAGTGCCATCTGTGTGGGCTGCGCCGCTAATGTCATATGGGGAGGCCATGGCTTTGGCCATCGTCGCGGCAGATGTGGCCTCGTCTTCCTGCACTAGCACGCTTGCCGTAGCTTCTGACGCGGGGAGCAGTTTGAAGCTCACTTCGGTCAGCACACCAAGGGTGCCGTGGCTGCCAGCCAACAGCTTCACAAGGTCATAGCCGGTTACGTTTTTCATCACCCGCCCGCCGTTTTTGATGATTCGCCCGAGGCCATCCACAAAACGCACGCCGATCAGGCTATCACGGCAAGCGCCTGCCTGAATCCGCCGCGGGCCAGAGGCATTGGTGGCCACCACCCCGCCGATGGTTGGCGTGCCGGTGGTGCCTTGCAAGGCGCGCAAATCATACGGCTCAAACGGCAGGCGCTGGCCGTTTTCGGCCAGCAGGGTCTCGATTTCAGCAAGCGGCGTGCCTGCTTGCGCCACCAGCGTTAGGGCTTCCGGCTCATAAAGGCTAATGCCGCTCAACCCGCTGGTGTGCAGCGGGTCACCCTCGGTGCGGCCTATCTGGCGGGTGCCGCCGCCTATAATCTCGAAAGAGCCTTTGGCGCTGGTAACTATTTCGGCTAGCTCGGCTTCGGAAACGGGTTTCATTGGCGACGGCCCTCGCTGGCATCAAGCGGGAAAACCTTGGCGGGGTTTAGCAGCCATTTCGGATCAAACACGTCCTTCACCGCCATCTGGATATCCAGATCATCACCGCCAAACTGGCTGTGCATCAGCTCGCGTTTTTCAACGCCCACGCCGTGCTCGCCCGTTAGGCAGCCGCCGACCTCAACGCAAAGCTTGAGAATGTCGGCCCCCATAGCCTCGCACAGCTCAAGGTCTCCGGGTTTGTTGGCATCATAAAGAATAAGCGGGTGCATATTGCCGTCTCCGGCATGAAAAACATTGCCGACATCTAAGCCGTATTGCCGGGAAAGCGCCGTAATCCCCCGCAGGGTTTCGGGCAGTTTACTGACCGGAATCGTACCGTCCAAGCACATATAATCATTAATCTGCCCCATCGCGCCAAAGGCCGCCTTGCGACCCTTCCAGATGTTGGCGCTCTCTTCAGCGCTTTGGCTTTCTCGCAGCTCAACTGGGTTATGGCGGCGGGCAATTTCAGTGATTTTCTCAAGCTGCTCGGCAATTTCGGCCTCCGAGCCTTCGACCTCGATAATCAGCAGCGCTTCCACATCAGGATAGCCCGCATGGGTGAAGTTTTCAGCGGCGCGAATCACCGGACGGTCCATAAATTCAATGGCCACGGGCAGCACCCCCGCGCGGATAATGTCAGACACACAAGCCCCCGCAACCTCGTTGCTATCAAACCCGATAAGCACGGGCCGCGCCCCCTCGGGCTTGGCCAGAATCCGCAAAGTGGCCTCGGTCACCACCCCAAGCTGGCCCTCGGAACCACAGATCAAGCCAAGCAAATCATAGCCCGCCGCATCCAGATGCGCGCCGCCGATCTCGATAACCTCGCCTTCCATCGTCACCATTTTAACGCCAAGCAGGTTGTTGGTGGTCACGCCATATTTCAAACAATGCGCCCCGCCGGAGTTCATTGCGATATTGCCCGCAATAGCACAGGCCAGTTGTGACGAAGGATCAGGCGCATAGAAGTATCCATTAGCCTCCACTGCTCCCGTAACGCTAAGATTCGTGCGCCCCGATTGCACCCTGATAAAGCGGTTATCATAATCGGTTTCCAGCACGCCGTTTAGCCGTGCCACACCTAGAATTACGCTGTCTTCTGTCGGCAAAGCTCCCCCTGCTAGGGAGGTGCCAGAGCCGCGCGGCACCACGGGCACCCCCATCTCAAAGCAGGCTTTAAGCGCCGCCGCTGTTTCTTCAGTGTTAGCCGGGAGTACAACGGCCAAAGGCGGGCAGCGATAGGCCGACAGCGCGTCGCACTCATAGGCTTTGGTCTCAAACGGGTCATCAATCACAGCGCTTGCAGGCAGCACTTGGCGCAGGCGGGCCACGATCTCACCCTTGCGGGCAAGGATATCTGCATTGGGTTTTGGCATTTGCATGGCGGGGCTTCCAAAATCGGGCACCTAAAGCGGTGTATATCAGCTAATATGCCTGTAAGATGCCCCAAGCTCAATAAGGAAACCCGCCATGCTCGACCCCCTCCTCAAAGTCATCGGCCCCTTTGGCCTGTGGGATGGCGTGGCACTGGCGCTTCTGCTGCTCGGCTGGCCGCTAATGGGCTGGTGGGTGGAGCGCGAAGGCCCCCGCCGCTCGACCCATTCGCTGATCGCCGATTACCGTGCCCGCTGGATGCAGGAAATGCTGCATCGGGAAAACCGAATGCTAGACGCCAATATTCTGGCCAGCCTGCGGCAGGGCGCGGCGTTTTTTACCTCGGCAAGTATGATCGGCATCGGCGGCTCGGTGGCTTTGCTGGGCCAAGCAGGCACTTTGCAAGCACTGGCGG
>WTAL01000021.1 GCA_013139635.1 Paracoccaceae bacterium
CCGGTAGAGCCGGAGGTATAGATAATATAGGCAAGGTTTTGCGGGTCGGTTTTAACCGCCGGATTGGTGTTTGGCGCGGCCTGCACGGCGGGGTCATCGGGGGTGATTATCGGCGTACCTTTGGGCAAGTGGCCTTGCAAATCGGTGGCGCACAGCACGGTTTTTGGGGCGGTATCTTGCAGCATAAACGCGAGGCGCGCGGCGGGGTAATCCGGGTCTAGCGGCAAATAGGCCGCGCCAGATTTCAGGATGGCGAGCATGGCGATGATGAGGTCAAAGCCGCGCTCAAACATCAGGCCAACGGCTTGTTCGGGGCCGGCACCGGCTTTGATTAAAACATGGGCGAGGCGGTTGGCGCGGGCGTTCAAATCGGCATAACTCATTGTTATCCCGCCCATTTCCAGCGCCACCGCCTCGGGGCTGCGCGCCGCTTGCGCCTCAATGAGCCTGTGCAAACAGCTGGTTTTTCCCGCGGGTAAAGCCACATCAAACCCCCCAATCAGGTCGGCTTCGGTCTTTGGGATCAGCTTAAGCTGGCCGGTTTTGGTGGCGGGATTTTGGGCGATGCTGCCCAGCAGCTCGGTAAACTGCGCCGCCATCCGCGCGATGGTCGCGGGCGCAAACAAGTCCGTTGCATATTCAATGCTGCCACTTAAACCATCCTCACTTTCAAACAGCGCCATCAGCAGGTCAAACTTAGCGGTGGTCACAGGGTTTTCCATCGGAATCAGTCGCGCACCGGGCAGCTCCAGCGCCCCCATCGGTGCGTTTTGCAGCACAATTGCCACTTGGAATAGCGGCGAATAGGCCAGCGAACGCTCGGGGTTTAGCGCCTCGACCAGCTGCTCAAACGGGATATCCTGATGGGCAAACGCGTCCATCGCGGTGTCGCGGGCTTGCGCTAAAAACACCTCAAACGGCTGGTTTGGGTCCACGGTATTGCGCAGCACCAGCGTGTTCACAAAAAAGCCGATCAGGTCTTCGGTGTGGCGATGGCGGCGGTTGGCAACGGGGGCGCCAAGGGCGATATCCGCCTGCCCAGAGAGCCGCGCCATCAGCACGCTCAGCGCCGCTTGCAGCACCATAAACAGGGTGGCGTTATGGCGATCGGCCAGCGCGGTGAGCTCTGCCACCAACTCTACCTTAAGGCTAAACGACACGGTGCCGCCACGGTGGCTTTGCTTGGCTGGGCGGGGGGTGTCTGTGGGCAGTGGCAACGGCGTACTTGGCAGATCAACCAGCTGTTTTTGCCAATAACTCACCTCTTGGCCCCACACCTCCCCCACCAGCCATTGCCGCTGCCAGGCGGCAAAATCGGCGTATTGCACCGCCACTTCTGGCAGCGGATTGGGCTTGCCAGCAACGTAGGCGCTGTAAAGCGCGCTCACCTCACGGATCAGCACGCCCATCGACCAGCCGTCAGCCACAATATGGTGGATGTTAAACAGCAGGATGTGGGTTTGGGCCGCGAGCTTCAGCACTTTGGCCTCGATCAAGGGGCCGCTGCCAAGATCAAACCTGTGGTTCGCCACCGCTTCAGCGGCTTTGGCCACGGCAGTTTTTTGCGCCTCGGGGGCAAGGCCTGAGAGGTCAGTTTGCGCAAAGGTAGCGGTGCTGGCGGGTTCAACCACCTGCATCGGCTGGTCGCCAAACATCGCAAACTTTGTGCGCAAAGCCCCATGGCGCTGCACCACTTTATTGAGCGCGCGGGCAAGCTGGGCTTGGTCCAGCGCGCCCTCCACCCGCAGCGCGGCGGGGATATTATAAAACGGGTTGCCCGGCTCCAACTGGTCCAAGAACCACAGCCGGTTTTGCGCATAGGAAAGCGGGGTTGGCCCCGTGCTCGCGCAAGGTTCCAGCGGCGGAATGCTGCTGCTGCTCGCGGCTTTAATCTTTTGCGCCAGCACGGAAAGCGTGCGGGCATCAAACACATCAATTAATGGCAACTCTACGCTAAATACTTCATTTATATGAGCAATTAGCCGTGTCGCTAGCAAGGAATGCCCACCAAGGCGGAAAAAATCATCCTGCCTCCCGATCTGCTCATGCCCCAAAAGCTGCGCCCAAATCTGCGCCAACTGCGTCTCGGTTTTGCCCTCGGGCGGCGGGTTGTCGGTGGCCTCTGAAGCCTCAATGGCTGGCAGGGCGCGGGTGTCAATTTTGCCGTTGGGCGTGAGCGGCAGGGCGTCCAACACCACAAATTCTGACGGGATCATATAGCCCGGCAGGGTGGCTGCCAGCGCGCTTTGCAGCCCCGCTTTGTCCAGCATGCCATGAGGCACAATATAGGCCACAAGCATCAGCCCGTCGGCCCCTTCTTGCGTGGCCACCGCACATTCGCGCACTGTGCTAAGCGCGTTCAGCGCCGCCTCAATCTCACCTATTTCTATGCGGTATCCTCGCAAGCTAACCTGATGATCTGCCCGCCCCAAAAACTCTATCCGCCCGTCGCTCAAAAACCGCGCCAGATCGCCTGAGTGATACATGCGCGCGCCCGCAGCCCCAAACGGATTGGGCAAAAACGCCGCCGCTGTTTGCCCCGGCCGCCCCAAATAGCCCTGCGCCAGCCCGTCTCCGGCAATATAAAGCGCGCCCTTTACCCCGATCGGGGCCATGTTCAAATTGGCATCTAGAATGTAAACCGACACATTGTCGACCGGGCGGCCAATGTCAATAAACCCAGGCTCTGCGCCCACCGGCCCCGAGGTGGTGATCACGCTGGCCTCGGTTGGGCCGTAGTTATTAACCAGCGTAAATCCGGCCCCCGCCGGAGGTTTACGCCGCAGCCTATCTCCGCCAACATGCAACCACCGCGTGTTCTTCGCCACCGCGCCAGTTTCCAGCGCATACTCCCCCAGCGGCGTCGGTAAAAAGCCGGAATCTGCGCCCAAACCGCCCCACCAGCTCACCATGGCCCCGGGGTCTCCGACCAGGTCTTCCGGCAAGATATGCAAGCAAGACCCGCTGGCCAGCGCCGACCAGATCTCCCAAACCGAGGCGTCAAACCCCATATTGGCCACCGCCGTAACCTGCCGCCCCGGCCCCAAATCAAAGCTGCGCGCAAACCAGTTCACCAGGTTGGCCAACCCCCGATGCGGCACCTCCACTCCCTTGGGCTCCCCCGTGGAGCCCGAGGTATAAATCACATAAGCCGGCAACAACGGGTCAATCTCGATCGCGGGCGCTGTGGCCGAAAACCCCGAGAGCAAGCTCTCGATATCCGCCACATCCACGCATTCAACCTCGCCCAGATCACCCCCATTGGCCCCGTCAACCAACACCAAATCAACCCCGCTATCCGCCACCAAAACCCGACGCCGCACTAACGGATACGTCGGATCAACCCCAACATAAGCCGCACCGCTCTTCATGATCCCCAAAACACAAATAACCCACCAAACTCCCCG
>WTAL01000032.1 GCA_013139635.1 Paracoccaceae bacterium
TTTGGCCCGCTAAAAGGCGTAGAAGTGCCGCCCGCACGCGCGCCGAGCATGATAGATGAATACCCGATTTTGGCTGTTGTG
Source organism: Paracoccaceae bacterium (assembly GCA_013139635.1). Lineage (GTDB taxonomy): Bacteria > Pseudomonadota > Alphaproteobacteria > Rhodobacterales > Rhodobacteraceae > UBA3077. Next base: position 82 of record WTAL01000032.1, read on the forward strand.
GCCGCTACCGCTGAAGGCACAACCGTGATGCGCGGCATCAAAGAACTACGCGTAAAAGAAAGCGACCGGATAGACGCCATGGTGCGCGGGCTGAAGGCCAACGGCGTGGATGTTGAGGAAGGCGAGGATTTTATGGTTGTGCACGGCACGGGCAAAATCCTCGGCGGGGCCACGTGTGAAACCTACCTAGACCACCGCATTGCCATGAGCTTCATGTGCCTCGGCATGGCTACCGAAAAGCCGGTGCGGATAGACGACGCCGGCCCGATCGAAACCAGCTTCCCTGATTTCATACCGCTTATGGAGCGCCTCGGGGCCAGCTTCCGGAGGGAAAATACATGACCCTTGCCCGCGCCCACCTGCTGATCATCGGCCTTACGGTGGTGAACTACGCCATGATGCTGGTTTTCTCGATCCCCAAGCTTTTGAAGGCCGCCGACGGGTTGTGGCCTTTTGATATGCGCATTACCGGCTATTCGCTGGAAGAGGCCACGCAATACGTGACCACCATCACCCCCGAGGGCCGCTTGTTTTATCTCGAAGTGCAGCAAATGCTGGATACGTTTTTTCCGGCGCTTTTGGCCATTAGCCTGATGCTGACGCTTTACCGGCTTGCCCCCAAGCTGCCGGCAATGTTTTTGTTTCCGGCCTCGGGCGCGCTGTTTGACTATTACGAAAATGCTTCGGTTGCGCAAATGTTGCTAACAGATGCGCCTGACCAAGGGTTGGTTGAAGTTGCCAGCCTGCTGACAGGGCTGAAGTTTGCCTCTATCGCGATCTCGCTACTGGCGATTCTGTGGTTTTGGCGAAAGGGCAAGGCTGATGATTAGCACGGGAAGCTGCCTGTGTGGCGGTGTGAAATACGAGGTGGAAGGGCCGCTGCGCCCCGTGGTTTACTGCCATTGCGAACAGTGCCGTAAAAGCTCGGGCCACATTGTGGCGGCCAGTTCAGCGCCGCGCGACAAGGTGCGCATTACCGGCGAAGTCCGCTGGTATAGTTCCAGCGAAACCGCACGGCGCGGCTTTTGCGCCACTTGCGGCGGCAACTTGTTTTGGGATGGGCCGGGGGAGAACCTCTCGATTATGGCGGGCACATTGGATGATACCAGCGGCCTACCGGCGATGGGCCATATATTTGTGGCAGATAAAGCTGGCTATGTAGAGATTTACGACGGGCTGCCACAGGCCGAGGCGGATGATGAAGCGATAACGACCCTCGTAATTTAGATTTTTCGAAAAGATGCTAAACTGAAATAATTTCCGCAGTTAAGGATAACTACTAACCTAGGTTAGTAGTTATCCTTAACTGTCCTATTATATAATACTATCAATACAGTACAGGCAATTTCTCTTCAAAGGTTTTCAAAAAAACCAACGTGCTTTGCTCCGCTCGCACCGCAAAAAATTGATTTGCGCCAAACCGGTTTTCCCCCGATACTGTTGTAAACGGAGGTGCCTTATGCGCAAAACCCTTATAGCCCTGCTTTTCCTCGCCAGCCCCGCGCTGGCGCAAACAAATTCGGCCATTAACTGCTATCAAGGCGGGCTGGTGCCGATAGAATCCGAGCGCCTCGCCAGCATTCTTTTCACCAATAATTCCGAAACCGAGGTTGATATCCTCTGGCTTAATTATGACGGCGAAGAGGTGTATTATAACACCCTGAAGCCCGGCGAAAGCTATGAGCAAACCAGCTATTTCAGCCACCCGTGGGTGGTTTACCGCGCCGAGAGCAACGTCTGCAAAGGCATTATTGTGCCGTTCACTGAGCGGGTAGAATTCAGCGTTAATTAAGGAGCCCCCATGAGCCGACATCAAATTTTCAAAGACCTTCACGACGCCGGATGTTTCGTGATGCCAAATCCGTGGGATATCGGCAGCGCCAAGCTGATGGCGGCGAAGGGCGCGGTGGCGCTGGCCACCACCTCGGCGGGTCATGCCTTCACCCTTGGCAAGCCAGATATGGGCCATGTGACCCGCGACGAGGCCCTGCTGCACGCTGCTGAAATCGTCGCCGCCACGCCGCTTCCGGTAAACGGAGACCTTGAAAACGGCTATGGCGATGCGCCCGAAGTGGTTGCCGAAACCATCTACCTCGCGGGAGAGGTTGGCCTGTCCGGTGCCTCGATTGAGGATACCACTATGCAGGCCGACGAGCTGACCTACCCGTTTGAGCTGGCCGTTGAGCGTGTGGCCGCTGGGGCCCAAGCCGCCCGTGACCTAGGCCGCCCTTTTATGTTTACCGCGCGGGCTGATGGCGTGATGATAGGGGCGTATGATATGGAAGAGGCCATCCGGCGGGCGCAAGCCTTTGCGGCCGCAGGGGCTGACGTGATTTATGTGCCGATCCCGCCAAGCATGAGCGATATCGCGCGGCTGTGTGCGGCGATTGATCTGCCAGTAAACGGCCTCGCGGCGGGGCCATATTTGCAGCACATAACCGCCGATTTTGCCGCCGCAGGCGTGCGTCGCATCAGCCTTGGCTCTGCCATAGCCCGCGCCACCCATCGAGTGCTGGATGACGCGCTTGAGGCCATGCTTGAAGAGGGCAGCTTTGCCCCGCTTCATCATTCGATCAGTGGCGATGAAATCGACAAAATGCTGGCCTAAGCCAAGGAGGCGATATGTTTAAACTCGGGGTTTTACTTAGCTTTCTGGCCAAGCCAGCGCTAGCCTGCAAGCTGGCGCTTATCCTCTCGATGGACGTTTCCACCTCCATCGATGCAGGCGAATTCGCCTATCAGCGAGATGGCCTCGCCGATGCGCTGCTGGATACCGAAATCATGAACGTGCTCAGTCGGGACCGCGTGGCTTTAATGGTGGTGCAATGGTCGGGTGCCAATGACCAAGTGGCCGTAATTCCATGGCGGCGCATGCACAGCCAAGGCGATGTGCAGGCCTTTTCCAACTGGGTTCGCTCGATGCCGCGTGAGTTTGTTAATTCAAAAACTGCGGTGGGCAGCGCCATTTCCTTTTCCATCGCGCAATTTAACGATGTGGCAGATTGCGAGCGCAAAGTAATTGACGTTTCAGGCGACGGGGCCAGCAATTCGGGCGCCAATACATCAAGCCAAAGCCGCCGCGCCGCGCGGCTCGGGGTCGAGATTAACGGCATAGCGATTGATATCGTTGGCGTTGCGATCACTGAATATTACCGCCGCTTTGTTATCACCCCCGACGGATTTGTCCTGACCTCTACCGGCTTTTCGGACTACCCTGAAACCATTCGCGCCAAGCTTCTGCGAGAGCTGGTGCTGCCCGGCTCCTAGCTCGTGGCGGCCGCCAGCAATGGCGGCGCATGGTAAAATTTAAGCGGTTGAGTTTCGCAGGTGGTCGCCAAGATCTGCCCGTCGGGGCTAAAATCCAGCCCTTTTGGCCCACCCTCTTGGTGGTAGTAATGCCCCTTTAAAAACAGCCCCTCACTCATGACCCTGACCGCGCAAATTGGCGAATGCTCGCCCTCCCAGTTGGCATCAGCACTGTGATAGAGCCATAAATAAGGCAGCCCCGCATCGGCCACCAATAGGTAGTGATCATTGTTAAAAAACCGCAGCCCATGCGGAAAATCCAACCCCTTTAGCGTGCCAATTGGCAGGGTCCGGCGATGAAACTTCCCGTCATTTCGATAGACCCATACTTGGTGCTTGAAGTGGTTTGAAATGGCAAACAACTGCTTGCTGGCCGACATGGCCACCCCGTCGGGCACGTCAAGCTCCCGTTCCAACACGATCTTGTTACTGGTGATTTTATGCGCTGTGCGTCCCGAAATCCGGTGCCGCGTTATCCGGTTTTTGAAGTTGTTGCATACCAACAATTCATAGCCCTCCGGCGTGGTTGCCGAAACCGCCACCGAGCCGGGGGCGTGCACTTTTTTCAGCCCTTCGGCTTTTGTAATTGTTGCCAGCGGTGTGGCCTGTACCTGCCTGTTTCCAAGGCCTGATGCGGGCAGGTTAAACACCGTAACCGCCCCTTTGCGGTTGGCGACAACCAGAGTCTCGTTATCCACAAAATCCAGCCCGTGCGGATAGTTAAACACCTCTGAATTCAGCTCTATATAGTCATGCATCGTGACCTTTGGCGCCTTGCCACCCGTTTTAATCTGGATATCGAATATTACAATTGATTGCTTGGCATAGCCCGCAATGGCCAGCCTTTTTCCATCGGGCGAAAACCGAATATCTTCGGTGCGCGCGAGCTGCGCAACCTTTTCAAGCACAAAATCAGGCCCGGACGGGTGAATGCAAAAGGGTTTTGCCACGCAAACTTTTGGATAATCGCCGGTCTGTGCATCTTTCATAACTATAAATCGCTTTTTACTACTACAAGTTCTTTACCTTTACCAGAATCCGACCAGCAATCAATAGAACCCAACGGGCTTGATCCAGCGCAAAGACAGCGCTATTTGCCTCAAGTAAGCGAATGAAAACCAGTCAGGACTCGCCATGAAAAGCACCTCAGAGCAGCGCCGCGCCTATAACGGCCCGATCATCTTTAGCCTTGGCTTCAGGCCGTTTTTCTTTGGGGCGGGGCTATGGGCGGCTATTGCCATGGTGCTTTGGGTGGTTTCTCTGGCGGCGGGGCTTGATGTGCCCAGCCACCTAAGCGGGGTAGATTGGCACTTGCACGAGTTTGTATTTGGCTACACTTCGGCGGTGATCGCGGGTTTTTTGCTTACGGCGGTGCCCAATTGGACAGGCCGGATGCCGGTTATGGGCTGGCCTGTGGCCGCGCTGGCGGGGCTATGGCTGACCGGGCGCATGGCGCTGCTGATTTCGGCTTACCTGCCGCCGCTGCTTGCCGTTGCCCTTGATCTTTCTTTTATCGCTGTTCTGGCCCTGATTATCCTGCGGGAAATTGTTGCTGGCAAAAACTGGCGCAACCTCAAGGTGCTGATGATTCTGGCCTTTATTGGTGGGGCCAACGGGCTGTTTCATTACGAGGCCATCACCTCGGCGGGCTTTGATGGCACCGGCATCCGCGCGGGCGTTGCCCTTATTATTATGCTGATAATGGTGGTCGGCGGCCGCATCATTCCGAGCTTTACGCGCAACTGGCTTATGCGCCAGCCCAAGGGCCGCTTGCCCGCCCCGATGGACGGTTTTGATAAAGCAATTATGGTCGCAAGCGCAGTGGCGCTGGTGGTTTGGGTTGCCATGCCAGAGTCTGCCGCTACCCGCCCGCTGGCGGCCCTTGCGGGGGTGCTAAACCTTGTGCGCCTGTCTCGCTGGGCGGGCTGGCGCACGCTGGCTGAGCCGCTCGTTGCCGTGCTGCATATCGGGTTTTTCTTCATTCCTTATGGTTTTCTCACCATCGCTGCCGGAGACCTCCTCCCCGGCTGGTTCCGGGCCTCACAAATTCCGCATGCCTTTACGGCGGGGGCGATTGGCCTCGTAACGCTCGCCATGCTCACCCGCACCAGCCTTGGCCATTCGGGCCGCCCGCTGGCCGCGTCCAAAACCGTTATCACGATCTATGCGCTGGTGCTGCTCGGGGTGCTCACCCGCATGGCGGGCGAGTTTCTCCCCGACGTTGCGCCGCTGCTGCACGCCGCCGCAACCTTCTGGATCTTGGGCTTTGCCCTGTTCGCCGTGTCCTTCATTCCGATCTTCTTTAAGCCTCGCGTGCAAAAAGTGCCAAACCTGCGGTGATTTACAATTGTGGATGGTCTCGTTAGGTTTGGAAGATGATAAACGCCCTTCCTAAACGCGCTGGCTTGGTGCTCACTCTGCTGGCAACCTTTGCGCAAGCGGGCCCTCTCCCAAGCTATGACATTTCCCTCCTGGAGGTTGGCACCGTTATTGAATGGCAAACAGATCGCGGCCTCCAATCCATGACCTATCTTGGCCCCGACGATGGTTTGTTGAAAATCCACCTTAGCTTTCCGACCACACGAGGCCACACACTTGAAATCGACGGGTGGCAGACGCAATCAGGGCAAACAAAGAGGGCCGTTGCGGGTAACCAAACTATGGTAATGTCGCCACATGATTGCAGCAATAGTGTTGGCCATTGTGAGTATTTCATTATTTACGGCATCTTGGATAATGTAAAAATTGAATATTTTGGTACTTATTTTGATGATGGCATTTTAATGGAGACACGAAGCGCGTCTGACCCTGAGTTCACTGGTTTCGCAAAAAAGCTTTGCTCTATCTATGACCAATTTGGCATTTCTATTGTGACTTACGCTATTGGCTCAGACGGAAACTCGACGTGGGAACGCCGGATAAACAGCGACTATGAACCTGATATTGAGTCTATGATGCTACGTGTAGAAGCCCGTTGCACTGAAGATATCGCAATGTCTTGAGCCTTATGTATCTACAAACACGCGGCCCTTTTCCAGCGCTTGAAGCGGCGCGAGCGCAGCGAATACCCACTTCCTGAAGCTGCAAATCGCGGGGCGGGTTTCCTCGCCCTCGCGGCACAAAAACCGATAGCGCGCTTTGGTGCGTAGTGTCAGCGGGAAGGGGGCCACCAGTTGGCCATTTTGCAGCAAGCGCTCAGTAATTGAGACTCGCCCCATGGTCACGCCGCGCCCCTCCAAGGCCATGTCAAGCGCGTGATCGGTGCCAGAAAAACGCGGG
>WTAL01000078.1 GCA_013139635.1 Paracoccaceae bacterium
GTCATCGGGGGTGATTATCGGCGTACCTTTGGGCAAGTGGCCTTGCAAATCGGTGGCGCACAGCACGGTTTTTGGGGCGGTATCTTGCAGCATAAACGCGAGGCGCGCGGCGGGGTAATCCGGGTCCAGCGGCAAATAGGCCGCACCAGATTTCAGGATGGCGAGCATGGCGATGATGAGGTCAAAGCCGCGCTCAAACATCAGGCCAACGGCTTGTTCGGGGCCGGCACCGGCTTTGATTAAAACATGGGCGAGGCGGTTGGCGCGGGTATTTATCTCGGCATAACTGACAGAATGATCACCCAAAACAAGCGCAGCATGGTTGGGGTTTTTACGGACTTGCGCGGCAAAGCCTTGCAAAAATATGTCGCCCTTCTGTGCGCCCTCCCCGCTCCACTTCTCGATCTTTTCCGCTTCCGGCTTTGGCACCATGCCCAAGCGCCCGATGGCCAGCCCCGGCGTGGCGCAAATGCTTTCCAGCAGTTCCACCAATTGCGTGGCCATATGCTCGATCGTGCTAGCCTCAAACAGGTCGGTTGCATAGTCCAGCCCGCCCTCCAAACTGCCATCGCCTTGCTCGGTCAAGCGCAAGGTGAGGTCGAATTTGGCCACCAAAATTTCATTCACCACCGGCTCGGTGGTGATTTCTGGCATTTCAAGCCCACTCATCGGCGCGTTTTGCAGCACAAATACGCTTTGGAATAGCGGCGAATGGGCCAATGTGCGCTCGGGGCGCAGGGCCTCTACGAGGTGCTCAAACGGCAGGTCTTGGTGGGCAAATGCATCCAGCGCGGTTTTCTTCACGCCTTTAAGCATGTCGGAAAACGGCATTTCCGGGTCGATCTTCTGGCGGATCACCAGCATGTTAACAAAAAACCCGATGAGCGGCTCGATATCGGCACGGTTGCGGTTGGCAATATAGGTGCCCGTACAAAAATCATTTTGCCCGGCATAGCGCCATTGCAGCAGGTTAAACGCCGCCATCAGCACCATATAAAGGGTACTTTTGCTTTGCGCGCCAACGTCATAAAGCCGGTTAACCAGATCCGCTGGCAGGTTAATTTCAACCGTGGCCCCCTTGAAAGACTGGACCTTTGGACGCGGGTGGTCTGTGGGCAGTGCCAAAAGGGGCGACGCGCCGCGCAGGTGTTTGGTCCAATAGCCAAGCTGCTCCAGCAAAACCCCGCCTTGCAGCCATTCGCGTTGCCACTCGGAAAAATCAACGTATTGGATGGGGAGGTCGGGCAAACTGTGCGGGATACCTTGGCAAGCAGCGGTGTAAAGCGCCGTAAACTCCTGCACAATCACCCCCATAGACCAGCCGTCAGAGGCGATATGGTGCAGCGAAAACAACAGGATATGCTCTTGCTCCGCGAGCTTTACCACCTTCGCCCTGATCAGCGGGCCGGTCTCCAAGCTAAAGGGCGTGAGCGCCTCTTGGTGTGCCATTTCAAGCGCGCGGGCGTGGGCGGCCTCACGCGAAAGATGCGTGAGATCAATCAGCGGCAGGTCTAGGCTGAGGTGATCATGGATGATTTGCGCGGGCTGATCTTCAATGGTTTCAAAGGTGGTGCGTAATATTTCATGGCGCTCAATCAGGGTGTTAAGCGCGCTTTGCATGGCGCTCAGATTTAGGCTACCGCGCAGCCACGTGGGCGTTGAAATAATATAAAACGGGTTTTCCGGCTCAAGTTGATAGAGAAACCAAAGCCGTTTTTGCGAGTAGGAAAGCGGCATATGCGCCAGCCGTTTTGCCCGCGGAATGCGCTGCATAGTGGTGCGGGCCGTTTGGCTGAGCGCCGTTTCTACCTGCTTAACCAATACCGCCAAGGTCGGGTCTTCGTCCAGCAACAGGCTTTGGTCAATGTCTATTTGGTAGGCTTCGCGAATTTTTGAAATCACCTGTGTGGCCAAAAGAGAATGCCCGCCAAGGTCCAGAAAATCATCGCTCAGGCAAATGGATTCAATCTCCAACGTCTCTTGCCAAATGTGGGCCAGCGCCAGCTCTACCACCGTTTCGGGCGTATCTGAAACATCCTCATCTTCTGCTTCCGCTTGCAAATAATCCAGCAGTGCATTGCTAGAGCCCACAGTCTGAATGCGATCTACCTCGGCGGCCAGCCCCCGAATAGTGGGGCTTTCGAAAAACACCTGCATAGGGATCTCAATTTCAAACGCCGCCCATATTTTTGAGGTCACCTGCATGGCAAAAACCGAATGCCCGCTGAGATCAAAAAAATTGTCGATGACCGACACCTTTTCAACCTCAAGCAGTTCGCACCAGATTTTCGCGAGCGTCTCCTCGGTTTCCCCTGTGGGAGCGATATACTCCCGCTCTTCGCTCCCCATTATATCCACCTCAGACACGGGCTTTTGCCATGCCCATATCGGCTTCAAATCAGGCGCGACCACCAAATCGGCACATTGCAAACGCTGGATTTTACCGCTGGAGGTTCGCGGGATTGCGCCTGGCTTTACCAAGGCCACCGCACCTACATCAAAAATATCATGTTGCTCAGAAAGCGTGGCCCGCAGGCGCTCAATCAGGCCGTTGGTGTTCAGCGAGCGGCGGTTCTGCACTTCGATCATCACGCCGATTTGGCTCAGAGTTTGCTCTTCCAGCGCAAAGACCGCACAACCGTTGGGGGTAAAGCACGGATCCACCGCTTCAATGGTTTGCTCAACATCATGCGGAAAGATATTGCGCCCGTTCAGGACAATAAGCTCTTTTTCACGGCCGGTTAAATAGAGCTGCCCATGCCAGACAAACCCGAGATCACCAGTGCGCAGCCAGCCTGTTTCCCCGTCAATTTTCTGGTCAAAAACCTTGGCAGTTTCTTCGGGCTGCCGCCAATACCCCCGCGCGATTGAAGGGCCTTTTATACAAATCTCGCCAATATGCCCGTCGGGCCGCGCACTTGGCGCTTTTGGGGCGGCCACAATTACGCGGCTGTCTTTATGATTTACCGCGCCAAGGGCAGGCCACTCGCTGCCTTTGGCGGGCTTAAAAAAACCGGCTTCAATTTTGGCCGGGTCCGCCGATAATAAGGGCGGCAGGGTGTTTGCACTTTGGGTGCGATGTGAGGTTACGTGCAGGGTGGCTTCGGCCAAGCCATAAGCGGGCGTAAACGCACCGGCATTAAAGCCGCAAGGCGCAAAAGCCGTGGCAAAGGCGGCTTGGGTTTCAGGGCGAATACGCTCTGCGCCATTCAGGGCCAACCGCAGGCTGGAAAGATCAAGCGTTTCCTTTTCGGCGTCGCTGATCCGGCGGGTGCACAGTTCATAGGCAAAATTAGGCGCGCCGGTAATGGTGGCGCCAAAGGCGCTCATGGTCGAAAGCCAGCGATAGGGCCGCATTATGAAGGTTGCGGGGGCCATTTGCACACAGTGGGAGCCATGGTAAAGGGTCGAAATAATCGCCCCGATCAAGCCAAAATCATGGTGCGGCGGCAGCCATGAAACCAGCGTATCGGCGGGTGTTAACCCATATATTTCAGTGCTATAGCGAGCATTCGCCAACAGGTTATTATGGCTGGCCATCACCCCCTTTGGGGCCCGCACAGAGCCAGAGGTGTATTGCAAAAACAACGTGCTATCAGGGCTGGAGGCCGAAGGGGTAAACGCAGCATTGCCCAACTGGGCCTCTTCAATGTCCACCCACGGCACCCCAAATAGCATTTCCGCGCCGGGCATGGGCTTGATCTTTTCAATTATTTGCGCATTTGAGAGCACGCAGGCCGGTTGGGCATCTGCAAAAATATGCTGCATCCGTGCCAGCGCTTTGCCACTGGTTGGCACCGGCACCGGCACGGCTATGACCTTGGCATAGGCGCAGGCCACAAAGCCGACAATAAACTCAAGACCCGGCTGAAAACCAAGCAAAACACGGTCTCCGGCGGTGCAAACCTTTTGCAAGCGCGCTGCGACCTGCATGGCCCGCACGCGCAATTCAGCTGCGTTCAGAGTCTCGTTTTCGGGATAATTTGGGCGAATAAACGTAAAAAGCGGATCATCGTGATCGGGCAAACGCTCAATCAAATCAACAAAGGATATTTCTGTCATTCTGCCCACCTGTTAACTGCCTTATTGGCCACCTCTTAAGCTGCCGCTGAGCCGGACATGCAGTGTCCCCCTCAGGCAACTCAGAATAAAACGCACTCCGAAACCAATAAAACGAGCAGATATAGGCCATTCTAGCCCCTGCCACACATCAGCCTTAACGTGTAGGCAAAACCAGTTCAAATGCCGATTTTGAATACCTTATTGAATTTGTGAATTATGGCATCCGGGTATCTCGGGGCTCTTAAATTTTAACGTTCACGCTGAGCTCACGGGGGTCGTTTCTAATTGGAGCAAGGCATCACGTTAGAAAGGCAATAGCATGAGCGAAGTTACAGACCCCCCCGAAATACCCACACATCAGAAGCAAAGCCTTGGAAAAATCTTAGGCGTTGCTTTTGTTGCCGCGCTTTTATTGGTGTTGTTTGGCTATGCAATCCAACAATCTAGCATGCTGAGTTTCCCTGAAATCGGTAAAGGCGAAAACCGCGGCGGATATGAGCGATATTTTATGGATGCTCTGGATTATCGAGAGCGCCGCTTAACTCTGGCATTGGTGCTGCGCACTTTCATAACCAGTTTTTCGTTTATTATCGGGCTGGCTTTGTGCACACATGGCGGCATATTTATTATGCATCAAGTTAAGGCTTTTTCATCAGTTTCAGCAAGCCTAGGCGCTGGAAAAGCACTGGATTCCGGCGGTAAACCTGCCACGCCCAGCACGCCACTTTTTTCGCTTCAATCTTATTCACCAGGGGTCATGTTTATGGCTGGTGGTGTTTTGCTGATGATCGCAACCCAGTATTTTGCCATTGAAATAGACAGCCCCGAGATTGCGCCTACTGGCGATGGTGGCTCCATTTGCTATGACTCGGGAAACAACAATTGGGTTTCATGCACGGCAAGAAAAGTTGACCCGCCGTTAGAGGATGCACCCACTGAACACCTAGTCTATTGTGAAGGGCCAGTGCCTCCCGAAGAATGCAACCAGATTGGAGAGCAATATGAAACTACCGATTAAAATATTATCACTGGCATTACTCATTCCCGCCGGCGTTTTTGCCGAGAACCATGGCGCACATCCAGCGCTTCTACCCAGCTCTTGGGTCGAAATAAATGAGATGCTTCAAAAAGCTCATATCAGTGGCTATAACAAGGGCATCAAAGCTACGTGTAATAAGTTTGGACTAAAACTCAGCGATAATAACGGATTGGCAGTCTGCTCAGGCACACCATACCCGACTTCACATCAAGCTTTTGGAAGCCTGGCAACTTCAACATATTATGAAGTTGATACATTTGATTTTTCCCAAATTGGTATACCAAATACAACAAGCCTAATCGCCCTTGGTATTGAAAGCGGAAATGCAGGTGATTTGAGCGGAGTCATTTACCCAGCCAACACCCTAGATGCAGCAATACCGACCGCAGTCTCACCCTATTTTATCGGCATATACCCGCAGGGGTTAAATATGCAGGAGCGGGGCGAATTTATTGGCAGCTTTGGTGCGAATTTAGGCGAATAGCGGGTGCCTATCGCGGAGTATTCAGAGCTAGGGGAGGCCACAATTAGTGGCCATCCAATTTTTTGTTAAGTAATCAATTTCACCACGCCCGTCAGCAGCTCAAGAAGGCGGGCCACAGCCTTAAGCGTGGTGTCCAAGTCTTCCATTTGTTTGCGGTTCTTTTTGATTTTCCGAACCGTTTTTTGCAAACTGGCGATTGATACATCCAAAGCTTCCGGTGAAAGCATGTATTTGCGATATGCGGCATCAACCTTGGTCGAAATCTCTTCCAAATCAATCATCGCTTTCCAGATCTTTTTGAGAGCCGCCTTGTCATTGGCTAAAGCGGCGGCATATTCCCTTTCAGAAAGGGCCGTCATCGCCTTCCAGACGTTGGTTTTTAGTTTTTTAAGTTCGTAATAAGCTTGCATTTTCATCTCCTTTTCTAAGCTTCGATGAGGGCAATTAGGGCATTTATTTCGTTTACCAGCGTAACCGCTTCTTCTACGGTTGGCGGGCCACTAACGCGGGCCACAAGTGCGTTATGCGCTCTGATAAAAAGCACAAGCTTAATAGCTGGTGATTTGGCTTGCACTTTTTGATAAGCTTCAATCGCCGCTTCAAATTGGCGGGCCGCTTGGATGGAATTTGGTGCCGCTACAAACCGAGCTCTTGCGTCTTTTATCTTAACCCATTCCTCTAAAATTGGGTCACGGTCGGCGCTTGGGTCCAGAAGATATTCGATCAGCTGCTCCGCCGCAAATTCTATGGGTGCCTTGGCATCTATCAGCGTGCTTCTAATCATGCGGTTTCGGCTTTGCGCGGATATAAACCCAGCAAGGCCGGACACAGCTTTTGAATGGCTGAATACCCAGCCGTTTTCGGTGTTTTCATTGCCCGCAACCTGAGCAAACGCTTGGGTTTTGGCAATTAGGTTTGCCGTTGAGGCCTGTATTTCTGAAGCCGAATTTGAGTTGGCCAAAAGAGATAGATTATTGGCATATTCAACAAGTAGGCTTTGAATTAGCTCTATTTTTTCTAATTGTGATTGTGGGCGCTCCTCCCCACCGATAATGCTTAAAGCGCAATTTGGGAAAACGAGGTCTTCAAGGCGTTCACTAAATTTATTGGGGTTGCAGTTACTGATATTTCTTGAAAAATAGGCTTGCCCTGCCTCTATCGCGTCATTCCGTCGTCCATTCGCTTCTGCCTCCAGCTCAGGGTCGAGCACAGCGGAAATATCGGTTGAGATGGCGTTCATCGCCTTTGCCAAATTCGCTGTTTCACTGCTTATATCGGGGCTGGTGCAGGCTGAAATCAGCAGCAAAGCCCCGATTGAATTGTTAAAAAATTTCACGGTGTCCTCCTTGGTTATATTCTTAATGAATTAAGAACACCGCCGTGAAGGTATCGTGAACTGGGGGTATCGCCCTGAGGCGTTGGCCTAGACTTCTACATCTTGCATTTTATCAAAACCCATATGCCGAAGGGATGCCGCGGGAAAGTCCGGGTTTTCGCGCAGGTAAGCCATAGAAAAATTCGGCTCCAATTTTTGCAGGGTTGCCAGCGTTTCTTGCGCGCGTTTGGTATCTTTTTCATGCAAATAGAGCGCGTATAAGTGCCGTAGCGGTGGGCGGGAAGTGGGGGCAAGCAGGCTGGCTTTTCGGGCGGCCGCTTTGGCTTCGGCAAATTCACCAGCAGACATAGCGGCCACGCAATAGCGCATAAGGGAAAACACCTGCAAAGAGGTATTTTCCAGCTGCCTTTGTGCCCGCCAAGCCGATGTGAGCGCCACTTTTTCGCGGCCTCGGCGCATCTCTAATCCGCCCAGGCTTGCATAGGCATAGCCAGAACCGGGGTTATTTTTAAGCGCCACTTGCGCATAGGAAAGGGCCGTGTGGGTATCTTTAAAAACCAGATCATACACATCGGCCAAAAAGGCAAGCGCCAGCGCGTTATTTGAGTCTACGCGCAATGTTTCGGCAATAAGTGCGTTCACTTCCATGCGCGTCTGTTCACTGGCCCCGGAATTATTTTCAAGCGAAATGAAGGCCTTGGACAGGGCGCGCAAGGCAGGGCGCGGAGCAAACGGATCCAGATCGTGCGCTTGTGCCAGCAGGGTATCTGCCTTTATCAGGCGGTTTGTGTCAAAACTAAACACGTGTTGCAGTGCGCTGGCGGCCAATGCATTTGCTTTTTCGGCATTACTGGCAGAATGCGCACAGATGGCAAAAGCTTCCGTGGCTTCAATCGCCAAAGACGCAGCGGCATCTACCGCGGCCAGATTATCCGCGGCATCAATTGAAATTTGCCGAGTCCAAATCAGCTTGCCCCCCGGCTCTTTTGTGAGCCGCACCAAGGCAAGCAATTGGTTATTTTGCTCAGTGACTCGGATCGTGCATTTGGCACCGGGTGCCAACACGGCTGGTGTAACTTTTCCATCAAGAATAAAAACCTCAGACCGCACATGCTCAGATGCCGTTTGGGCCATTTGGGTGCTAATGGCCTCGGCAATGAACGCGTCAAATCGAACACCTTTGGTTTCGGCCACCGTATAAAGGCGCGGGATTTCAGGACTTTTAAGCTCTATTTCCGGTGCTGTTAGCCCAGCCGCCAAGCTGTGCGACGCCTGTTTTTCAACATGTGCATCCAGTTTTGCATAAAGGGTTGAGCGTTCTTGGCGCAACCAATCTTCAAAATTTTCCGAAGGGATATCAACACCCTCAAGAAAATTATGCCCAGCATCCAGCCGTTTTAAGACTGAATTTGTAGAATCGAGCACATCTATCCGGCACTTTTCGGAGATTAGGGAAATGTCTGTTCGGTCGGCCATTAAAATATGAGCAAACGGCCCCAAACTGCGGCGAATGCCTGAAAGAGCCTGTCGTAGGCTACCCGAAGCCTGCTCCGCCTCCCGATCAGGCCACATAAGCGCTTCAAGCCAGCGGCGCGCGACCTTCTTTCTGGGAGATAGGGCAATGACCGCCAAAATGGCACGTAGCCGCGCCCCTTTGGGTGTCAAATCCTCGCCCGCTGGGCCGCTTACATGAAAAGCGCCTACTGATTCAATCGTTATTAAGCCACGCTCCAAACACACTCTCCGCCCATACGCACTCCTATTGGCCAGCAAGACAAAAATTGGTGCTTGAGTCAAATCATTCCTTATATTTCAATTCGTCGCATGCTCAAAACCTGTCAATTTTTTGCTTATCTGGGCGGTCAATTCTACCGCCGCCAAGCACGTCAATCTGATCGTCGCTAAATTTGATAGGGTGATTTGATGCCTTTTCGGCCGCTTTTGCCGCTATTAACAGCAGCTCTTTCCCCGATTTGCTGTGGTTGCCTTTCATTAATTTGTTAATAATTTCCCGCGCACCTTGCGCCGAAGCGAAGCTGGTGCCGCGCATGGCTGCCACTGAGCCATTTGCGGCCCCAGCGGCCAGAATGCCAAAATGCGCCGGGCTATCGTCTGTCGGGAAAGACGCCGTTGGCGCGCCTTTCCGGCCATTTTCTAATTTTGACCCCAAAACCGTGCCATCATCCTGACCAGATTCTCGCCCTCTTCCGGTCGAAGAATAAGGCGCGGGGCGGCGGTCTGTCACGCGATACCCGCCCACTCTGGCAACCACGCCATGCGCTGCCGAGGCATTCATCGTGCCGTGCCGCCGAACTGGCGTTTTTGTGCGAATGTCCAGGTTTTCAACTCTACTTTTGTGGTCGGGCGGAAAGGCATAGCTCTCAAGCCATCCACCCTCCTCTCCAAATCGCTCATAATGCGGGTCGTCAAAGTAAGACCGCAAGTTTTTGCCGTCAGACGCGGAAAGCGCCTGATCGGTTTGCACCGAAAGCACAACTTGTTCTTGTTTGCTACCGAGGTTTTTAACCGCAATTTCCCATTGGCCGGAGGGCGCGGTCATTTGTGGCTCATCTGCGCGATGGGTGGGGGCTGTGCACAGCACATAACGATATTTTTTGTGAATTGGGTTATCACTTTCATTTACATCTCGCCCGTTTTCAGGCGGTAAGGAAACACGCGAATAATAGACCCGAGCCACCACAATTCCATTATGGTATAAGTTTCGGAAGTGAAGATCGCCGCCTACAGGGGGCGCACCCAAAAACTGAGCCTCCGCATGCGGGGGCTTTAAGGAAAGACTCATCACTTCATTGCCGGCATCATTCCCCCAAACTTCAACATAGTTGGCTGAATGGTCTTGCGGCAAAATCCGCCAGTTCAGCTTTTCTATGGCCCCCTTTTTTGGTTCCAAAATCGCGTTGCAACGGTCTAGGTTGTCATTGCCTGCGGGCATAACAAACCTGACTTTGCTCCAGCCGCTTGCCTCACGGTCTTTCACAAATCGGGCGAGTTTCGCCGGAAATTCATCCAAGGCATCTTTTGAACCCGCCTGCTTGCCAAACGACATATTAATGACAATCGGAAACCCTTTTTTGGTCTTGCTAGAGTTCGGGTTTTTGTCCCGCCAAGCCTTATCTGCTATGTCTGCAATGCGCTGAATGGCGTAAAGCATATAAGCATCCAGATAGGTGCCCGCAGCCTTAAAAACCGCTGCTGTCGGCGCATTAATGGCAATTATGCGCACTCTTTTTTGAAAATCTTCTTCTGTCGCCGGGTCCATGCCGGCAACAAGGTCCAACACATGCGCCCCATGCGAGGCTTGCCCCGCCGCGCCGCGTTGCGCCTGTCGGTGCACAAAGTCAACCACACCGGTTTCAACATTAAAATCATGCTCGTTCAGCCAGCCATTTTGCTGGTTGCCGCTGTGTTTTTTAAGCAGGGTGTTTATTTCACTTTGCGTAAACTCCGCGCCAAACGGCAAATGCGCCTGTTCTTTCAGATCCCACGGGGCCATCATTTGCCACGCCGACAGAACCCTAGTTTTCCCATCCGAAAACCGCCATCTGTTGTGCCCAAGCGGGATGCCAACATCAATGACTCCAGCAATGATGGTGTCCGCCTCCAGCGGAGTTGTTGTGGAATCCGGCGCTCTGGCCGTGGGTATAGCGATGGTTGTGTCATCAAGGGTTTTGGGGACATAGTCCGCATTATTTGCATAGTTGGGCACCACGATGTGTGAGTCCGCAACTTTAATTCCTTTTTCAATGTGTTGCCTTAAATGAGCCGGAATTTCCCAGCTATTCAAATCTCTCCCTTGTAGGCCGAGCCCTTTCTCCCCTCCGCCGGAGATAAAAGGCACCCCACCCGATCCGGATTTCACCCAGTGAGTATAAGGCGACAAATTCTCGTCTTTGGGTACATCTTTAAGTGTCTCCCAATCTCCCCAACGCCAATCCATCCTCTTACCTCCACTCAGCACATGCGTCTTCCCACAGGCGTGAGAAAAGCGGCACGGTTGCGGTGCTTTTCCCAGCGCCATCCCCGTTCTTTAGCTTTGTGGACAACCAATAGAGCGTAAAGTCGTCGGTAGCGTTCAGAGATATTTCACCGCATTTATAGGTGCGTGTTGTAAGGGTTTTCCCTTTCACCAAGCTATAAAGCGCTTCCCCTATTGAGAGCCCCAGCACCGCGCCTGCTGCCGAATCAACAGGAAAATGCACGCCTGCAACGGTGCGGTTTACCGCAATACGGTGCGCTAGGCACAATTCAGCTGGCATAGGTGAAGCGCTTAAAAGATGATCGCCCGTGCGCAAATAATGAAGCACGGTTGCCGTCATCATGGCTTCAGTCGCATGCCCCGAAGGAAAGCTCGAATGATCAGGCGTAGGAATAACCGGCTGCACTTCTGTTGCAAAATCTGTGGGCCGAGGTGAGCGGCAATAGTGCTTGATTTGCATTTCCAGCAAAACCGTCAAGCTGTTTACCACGAACAAAAGCGCCATCGTATTTTCTTTTTCCCATGGGTTCATCGGGGCCACGGCCCTAAAAAACGGCATAATATCATCGGCTTGTGTAATTATTTCCGGAAGCCGATCATGGCGCAAATCCGCATACCCGCGCACAAACTTAAGCTGCTCGGTAACGTCAAATTCTTGCTTATGAATCGCCGCGATTGTCGTTTGGTCAATATTCAAACTGGCCCCGGTAAAATCCTCGTCTGCAGAGGGTGCAATGGGCACGACCTTAAAAACACTGGCCAACTCTGCCAATAATACCTGCGCACGCCGACCATCTGATAGATACTGCAAGCTAACGTTATCCGTCGGTTTTTTTGGTGTTTGCAAAGTGGTTTTGCTTGGCTCCCAATACCCCGTGGTTGCGTCGTGCGACAGGTTAATAGCCGCCGCCAGAAGTGGCGATGTTTGGCCCTCGCCCGCGCCACCTTGGGTGCCGCCTTGGGTACCACCCTGCGTTCCCCCTTGTGTTCCGCCTTGGGTGCCACCCTGTGTTCCACCAATCCAAGCCATTTTAAATCCTTCCCTCGTTGATCCTGCATTCGTTACACTAAGTGATAATGTGACAAATTCATCCAGTTTATTTAACCCGTTACTTGTGTTTAAGCGCCTTTCGCAATTTTATCGTGATTTATACATAAAGCTTAGTTATTTATCCTGCGGAACTGGCCCGTTACGTCACACCTATATTTCACGTTGTTCTTTCGGTTGCATAACGAAGCCTAGCTACACTTATGGTGGGCGCTCAATCAAGATGTGCCCTCCAACAAAGGAGCTATCTATGTTTCCGGTTCAAAAACATGGCACCAAGGCCCAAATCTCATCCCAATCCCCGCTGGCGTGCGGAGATTTTGATTATTTATTTCCCAATGGAGCCCCAGCCCCGTTTGATCACAGCAAACGGGCCGCCTTTACGGCGTTTCATCAGGCGTTGATCGAAAATAGCGATACGGTAGGCGCGAATAACTCGCCGCTTCCGCCAATTTTTACCTATTTTGGGCAATTTATTGACCACGACATCACAGGACAAATGGCCGTTGATGGGCAGGCCGCCGAAACTGTAGATATTTTTGGTGCAGATTTTGACGCCCAACCAAAACAAGACGTCGCCCGGGCCATCAAAAACGCCCGCACGGGTCGGTTTGATCTGGATAGCCTCTATGGGCCGGCGTTGCCCACGGGCAATCATGCGCTAGATAAGCTCATCGGTTTGATGCGGTATCCAAAAGATCGTGCCAAAATGTGGCTTGCCCGCCCCGAAAGCTTCGCTGGCGGCATTCCTGACAAGCTGCCCAAAGATGGCGCGGCGGACCTTTTGCGCCTTCGGCGGTTAATGGTGGCCCAGCACGGGGAGGCCGCGCCGCATTTTTCAAAGGCGGATTTTGAAGCTTTGCCAGCGCCGAATCAGGCGCTTCATACATTGCCAAATGGCGATATCAATATGCGTAGCGCTGTTATTGGCGAGGCGCGAAATGATGAAAACCTCGTCATCGCCCAGCTTCAGGTCGCATTTTTGCGCTTTCATAACCGCGTGGTTGATGCCTACCCCCATGCGCGCACAAGTGGCGATCAGGAAATTGTTTTTAACTGGGCGCGCGAGCAAGTGCGGTTTCATTACCAATGGCTGGTCATGAATGCCTATCTTCCGGCGGTTTGCGACCCTGTTGTCGTGCAGCAAATCATTGCCAGTGGTGGCCAGCTTTACGGCGATTTTTTGCAAAGCTGCCACCATGAAGCCGGAACGCATTTTCCGATGCCCCTAGAGTTCTCAGTAGCCGCCTTCCGCTTTGGCCACTCCATGGTGCGCGGCAATTATGACTGGAATTCAAACTTTGGCCGCGGCCCAAGCGAGACCTCACGTGCGCGCTTTCAGGAGTTGTTTTTGTTTACCGGCGGCAGCCACACCCCGTTAGGCGGGAAAAATAATGTGCCCGAAAACTGGATAATTGATTGGCACCGCATGGCGCTCCCCAATTCAGAATTCGCAGACCGCTCAACCCGCCTTATTGATACAAATATCGCCCTCCCGCTCAGCACAATGGTGAATGAAGGAGAAAAGCCCCACGAAAAAAACCTGGCGGCGCGCAATCTCAAACGAAGTATTCGTATGAGTATTCCGGCGGCGCAAAGCTGCATTGAAGCGCTTAACACGCGCTATGGCCTTGGCATTGTGCCGCTCACCCATGTCGAGCTGACATCTGGAAAATCCGGTCCGGAACTGGAAGCCACAGGGTTTGCCGCCCTCACACCGCTTTGGTATTACGTGCTAAAAGAAGCCGAACTGCGCCAAGCTGGCCAGCGTCTTGGCCCCCTTGGCTCCCATATCGTTGCTGGCACAATTGCAGGGCTCATCCTGCATGATCCAAATTCGTATTGGAATCAAAAAGGCAGCCAAGAGGGGCGCTGGCATCCTGCAGACGGCGTGCGGCCATCTGGCCAATTGGTAGATTCCATCCCGGCGATGCTGCGCGCGGCATTGCTTATGGAGGGTTAAAACCCGTGGGCCTGCTTCCTTTTTGTTTAGAAAACGGGCCCACGCACCTCAACCACCCATGGAATGGGTGAGAAATGCGCCAACAATCGCTTAACCCGCTTGAAAAACGCGCCCATTAGGCCCAAATATGGCGCAACCCATTTCAAAGGATGTTCGCCATGGACCTGACCGCAAACCAAGACCTCGTAAAAGATATTTCTGAAGCCCAGTTTGAGGCGGATGTGATTAACGCCTCTAAAGAGGTGCCGGTGATTGTTGATTTCTGGGCGCAGTGGTGTGGCCCTTGTAAATCACTCGGGCCAGCACTGGAAGCGGCCGTGCAAAAGGCTGGCGGCAAGGTGAAGATGGTGAAGATCAATGTGGATGAAAACCAGGGTATTGCCGGCCAGCTCAAAATCCAATCGATCCCAACGGTGTATGCGTTTAAAGACGGCCAGCCGGTTGATGGCTTCCAAGGCGCGCAAGGCCCCGCTGAAATTGCGGCGTTTATCGAGCGGATCACGCTGGGTGGCGATGAGGACTCCGGCCTTGATGAAGCCATTGAAGCGGCGGAGCTGATGCTAGAGTCGGGCGAGGCGCATGACGCGGCTGAAACCTTCACGGCCATCATTGGTGAGGACGAAGGCAACCTAAAAGCCCTTTCGGGTTTAATACGCAGCTACCTCGCGCTGGGCGAAGTTAGCCGTGCGCGCGAAGTGCTGGCGCTGGTGCCTGAAGCGGCTGTTGACGACCCCGCTATCGCCGCCGCCCGTGCTCAGATAGAGCTGGCGGAAGCGGCGGCTGAAGCTGGCGAGACCGCCGAGTTTCGTGCTGCACTTGCGAAAAACGAAGACGACCATCAAGCCCGCTTTGACCTTGCCACCGCCTTGGCGGCTGAAGGCGATAACGAAGCCGCAATTGATGAGCTGCTGGAGCTTTTCAAGCGCGACCGAGAGTGGAATGACGGCGCAGCCAAAACCCAGCTTCTCAAAATCATCGAGAGCCTTGGGCCGCAATCAGAGCTGGCACAAAAAGGCCGGCGTAAGCTTGCCTCATTGATTTTGATATAAACTATGAGCGACACCAGCAAAACCGACCCCAAGCTTCTGGAAGCCCTCGTCTGCCCCGTAACCCGCTCCACCTTGGGCTATGACGCGGCCAAGCAGGAGCTGGTTTCCAAGGGCGCGGGGCTAGCCTTTCCGATTCGCAACGGCATTCCGGTGATGCTGGTAGACGAGGCGCGCGTGCTTGATAACTGATTAGCTATCCTCGAAGCGCAGGGTCACAAGCGGCACCATGATCGCCACAAACAGGACGATGTTAAATACGGCGTTAGACCCAACGCCGGACGCATACGAGCCTAGCCCGTCAATAATAAACCAAGCCACAAAGGCCCAAATGGTTACTCGCACCACGCGCTTATTGCCTTCTCGCACCGCAGGCACAACGATGCCTAACAGCATAATGCAGATCGCAATCGTTAGCCCCGCCCCCACCGAGGAAAGCCACATCGCATCGCGGCTGAGGTTTGCGCGGCTCCCGTAGGGCCAGTCAAGAATATCCAGCAATATGCGTGAGGGCGCGCTGACCGGCCCATAAGGCGCCAGCCCCCAGATTATGGCAAAGGCGATAAACCCCCACGCGACGATTTGGATCATTTTAGCACTGTTAGTCGGGGTCATCGGCTTTCCTTTTTTTGGTTTGCCTACTCAATTACCCCGCCGAACAATCGTAAAACAATTACCTCATGGGTAAGTGGAAACCGCGACCAAAGCCGTTATACTCGCAGCATGAATCAGCAAAGCCTCCCCCCATGCCCTTACGGGGCCACCCTGCGCAACTGGCGACAAAAGCGCCGTTATAGCCAAATGGCGCTGGGGTTAAGCGCCAATGTGTCGGCCCGCCATATCAGCTTTTTAGAAACGGGCCGCGCAAAGCCCAGCCGCGAAATGGTGTTGCAACTGGCAGATTGTCTGACCATGCCCAAGCCCGAAGCCAACCGCGCCCTGCACTTGGCTGGCTTTGCGCCCGCCTACCCAACCCGTAGCACCAATGACCAAGATCTCGCGCCTATTCACCGTGCAATCGCCCTTCTGTTGGAAAACCAAATGCCATTTCCCGCCATCGCGCTGGATGGAAACTGGAATATTAAAGGCGGTAATGCGGCGGCGCTGCACCTAATGCAGGATTTTGGCTTTGAAGGGCAGAGCAACCTTCTGGAAGCCATAATTTCGCAGCCGCCAGCGGAGTCTAAAATCATCAACTGGGAAGAGGCCATTGGCCTGTTGCTGTCTCGCCTTCATACCGAAACGGGTGTCACGCCAAAGCTTGATGCCTTGGTGCAAAGGCTAGCGCAGCACTTTGAAAAGCACGCCACCGGCAGCGGGTTTGACCGCAGCAAAGCCGTTATCCCTACTCAATTTTTAGTAGGTGGGAAAACCATCTCGGTGTTTTCAACCATCGCCAGCTTTGGCTCTGTGCAAGATATGGTGCTGGACGACCTAAGGATCGAGTTAACCTTCCCGATGGACGATGCTTCCGAAGCCTATTTCCGCGCTATGCCTTAAGGGCGCGCGCAAACATTGCTGCATCTACATTGCCGCCCGAGGCCACCGCGATCACCGTATCGCCGCTGAGCTTGCTGCCGTGAAACAGCGCGGCGGCGAGGGCTACGGCCCCGCCCGGCTCAAGCACGATTTTAAGGTGAGAGAACGCCAACGCCATGGCTTGCATGGCCTCGTC
>WTAL01000113.1 GCA_013139635.1 Paracoccaceae bacterium
GCGGTTTGTGTGACCAGCATAAACTGCTCGTCAAGGTCGGGGCGCTCCTCGCGGTCCATTTTTATGGAGATAAAGTGGGCGTTCAAGAAAGCGCCAACAGCCTCGTCCTCAAAGCTCTCATCGGCCATCACACGGCACCAATGGCAAGACGTATACCCAACCGACAGGAATATCGGTTTGCCTTCAGCGCGGGCCTTGGCAAACGCTTCTTCGCCCCACGGATACCAATCCACGGCGTTATAAAGATGCTGGCGCAAATAGGGAGAATTTTGGCCCAAAAGATGGTTGGGTGCGCGCTCTTGTGCTGCCAGAGGGCCAGCTAGGAGAAGGGCGATAAGGATAATGAATTTCATGGAAGGCTCCGCATTTTTGGCAAGCTAACACAGGTAGCGGGCCGCCTTGCTCACGTCTGCGCGAGTTGGTTGATAATCGGAATATCAGCAGAGTAAAGCGCGGCTAAAACCTCCATGAAGGCGGTGTCGGCTTTGGCTATGCGCAAAAAATTCTGGGCGAAAGGGTCATCGACCATAGTTTGCCACCGCGTTGTCAGTGCCAGTGCTTCGACGGGCTTATTGAACGCAGAAAAAGACGAGCCGCCGCCATATTTCTGCACCGCGCCAAGCCCTGTATCCAGTTCATCCAGCCCCAACGCCGCCAGTTTCTGGCTCCGGTAGTTGGGGGCCTTGGCCCACTGGTCAAAGCAAACCACCACATGGTTTGAGGCCTGCGCCGCCAAAAGATGAGCCTTGTAGCGCATCATTTCAAATACAATCCCGTTGCTGATATCAAGCGCCTCAGAGGCCGAGCCTCGATTCATTACGCGCATGAGCCGGATGAATGACGGCAGCCAGTTTACAAAGCTACGGGTTACAAGAATTTCACGATCAAACTCGGCATCGGGGAAGTTTGACGTCAGCTCACCCTCCTCATACCCCGCCTCATAAGAGATCAGAACAAAGGGATGCTTTTGGGGCGTTAAATATGCCTCCAGCGCCTTTTTCAAAACAAAGAACTTCCCCGCGAATTGCCCGTTTAGCTCTGATTGCCCACAGGTTCGCACAGCCGAGCGGCGCATAGTGCAGCTATTCAGGAAAACCGTGTTTTCACGGCCGGAATTGCGCAATATCCAGTTGATAACCGCATGCTGCCCCGTGCGGCGAATGCCCAGCACCCGCATGCGGCCATTATTGGCCGCAAAGAGCCGCTGCTCGATCTCGTCAAAAGGCTGGTCCGGCACGGGTTAAACCTTGCGGGCGATCATCAGCTTTTTAACTTCGGCAATCGCCTTGGCGGGGTTTAGCCCTTTGGGGCAGGTCCGCGTGCAGTTCATGATCGTGTGGCAACGATACAATTTGAACGGATCTTCAAGCTCGTCCAAGCGCTCGCCGGTGGCTTCGTCACGGCTGTCAATAATCCAGCGATAGGCGTGCAGCAGGGCCGCTGGCCCGAGGTAGCGGTCTCCGTTCCACCAATAGCTGGGGCAGCTGGTGGAGCAGCTGGCGCACATCACGCACTCATAAAGGCCATCAAGCTTTTTGCGGTCTTCAATGCTTTGGCGCCACTCTTTGGCAGGGCGGTTGGTTTTGGTTTCCAGCCACGGCATAATGCTGGCATGCTGGGCGTAAAAATGGGTAAGATCAGGGATAAGGTCTTTCACCACCGGCATATGCGGCAGCGGATAGATTTTCACATCGCCCTTCATTTCGTCGAGCCCATAAAGGCAAGCGAGCGTATTAATCCCGTCGATATTCATCGCGCAAGAGCCACAAATCCCCTCACGGCATGAGCGGCGGAAGCTCAGCGTCGGGTCAATCTCGGTTTTGATCTTGATCAGCGCGTCCAGCACCATCGGGCCGCAATCGGCGAGATCAATATAATAGGTATCGACCCGTGGGTTTTCGCCCGAGTCAGGGTCAAACCGGTAAATCTTCACCGCGCGTACATCTTTGCCCTCAGGCTTGGGCCAGATTTTGCCCGCCTTCATGCGCGAGTTTTTTGGCAGTGTAAATTCAACCATTGTCCATATCCCTTATGGCGGAGTGTGCTGGCCCGAAGGCCAGCGCCTAAATTATTGCGACCCCAGCGAGGAAACCAGCGTTGCCCCGTTGGTGATAAACAAAACAGCGCGGTCACGTTGCGCGGGGCTCAAGTCTTCCCAGATGTTTTGCTCATCGGGTGAAAGCTGCAAATATTCCGGCGCAAGGCTGGTGACGGATTCTGTTACAGCACAGGCCCCCAGTGCCAACGCTCCTATAAATAAAACGGTAATTTTCATCTACATTCCCTCCACAATCTGGCCATTGGCCGTAAGTTCGCTCATGCAGGCCTCAAATGTTTGCGCCCTTGGTTTAGGCGTCAGGTTTATACTGATTCCAAGGCCAAAAGACGGCCCAGTATTAGAGTTCACCCCCGCCGTGGCATTGCCTGATACCACCTGCGCGGCCTCGTCAGCTTGTGCTTGGCACATGGCCACTGCGTCTGCGCGGGTCATGGTTTCTAAGGTGGGTGTGCAGGCGGCAATCGCCAGAAATGAGAGTGCTAAAAAATGCTTCATAATATGCTCCGTAAGTTAATACACCCGTTTTTTGGGTGCCAAACGCTTCACCTCAATCCCACCCTCGGATTCGGGGGTGAGCGGGTTCACGTGAACATCACGATAGCTTAGTTTAACTTTCCAGTCATCCCCGATGGTCGCCAAGGAGTGCTTGCGCCATTCCTTGTCGTCACGGTCGGGAAAGTCCTCATGGGCGTGCGCCCCGCGGCTTTCCTTGCGGGCCTCCGCTGATACGATAGTGGCCAGCGCGTTGGGCATCAGGTTGCCCAGCTCAAGGGTTTCCATCAGGTCCGAATTCCAAATCATCGAGCGGTCTGTCACGTTGATATCATTCATTTTATTCGCAACGGTGTCCATTTTCTCACAGCCTTCCTTCAGGCTTTCAGAGGTCCGGAATACGGCGGCATCATTCTGCATGGTTTGCTGCATTTCAAGGCGAAGCTCGGCAGTGGGCACGCCCCCGCGCGCATGGCGGATATCGTCAAACCGTGCCATCGCGGACTCGACTGATGCCTCGTCAAAGGCTTGGTTCGGCGTATTGCGGTCAATCACTTCGCCCGCCTTAATGGCCGCCGCACGGCCAAAGACCACAAGGTCAATCAGCGAGTTAGAGCCAAGCCGGTTGGCCCCGTGCACCGAAGCACAGCCCGCTTCGCCTACGGCCATCAAGCCGGGCTGAATGGCGTCGTGGTTGTCGGCGGTTGGGTTCAGCACTTCGCCCCAATAATTGGTCGGAATCCCGCCCATATTATAGTGAACGGTTGGCAGAACCGGAATCGGCTCTTTGGTTACGTCAACCCCAGCAAACACCTTGGCGCTTTCCGAAATGCCGGGCAGGCGCTCGGCCAAGGCTTCAGGCGGAAGGTGATCCAAGTGCAGGTAAACATGGTCTTTATTCGGCCCAACACCACGCCCCTCACGAATTTCAATTGTGGAGCAGCGCGAAACCACATCGCGCGAGGCAAGGTCTTTATAAGTCGGCGCATAGCGCTCCATATAGCGCTCGCCTTCGGAGTTGGTCAGGTAGCCGCCTTCGCCGCGCGCGCCCTCGGTAATGAGCATGCCCGCGCCATAAATGCCGGTGGGGTGGAATTGCACAAATTCCATGTCTTGCAGCGGCAGGCCTTGGCGCGCAACCATGCCGCCGCCATCACCAGTGCAGGTGTGGGCCGAAGTAGCGCTGAAAAACGCGCGGCCATATCCGCCCGTGGCGAGCACGGTCATCTTAGCGTTAAAGCGGTGCAGGGTGCCGTCATCCAGCTTCCACGCCAAAATGCCCTGAATTTCGCCGTTTACACCGCGCAGCAGGTCAATCGCGAAATACTCGATATAAAACTCGGCATTGTGCTTGAGCGACTGGCCATAAAGCGTGTGCAGCATGGCGTGGCCCGTGCGGTCTGCCGCGGCACACGTGCGCTGCACGGGGGGGCCTTCGCCATATTCTGTGGTGTGGCCGCCAAACGGCCGCTGGTAAATTTTGCCTTCTTCGGTGCGGGAAAACGGCACGCCGTAATGCTCTAACTCATAAACCGCCTCGGGGGCGTGGCGCACAAGGTATTCCTGCGCGTCCATATCGCCCAGCCAGTCAGACCCCTTGATGGTGTCATACATGTGCCATTTCCAGTTATCCGGCCCCATATTGGACAGGCTGGCGGCAATACCACCTTGCGCAGCAACCGTATGGCTGCGCGTCGGGAAAACCTTGGTCACACAAGCCGTTTTTAGCCCTTGCTCGGCCATGCCAAGCGTGGCCCGCAAGCCAGCGCCGCCAGCGCCCACAACCACCACGTCATATTCGTGGTCAATAAATTCATATGCAGCCATGATACTTTTCCTTACTCAACCGCCAAAAGCGATTTTGGCGACTGAAAAAACGCCGGTTACGCCAATCAGCGTGGTAAACATTGTGTTAACAAGAAGCGCCGTTGTCATCGCCGCTTTGCCATGCACATAATCCACAATCACCTCCTGCAAGCCCTGCCGAAGGTGGGACATGATGGTGATGAAAAACAGGATCGCGATGATGGCATTAAACGGATGCTCATATATCGCCCGCACCTCATCAAAATCAGAGCCAATGGCGCGCAAAAGCGGAAAAATAAACAGGAATACGAGCGGTAAAAGCGCCACCGCAGCCACCCGCTGTTTCCACCATTCCACCGTGCCGTCTTTGGCTGAGCCTAGGCCCTCTACACGCTGCCTATCCGTTTGATATCGCATCAAAATACTCCCGCTACAACCAAAACGCCGATCACCGTTAACACCACCGAGCCCGCCATTACGGCCAAGCCCGAGCGGTAAGCCGTTTCAAGATCAAGGCCTTTGCCGGCGTCCCAGAAAAGGTGACGGATGCCGTTGCAAAAGTGGAAAGCCAACGCCCAAAGCGAGGCGATTAGAATAAAGCCACCGACAACCGAGGTCATGGCCGCATTGGCATACTCGAAATACTCTTCGCTAATCGCCAGCGCCAAAAACCACCATGTGATCATGGTGATGCTCACGGCCAAACCCACGCCGGTAATGCGGTGTGTGATGGAAAGGATCATCGTCCAGAGCGGGCGGTAAATGGATAGATGGGGGGAGAGCGGGCGTTTGCCCCGATTCACATCTGCCATGGTATCTCCTGACTATTTATCGGCCCAAAGCGCGCTTTGAGTCTATTTTGTCGCAGATTTACGCAGATTTGCCTTTCGGGCAAGTTAATTCGCGTCAATGTATTCCGAAGTATTCATATTGTGATACAGTTTGCAACTATGTGATCACTTAAAAAAATATTGTGATCACAAAACCGACTTGCCTTTGTTGGCGTGTGGAAATGGCTTAAGCGCGCCTTCCCCCAAGAAGTTCACCAACTTTAGCCAGCCATCGCCGTTTTCAAGCTTCATGACCAGTAAATCATCGGGCCTGTCTGCGAAGTAATCAATAATGCTGGCGTTTTGCGTGTTGTAAACTTCGCGATACTTTGCCTCGTTCCCGCTTAACCCATCTACGCCAAACATCCAGCGCCGCAGCGGGTTGTTTTGGTCAGGAAAAAAGCGACGGTAGCTCTCCAGCCAAGTTTCGGTATCTCTAAGGGTCAGGATGAACTTTGCCCCCGGATGGGCGGCATCCAACTCGCGGAAAACAAACGCACAAGGGGAATCCTGAATGGCGTCCACGTTCTCCACCACAGCGAGTACTTTTTCTACGATCTCAGGTCGGGGGTCCAGCGCACGCCAGTTCACTTCGCGATTCAGCACCCTAATGGCATCTCCAACCGTAAAGCCCAGCCCTTGCAAGGCTTTGGCTAAAGAGCTTGTCCCGGTTTTTTGAAATCCAATGCAGAATACTTTGTCGCTCATTTCGGCATCAAGGCCCAATAATCAAGGTCGAGCAGCAGCTGTGGCGGGTATTTATTTTCAATTTTTTCGAGGCTCTGC
Organism: Paracoccaceae bacterium; assembly: GCA_013139635.1. Classification (GTDB taxonomy): domain Bacteria; phylum Pseudomonadota; class Alphaproteobacteria; order Rhodobacterales; family Rhodobacteraceae; genus UBA3077. Next base: position 5,974 of record WTAL01000113.1, read on the forward strand.
CCCGCAGCCCCCGAATAGGCCTGCAAGCGCAGCCTGATCGCACCAATATCACCAATTTCAGCCTTATCCAGCACAGTAGAGCGCGCCCGCACCGTGTCTCCAGCAAAGCACGGGTTGGCATGGGTGCCTGCATTAATGGCCACCATGATTTGCGCGTTTGCGAGGCCATTAAAGCTTAGTGCACGGGCCATGGAAATGACGTGGCCGCCGTAGATCAGCCGCTTACCATCGGGCCGCTGGCTGGCATCAAAATGCACTTTGGCGGTGTTTTGCCAAAGCCGCGTCGCGATCATGTGTTCGGCTTCTTCAATGGTGACACCGTCGATGTGGTCGATGACTTCGCCGACCTCATAATCGGCCAGTCGGTGCTTTTCGCCAGCCTGTTCAAAATCGTATTTGCTGAAATCCAGTCCTTCGGGGATGGGCAGCTCTGAGGCTTCAAGTGCGGGTTTCAGGTTGGGAATCACTATTTCCGGAGCCTCGGCCTCCCCGTCCCGCTTCTTCACCATCACCCAGCGCACATAGCTTAGCACGGCCTCACCGCGCTGGTTGGTGCCGGTGGAGCGCACCCAAACAACGCCATTTTTACCGTTGGAATTTTGCTTTAGTCCGATCACTTGAGAGCGGGTGCTTAGGGTATCACCCGCATAAACCGGCTTCAAGAATCGGCATTCCGCATAGCCAAGGTTGGCCACAGCATTCAGCGAAATATCCGGCACGGTTTTGCCAAAAACAATGTGAAACGCCGCGAGGTCTTCAATCGGGCTTTCAGGCAGGCCGCAGCCCCGCGCAAATTCATCGCTCGAATACAGCGCAAAGCGGGTGGGGTAGAGCGCGGTGTAAAGCGCCCGCTCACCACCGGAAACAGTGCGCGGGGTGGCGTGGTTAAATACCTGCCCGAGGTGGTAATCCTCGAAGAAATAGCCGGTATTGACCTTGCTCATACCTGCCCCAGCTTCATGTCGGGGGTGTAGTTGCCCTCATATTCCTTGACCACAGCCTGGGCGCAGCGCACCACGCCGCGCTTGGCGTCAAAGGTCATGGTAGGGTCGCCTTGCAGCGACCAGCCCTTAGCCAATGCCTCGGAAACTTTGTGGCAAAATGCTGAGGTATCGTCTTCGGTTAGTAAACGGTAGGCGAGCATATTATCCTCCAAAAGGGTTGGGGCCGAGCCAAATGTGCAGCCCGGAAATGACGGCAAAAACAACGGCTGAGATGATTAGAAGTTTTATGTCGCCCGCCGCAGAACCAGCCTCGGGCTTATCCCACGCGCCTTCTTGCACATTGATCAGCACCATATTGGCCAGCGCCCATGCGGCCATGCCGCCAAACAGCACGATCGAGGCAATATCGCCATTCACCAACAGGTGCGCGCCAGCCCAAACCACGACACCCCAAAGCATGGGGTGGCGCAGCCATGTGCGAGCGCGGCCTTTTGAGTTTCCCATGCCCAGCAGGATCACAGCGATAATCATCAAAGTGTTGTTGATATGGCGGGTAAAGCTGGGCAAGTCGTATACAATTTCAACCGGCGCAGCGCGGTAGCCAAACACCATCATCACAATAGACACAACAATGAGCAGCGCCATCACGCCTTTGGAGCCTTCCCCCATTTTTGCGGTCATATTCGCGCGCATTTCCGGCGCCAACCGCTTGAAAAAATGTGCAATGGCCCACAGCGCTACGCCGGCTATTAGTAAGTTCATGATCGTCCCCTATGTTTTCATTTTGGCGATCATATCGGCCTTGGCCAGCAAACGCACGGCATTTTCTACGTGCAGGTTTTCGACGATTTTACCGTCAACCACCGCCACACCGGACGCGGTCTGAAAGGCCTCAATATAGCGCCGCGCCAGCGCCAGCTCAGCCTCATCGGGAGCAAAAACCTCATTTGTGGTGTCAACCTGAGCAGGGTGAATGAGGGTTTTCCCGTCAAAACCCATCTCTAAGCCTTGTTGGCACTCGGCCTTTAGGCCTGCCTCGTCTTTAAAGGTATTATAAACGCCATCAACGCACACCAACCCATGCGCCCGCGCGGCCAAAAGGCACAGCGAAAGCGATGTCAGCACGGGGGCGCGGTCGGGTGTGTGCTGGGCAAACAGCTCCTTTACGAGGTCATTTGTGCCGATGACAAATCCCTCCAGCAGAGGCGTGCTGGCGGCAATTTCCTTGGCATTTAAAATACCAAGCGGCGTTTCCATCATCGCCCAGAGGCGCGTTTTGCCTCTAAGCTGGCCCGCTATCGCCTGAAGTTCCGCCGCGTTATTCACTTTTGGAATCAAAATCCCGTCCGGCTCAGCCGCTATTGCGGCGTTCAGGTCGGCCTCTCCCCATGGGCTATCCAGCCCGTTAACCCGTATCAACCTTTTGCGAGCACCATAGCCGCGCTGCACCATTTCACACACTAATCCGCGCGCGCCCAGCTTGTCTTCGGGCGCCACCGCGTCTTCCAGATCAAAGATCAGCGCGTCAGCGGCCAGTCCTTTGGCCTTTTCCAGCACGCGCTCGCGCGATCCGGGCAAGTAAAGCACCGAGCGGTAAGGGTAGGACATGTGGGCCTCCTATTATATGTTGCAGTGCAGCACTTTAACGGGGGCTCCGGCAAAAACAAGTGTTTTTGTCAAGCAAGCAACGCTTGCAGAGAATCAAAAATAGGCGTAATCCGGTGGCGAAATCAACAAACTCCAGGAGAGTATACGATGGCACGCGCAAAAATAGCCCTAATCGGGGCCGGACAAATTGGCGGGACTTTGGCACATTTGGCAGCGATGAAAGAACTGGGCGACGTTGTCCTTTTCGATATTGCTGAAGGCATTCCGCAAGGCAAAGCCTTGGACATCGCCGAGAGCGCGCCAGTGGATCGCTATGACGCTGCCATGAGTGGCGCCAATGATTATTCGGCGATTGCGGGCGCAGATGTGTGCATCGTAACCGCTGGTGTGGCGCGCAAGCCCGGCATGAGCCGTGATGACCTGCTGGGCATTAACCTCAAGGTTATGAAATCTGTTGGTGAGGGCATTGCCGCCCACGCGCCAGATGCCTTTGTGATTTGTATTACTAACCCGCTAGACGCCATGGTTTGGGCTTTGCGTGAGTTTTCTGGCCTGCCTCATAACAAGGTTTGTGGCATGGCTGGCATTCTCGACAGCGCCCGTTTCCGCCATTTCTTGGCAGACGAATTTGAAGTTTCGGTTAAAGACGTAACGGCCTTTGTGCTTGGCGGCCACGGCGACACCATGGTGCCACTCGCGCGCTATTCTACCGTTGCCGGCATTCCCTTGCCAGACCTCATTGAGATGGGCTGGACCACACAGGAAAAGCTAGATGCCATCATCCAGCGCACCCGTGATGGCGGGGCCGAAATTGTAGGCCTGCTCAAAACCGGCTCCGCGTTTTATGCGCCTGCGGCAAGCGCCATTCAAATGGCTGAGGCCTACCTTGGTGACCAAAAGCGCCTGCTGCCTTGCGCAGCGCACGTGGCTGATGCCTATGGCCTGAAAGACACCTATGTTGGCGTGCCAACGATCATTGGTGCTGGCGGTATTGAAAAGGTTGTGGAAATCAAACTGAACGCTGAGGAGCAGGCGATGTTTGATAAATCTGCCGCGGCTGTGGCTGGGCTTGTAGAAGCTTGCATTGGCATTGACGGCTCACTTGCCTAAGCGCAAACTCGATTCTAAAAATGAGGCCATATCCGCTTGGGTATGGCCTTTTTTGTTTTTTTGCTCCAAAATACCTTGAATTTTCTATTTTCGAACATAGTTCATGAACACAGTTCAATTTGTGGAGGTTAAAATGAAATTTAGATTTATAATGCCGTTTTTATTGGCGGCCAGTATTACGCAAGCCCAAACCAACCCATTTGATGCAACCGAGACTCTGTCTCAGGCCCAAACACGGCTGGCCGGTATCGCTGAAAAAACCGGTGATCAGTACTTCGCACTTGGGGCCGTGCATTTTCTGCGTGGCATTGAAAAAACCCTGCAAATCCGCTGGCAACACAATGCCTCGATGGAGGATCTGGATATTCCGGTTTTGCGGCTGCCGATAGAGCCCAACCCAAATGCAATGCCATTTCGGGCTGATCTGGTTACCGATATTTTTGCCGAATTGCGGGCCGATATGAATGCTAGCCGTGCGGCGCTTGATGCGGTTAACGACGAGGTTGCTCTGCGGATAAACCTGCAAGACCTATGGTTTGACATCAACATGAACGAGGTGCGGGATGAAAACGAGGGCATCATGGAAATCGGTGCCTCTGCGGTGATGTCTCGCCGCCAGTTGCGCGACATGGAGCAAATGCCGACCAATATAAAAGTGCAGTTTGATACCGCCGATGTGGCGTGGCTCACCGCCTATACCCACCTCATTTCCGGCATTTCGGAAATGGTTTTGGCATTTGACCCGACAGAGGCGATCGAAGTGGTGATGCAAACCAATGCCGAGATGGCTGCGCTGCGCAATGGCCCCATTGCGGGCATTATGGGTAGACGCTCTAACCAAGTGAGCTGGGTTGACCAGTTCGCCATGGTTTATGGCGCGCTTAACAGCCAGCCACAGGCTAGCCACACCCGCACTGCCCACGCACATTTCCTTGAAATGATTGCAGAAAACAAAACATTCTGGGCAGAAGTTGCGCAAGAAACTGATAACCAACTGGAGTGGATTCCAAATGCAAACCAGCAATCTGCCCTTGGCATTGAAATGCCGGAAAATATCGGTATTGCGTGGCAAGCCGTATTGGCCGATGCCGAGGCGATTCTGAATGGTGAGTTGCTGGTCAACCACTGGCGGGTCTCGCCGGCGGCAGGTATCAATGTTAAAGAGATGTTCATGAACCCGCCCGTTGTGGATATCGTTACATGGGTGCATGGGTCTGGCCTATTGCCTTATATGGAGCGCGGCCCGGTGGCGACATCAGCCAGCATGCGCGCGTTTGAGCGGCTGGTTTCCGGAAATTCCATCGGATTCGCCTTCATGCTGAACTAATGCCAAGTTTTGTGATCACACCAGAAATTCGTATGATCACAAAACCACATTATCATCCCAATTTTACCCCAACTGCGACAAAATGGCTTTGCAGGCCCGATTTTTCGTGTCTAATGCGCGTTAACCATACGGTTTGTTTACCTCTTAGGGTGCACAAACCGGAAATTGCTGCAAAAAGGGACATACGAATGAATATCCACGAGTATCAAGCCAAGAAGCTTTTGGGCGAATACGGTGCGCCAATTTCCGATGGTCGCGCGGTGCTGCGCGCTGAAGACGCCAAAACCGCCGCCGGTGAGCTGGATGGCCCGATCTGGGTTGTGAAAGCCCAAATCCACGCAGGCGGGCGCGGCAAGGGTAGCTTTGTTGAGCCTGAGGCTGGCGAGGCTGGCGGTGTTCGCATTACCAAATCTGTTTCCGAGGCCGCTGAAGAAGCGCAAAAAATGCTGGGCCGCACGCTGGTGACTCATCAATCTGGCCCCGCGGGCAAGGTTGTGAACCGTGTTTATATCGAAGACGGCGCCAGCATTGCCACCGAGCTTTATCTGGCCATTTTGGTTGATCGCGTGTCTTCCCGCGTGTCTTTCGTGTGTTCCACCGAAGGCGGGATGGATATCGAGACTGTAGCCGCCGAGACCCCCGAAAAAATCCTGAGCTTTAACGTCGATCCGGCGTCCGGCATTTCCGGCTTCCATGGCCGCCGCGTTGCCTTTGCTCTCGGGCTTGAGGGCAAACAGGTTAAGCAATGTGTGCAGCTGATCAACCAGCTCTATAAGCTGTTCATTGAGCGTGATTGCGAAATGCTCGAAATCAACCCCCTGATCGTCACCACCGAGGGCGACCTTGTGTGCCTCGATGCCAAAATGGGCTTTGACGATAACGCGATGTATCGCCAGTCTGAAATTCTGGCGCTGCGGGATGAAACCGAAGAAGACGCCAAAGAGCTGGCCGCCTCCAAGTTTGATCTGAATTATATTTCGCTCGATGGTGAAATTGGTTGCATGGTGAACGGCGCGGGCCTCGCGATGGCCACGATGGATATCATCAAGCTTTATGGTTCTTCCCCTGCGAACTTCCTTGACGTAGGCGGCGGGGCGACCACTGAAAAGGTGACCGAAGCGTTCAAAATCATTACCTCTGATCCAAACGTAAAAGGCATCCTCGTCAACATCTTCGGTGGCATCATGCGCTGCGATGTGATCGCCGAGGGCGTGGTGGCTGCCGTGAAAGAAGTGGGCCTGAAAGTGCCGCTTGTTGTGCGGCTTGAGGGCACGAATGTGGAAAAGGGCAAAGAGATCATCAACAATTCAGGCCTTGGTGTGATTGCTGCGGATGACCTTGGCGATGCCGCGCGGAAGATTGTGGCGGCGGTGAAGGGGTAGTCTTAGATTATGGATATCAATGAAATCGAGACGAACCTACTAAAGCTTGTTCGCGAAAAAGGTCATGTAAGTTTCGTGGAAGTCGCGCGGGCATTTCCTGACGAAGAGGGAGACATCTCTCTAGTTATGAACGGCTACCAAAACATCGTCTATTGGTGGGGGCTTTCAAGCAACGTGGCCACGGCAATTGAGAATTTGCGTGCTGCAAAGAAGTTATTTTTTGTTCCGTCAACACCGCTACTCTATGCGATCGACGGGGTGATGTCCAAAATGAAAATAGCCAAATCGTTGAGGCAGTATAAGGAGCCAAGATGGTATCCAATTACGCTGCACCACGAACCTTATAGGGAAACTAAATAATGGCCGTACTTGTAAACGAAAATACCAAGGTAATCTGCCAAGGGCTTACCGGCTCGCAGGGCACGTTCCACTCTGAGCAAGCGATTGCTTATGGCACCAAAATGGTGGGCGGCGTAACGCCGGGCAAAGGTGGGCAAAGCCATATTGGCTTGCCGATCTTTAACACCGTGGCCGAGGCCAAGCACGCGACAGAAGCCAACGCGACCGCGATTTACGTGCCGCCACCTTTCGCGGCTGATGCGATTTTGGAAGCGATTGACGCTGAAATGGAGCTGATTGTCTGCATCACCGAGGGCATTCCGGTGCTGGATATGATGAAGGTAAAGCGCGCCCTTCAGGGGGCTAAATCTATCCTCATTGGGCCAAACTGCCCGGGGGTTATTACGCCAGACGCTTGCAAAATCGGCATTATGCCTGGGCATATTCATAAGCGCGGCTCTGTGGGGGTTATCTCCCGCTCCGGCACGCTGACCTATGAAGCGGTGAAGCAAACCACAGATATTGGCCTTGGACAAAGCACGTGTATTGGCATTGGCGGCGACCCGATTAAGGGCTTCGAGCATATTGATGCGCTTGATCTGCTGCTGCATGACGACGAAACCCAGAGCATTATTATGATCGGGGAAATTGGTGGCTCTGCCGAGGAAGACGCGGCGCAGTTCATCAAAGACATGGCCAAAAAGGGCATTTCCAAGCCGATTGCCGGCTTTATTGCTGGCCGCACAGCCCCTCCGGGCCGCCGCATGGGCCACGCAGGCGCGATTGTTGCCGGTGGCAAAGGCGGCGCGGAAGACAAGATCGAAGCGATGAAAAGCGCGGGCATTGTGGTGGCCGAAAGCCCCGCAGACCTCGGCCAAGCTGTGCTTAAGGCGATTGGGTAGCTTCAAAATGATCAAAGCCACCAAAACCTGTTTTCGGAAGTATTTTGTCCTTCGTGGCCGCGCTACGAGGGCGGAGTATTGGTGGTTTTATCTCGCAACCATTTTGGCAAGTCTTTCTGCGTTGATCACAGATGGTTTGATCTGGGGATTTAGCGAAGACCCCGGCCCAATAGAGATTGTTATCAGCTTGGCGATAATCATCCCGTCTATCACAGTTATGGTGCGTAGACTACATGACACAGGAAAATCAGGGTATTACGTACTATTTCCCCTTGTAGGCATAATCGCGGGGATAGCTTTTGGCGCTCTTCTCGGCCCTTCAATGGGTCAGCCAGCTTCTTACGGAGCTGGATTTATTATCGTCTCCGGCTTCATTTTGCAATTGTGGTGGCTTGTGAAGCCCTCCCAACCCAATTCCAACAAATTCGGCCCAAACCCTCATGAGGTATCCCCATGAACGATCAATCTAATAACGACCAATTCCATGCAGAAAGCTTTTTGCAGGGGCATAACCTTGAGTATATCGAGCAGCTTCAGGCGCGCTATGCGAGTGACCCCTCGCAGGTAGACGAAAGCTGGCGCACTTATTTTGCCGCGCTCGGCGTGGCGGCGGCAGATGCCAAGGCCGAGGCCGATGGGCCAAGCTGGGGCCGCAAAGATTGGCCGCCAGAGCCAGCGGATGACCTGACAGCGGCGCTGGATGGGCAGTGGCCTGCCGAGCCTGAAAAGGCAGCGGATAAAATCCGCGCCAAGGCGGCTGAGAAGGGCGCTTCGATTTCGGAGGCTGAAGTTAAGCAAGCGGTGCTGGATTCCATCCGCGCGCTGATGCTTATCCGCGCGTACCGTATTCGCGGCCATCTTTCCGCCAATCTGGACCCGCTCCACATTGAGGCCCCCAAGCTGCACCCTGAGCTAGACCCCGCGATGTATGGCTTTATCGAGGCTGACTTGGACCGTCCGATTTTTCTCGATAACGTGTTGGGCATGGAGCATGCCTCCATGCGCGAGATCGTAGAGATCGTTAAGCGCACCTATTGCGGCACGTTTGCCCTGCAATACATGCACATCTCTAGTGCAGCCGAGGCTGGCTGGCTGAAGGAGCGTATTGAGGGCTATGGCAAAGAAATCGGCTTTTCTAATGAGGGGCGCAAGGCGATTCTGAATAAGCTGGTGGAGGCCGAGGGCTTTGAGAAATACCTGCACGTAAAATACATGGGCACCAAGCGTTTTGGCCTTGATGGCGGCGAGAGCCTGATTCCGGCCATGGAGCAGATTATCAAGCGCGGCGGGGCGTTGGGCGTAAAGCAGATCGTGATTGGAATGCCCCACCGTGGGCGGCTTTCTGTGCTGGCCAATGTGATGGCCAAGCCGTTTCGCGCGATTTTCAATGAGTTTCAGGGTGGCAGTAGCAAACCGGATTCCGTTGAAGGCTCGGGCGATGTGAAATACCACCTCGGGGCCAGCTCAGACCGTGAGTTTGACGGCAATAACGTGCACCTGAGCCTCACGGCCAACCCTTCTCACCTAGAAGCGGTGAATCCCGTGGTGCTGGGCAAAGTGCGCGCCAAGCAAGAGCAGGTCGGCGATATGGAGCGCAGCACCATTATGCCCGTTCTGCTGCACGGCGATGCAGCTTTTGCCGGCCAAGGCGTGGTTGCCGAGTGCTTTGGCCTGTCGGGCCTGCGCGGGCATCGCACTGGCGGCACAATTCATATCGTGGTGAATAACCAAAT
>WTAL01000033.1 GCA_013139635.1 Paracoccaceae bacterium
CGTTTGCGGATGATCTCAACACCCCGTTGCCGTGCGCCTTTGGCCATGGCCATGGTCACGTCGGCGGGGTTGATATAGCCGTCAGCGGGGTGGTAAAGCGCCCCCTTCAAATCCTCGGTACGAATAAGCGGCCAGCGCTCTTTCACTTGCTCGGGCGTCAGGAATTCATATTCAATGCCCACGCTATCGGCCGTGGTGGCATAAAGCATGTATTCATCCATGCGCGCGTCGGTTTGCGCCATGCGCAGGTTGCCGACCACCGAAAACCCGGCATTCAGGCCGGTTTCGGCCTCCAGCTCTTTATAAAACTTCACCGAATAATCGTGAATGTGACTGGTCGCATAGCCCATGTTAAACAGCGGCAACAGCCCCGCCGCATGCCATGTAGAACCGCTCGTTAGCTCGTCCCGCTCCAGCAGCACCACATCATCCCAGCCGGCTTTCGCCAAATGGTAGGCAATGCCCGCCCCTACAGCCCCGCCGCCCACAACCAAAGCTTTTATACGATCTTTCATAGCGGCACCTCTCAAAAACCTGTTTGCTGATTGTTTACCGGAACGCGCCAGATTTCAAGCGCCACGCCCCGACGCCCCATCTTACGAATCCGACACCTTGCGAGTCGCATTCTCTTCCTTCATACTCCGTTAAGAAACCAACTGGAGGTAATGATGAAACTCAAATCAATTCTCGTAAGCGCGGTGGCGCTTGGCTTTGCAACGGGCGTAATGGCCCAAGATGTGCCAGATATGGGCGGCCGCACGATTGTGGTTGTGACCGAAAACGCTTACCCGCCGCTGCAATTTGTTGAGCCTTCCACAGGGGAAGCCATTGGCTGGGAATATGACGCGATGGCAGAGATTGCCCAGCGCCTTAACATGACCGTTGAATACCAAAACACCAGCTGGGATGCGATGATCCCTGCGGTTTCTGATGGGCAGTATGATATGGGCATGACCGGCATTACTATCCGCGAAGACCGTGCCGAGCAGGTTGATTTTTCTGACGCCTACATGCGCTCCGAAATGGTGATGCTTGTGGCGGGCGATGAGACGCGCTTTAGCGACGCCGCTGGCTTTGCCGCTGACCCTGAGCTGCTTATGGCCGCCCAGCCCGGCACCACGCCATTTTATGTTGGCGTTTATGATGTGCTTGATGGCGATGAAGCCAACCCGCGCATTAAATTGTTTGAAACTTTTGGTGCCACCGTGCAGGCCCTTAAAGCTGGCGATGTAGACCTTGTGCTCACCGATGGCACCGCTGGCAACGGCTATGTTGATGCCTCTGACGGCGGCCTGAAGATCGTAGGCGATGCGTTGGGGACTGAAGATTTTGGCTTTATCTTCCCGCGCGGCTCAGACCTCGTAGCGCCAATTAACGCTGCCATTGCCGCCATGCGCGCTGACGGCACGCTGGATGCACTCAACACCAAGTGGTTCCTTGAGTATAAAATTGGTGGCTAACGCCGCTTTCCCTTCCGGCGCTTAGCGTCGGGAGGGGTTTTTAGGATTATCCCTTGCATCCTCGACAAGATAACGACTTTCCGTATTGGCTGTTGGTCACCGCCACCATCGGGCTTTACCTCGCGTATCGCGTGGCTACAGACGAGCTTTATACACAGGTTATTACCATCGTTTCCAAGGGGGTTTGGGTTACGATATTTGTAACGGTGGTTACCTTCCTTATTGCTTCAGCATTTGGGCTTTTGCTAGCGGTTGGCTCGCTTTCGCGTTTTATGATTTTCCGGCAGCTCGCGCGGTTTTACATCGAAATTGTGCGTGGCATTCCGATATTGGTGCTGTTGTTTTACATTGCCTTTGTGGCCGCCCCCGGCCTTGTGGTGGCGATAAACTGGGTGATAGAGCCGCTGGGGTTTGACGCGATGCGCACTCGTGACCTTTCCATGATGTGGAAGGCTATACTGGCCCTTACCATTGGATACTCAGCGTTTATTGCTGAGGTGTTTCGGGCGGGGATACAATCAGTTGATATCGGCCAAATCGAAGCCGCCAAGGCGCTGGGGCTAAATGGCTGGCAGCGCTTTCGGCACATCATATTTCCGCAAGCTGTGCGCACCATCATGCCACCGCTTGGCAATGATTTTATTGCGCTTATCAAAGATAGCTCACTGGTTTCGGTGCTTGGTGTGGCCGACATTACGCAGCTTGGCAAAATTTATGCGGCGGGCAGCTTCCGGTTTTTCGAAACGTATAATATTGTCGCCTATGTTTACTTACTGATGACCGTTACGCTATCACTAGGCCTGCGCAGGCTTGAGCGTAAAATGCGGGCCGAACCTTTAGGCTAGGCCCGCCAAATTGGTGGGTGCAAGCACCCACCCTACAGCCTTATTGGCGGCCAAAATCAGCGGAGGTTACTTCGCCGTCACCGTTACGGTCCATCATGGCAAACCATGCTTCGGACTGGCCAATAAATTCGGCCATGCTTACGTCGCCGCTGCCATCAACGTCGTTAAATTCAAGGGTCATGCCAACGGCGCCTTGTCCGTGGCCCCCGCCCTTATTCCCATGGCCTTCACTTGCTTGATCAGCCGCGCGCGCTTCATCAAAAGCTACATACTCTTCAGCCGTCAAGCTGCCGTCGCCGTTTTCGTCAAAGGTAAAAAAGATGTTTTCGCGCTTTTCAGCGATTTCCGCCAAAGTCACCGCGCCGTTTGCGTCGCCGTCCCAGCTATCAAGAAATCCGGCGCCGGGCGTGCCAGCGGCAGAAACAGACGTGGCCAGAATTGCAATTGCGGCGGTCGAGATCAAAAAGGTTTTCATTGGTGGCTCCAAGGTTATGTTAGTATTCAGTTACATTCAGTGTAACGCATATGGGGGGAGGGAATAGTTATACAAGGGTCTATGAGGGGTTTCCGCCGAAACCGGCGGAGATGCGCAAGTATTCGCCACTTGGAAAATGCCAAAAAGGTGGATTTTAACTTTGGGAGCCGCTAGCATGCGCGACAAACAAGCGAGGATATTAGCGTGAACACACCTGAAGGCATTTTACGTTCGGGCGAGCTGCTCAACAATACTTATGTGATCGAAAAGCTGATCGGCTCTGGCGGCACGGGCGAAGTTTATCTCGCCAAAAACATTGTATCCGGCCGAAAATTCGCCATTAAGATACTCAAGCAAGAGTTCTCGCAAAACGAGGCCTTTATTAACCTGATGCGGCGTGAGGCCGACGTGTTGCACAATGTGATAGACGACGCCGTGGTGCGTTATAACGAGCTGCTCAAATCAGAAATGCATGGCGGATTTGTGTTTTTGGTGATGGAGTTTATCGCGGGCCAGCAACTTGCCGAGATCATGCAAGCCACAGGTGCGATGGCCCCTGACGCACTTTTGCAAGTCGCACGCCGCATGGGCCAAGGCCTTGCGGCCGCCCATGCGCAAAACGCTTTTCACCGTGATATTTCGCCCGACAACATCATTTTACCGGGCGGCGACCCCGCTAAAGCCAAGCTGATCGATTTTGGCATTGCGCGGGATATTTCCGAAAACGCCCAAACGGTTGTTGGCGGCGGGTTTGCGGGCAAATATCAATACGCCTCGCCCGAGCAGCTCAACGGCGATGTAGACGCCCGCTCGGATCTTTATAGCCTCGGGGTGACCTTGCTAAATGCTTACCGCGGCAAATCCAGTCAGGTCGGCTCCTCCCTGATGGAGATTGTGCAAACCAAAGCACAGCGTGTGGATACCCGTGATGTGCCCGGCCAGCTTGGTGAGCTAATATCTAGGCTAGTGGAGCCACGGCCCGAGGACCGCTTTCAGAGCGCTAACGAAATGGTGCAGTGGCTGGGCGGCACGCCGACCACTACCGCGCCAGTTTCGACATCGCCCGCCCCAGCTGAGCCCGCCATGATTACGCCGTCTAAACCCGCCAGCTCGTTTCAGGCCTTGCCCGAAGAGCCGGGTGGCGGTGGCCTTGGCAAATTTATCGTGCTGCTCCTCATTGCAGCCCTTGGCGGCGGCGGCTGGTTTTTTGGCTTTGGCCCTGGCAAAGAGCTGGTTTTTCCGGCCAAATATGAAGCTGAATCGCCTTACACCATTCGCGCTCGGCACGATGATGGCACCAACTTCATAACCATAGCTGGCTTTGTGCGCGGGCCTGAAGCTGGCGCCCAAATGCTTACCCAGCTACAACTGGCTTATAGTGAATATACCATCAACCCCGACCTTGAAAATGCCAGCGGCGAGCCAAATGACCGCTGGGAGCAGATAATTGTGAGCATGGTGAAAGAGGCTAAGCCGCTGAATTCATGGAAGGTTGAAATGATAGACGAAGCCGTGAGCTTGAGCGGGGAGGCAGAAAGTGAAGCCTCTGCCGCGGCGGTAAGAGCAGCATTTGAGGCCACCGGCAGGCTAGTGGATGTGGAAACCAGTGTGGCAATAACGGTGGCCGTGCCACCTGTGCCGCTGGCCCCGCTCAACGAGCTTATCGCAACGTATCAAACCTGTGGCCCTCTTCGCATAACCGGTGGCGACGGCACGCTGCTTGGCCCTGATGACCGGATTACGGTTTCAGGCATAATTGCCCGGGAAAGTGATGTGGAGGTTTTTGATCTGGTGCTAAATGAAGCCGCACCGGGGCACGGGATTGATTACAATTTGGGCGTGCTCAACACGCCGGTATGCGAGATAGAGGCCATGTTGCCCGCACCGCAAGATAATGGCATGGAGCTGCTTTACTCTTATGGCCAGCGCGATGGCGAGGTCGGCTCTAAGCCTTTCCGCGAGGGCGAAAACCCTGTGATAGACGTGCTAATACCCGGCGATCAAAACGGGTTTCTATACGCGTTTTACGTAGATGCCGATGGGCAGGTTTTTCACCTCATTCCGCATCTTTCGCGCCAAACCCACACCGTGCCCCCCGTTGGTAAGGCCGTGGATGGCAAGCAACGTGTTCGGCTCACCTATCCTATTTCGGAAGCCTCTACAGAAAACCTCGGCTTTAGGGTTGTCGCGCCTTTTGGCACCAATATGGTGGTGGCTATACTGAGCAAACGGCCCTTGTTTGATAGCTTGCGGCCAAGGGCTGAATCAATTGCAGCCTTGCAAGAAGCCCTGGCACCGCAGGCAAATATTCTAAACGACTCAGAAACGTTGGTGGTTAGTCGCTATCTTGTAACAGACCCGTAAATGCCCCATATAAAGGCTATTGATAGCGATTTACGTGTCGCAAAATGGATTTTTGGCCAATTTGGCCGTATGTTTTAAAAAGGAGAAAAGTTATGGGAAAAAATAGAATCGCCGCTTTGCTGGCTTTTTCAGCACTGATTAGCCCAATGGCAGCATCTGCTCAGGCTTTGACCGCTGACGAGATTCTTGCTTTGCTACAAGCCCAACGTGAGCAACTGGCCGCTGGGCTAGGCGCGGAGCGGACCCTGGAATTTGTGACTGAATCAACCCCAGAAGCTACAACAGAAGGTGGCATGGCGTTGGTCACAGAGCTGCCGGGAGACGCCTTGGCGGCAAATACAGAAGGCTCGCTCATACCTGAAGAAATGGTTATCGACCTGACAATCTTCTTTGAGTTTGATTCGGCCTTGCTCAAATCAGAATCAAAATCTCAGGTGGATGCGCTGTGTTCTGCGATTCAAGCCAATGAAGCCGCTTTGATGGCCAGCACTGTAGAGAGTGAAGAAATCACGCATGGCGCTTACCAGATTATCGGCCACACAGATGCCTCTGGCTCGGTGAATTATAACCTGTCGCTTTCCCAAGCGCGTGCTGACGAAGTTGTGCGCTATATGGTGCGCGAATGCGGTATTGATGGCAATGTTTTGCAAGCCGTTGGCATGGGTGAAGGCCGACTAAAAGACGCTGGCAACCCGAGGGCAGACCAAAACCGCAGGGTTGAAATTCAGGTCGTGCTTTAAGTTGCAAAAATGCGCGGCAGGGTTAATGCCCATGCCGCGTGTTGCTCAACGATAAAAAATATTACCGCCAAATTGTCCGCGCGCCGATAGGGTTGAAAACCAGCCCGGCACCATGCTAGCCGCATGGAAAAACAGCGCACCGTTGGTAATGTCTTCTTGGCGATCAATCAAAAGCTCCAGCGAAATGCTGCGCATTTTGGCAAGCTCGGCTGGCTCGTTATAACGGTCATTCGGAATGGAGTCGCAGCGATAGCTAAACTGGCAGGAGCCATTATAGCGCTGATCAATCACACCGCAAACGCTCGCCGGAAAGCGGCTATCTGCGGCGCGGTTCAAAATAACCTCGCCAACGGCCCGTTCACCTTCATATGTGGTGCCGCGCGCTTCATGGTAAAGCGCCTCAGACAAGCAATCGACATCAGCCGAGGTATAACCCGAGCTGGAAAGCGTGGCTTCCATGGGCGAAATTTGTGCGCAGGCTGTGACCAGCGTGAGCAAAAGCAATGTGATTTTTGAACGGATAAACATATCGGACCTATTAAGCTAATTTGCGCGTATATGGACTGTATACCGTATAATTACAAGGTGGGAGAGATTTAGCTGGCAATATGTCGCAAACAGGCGCATTGTCCCGCCCGCGACATTTTGTCGGTTTCGGAGACGTTTTGCCTAATATTACAGATACTGCCCTGCGCGCCTATGCTGAAGAACTTGCTGAAGATGCTGGCAAAGTGGCCATGGGGTATTTTCGAGGCAAACTCGGAATTGAGATAAAAGACGACCTAAGCCCCGTAACCGTTGCGGACAAAGCCGTGGAAGCCTTTGTGCGAGAGCGCTTAGCGAAAGATTTCCCTGACGATGGTGTTTTTGGCGAGGAAGAAGGCGCCAGCGGGCTGGAGCGCCCCCGTGTATGGGTGCTAGACCCGATAGACGGCACGCGGTCTTTCCTCTCGGGTTATCCGACTTTTGGGTTTTTGCTGGCTATACTGGAGCATGGCAAACCCAAAATCGGCGTGGTCGGCATTCCGGCAATGGGCGAGGTTTATACGGGCTTGGGGCGTGAAGCCCAGTGCAATGGCGTGCCGATTGTCGTATCAAGGCAAAAATCCCTGAGCGATGCCATCCTTTATATCCACGAGGCCGAGCACATGCGCACGGACGATGAAGCCGTGCTGGAGCAGCTCACCAAATCAGGTGCAACCCGTCGCTTTGCTTATGATTGCTACGCGCACGCCTTACTGGCCGCCGGGCACATTGATGCCGTGGTCGATTACAACCTGCAGCCCTATGATTACCTGCCGCTTTGTGCGCTGATTGAGGCGGCCGGCGGGGTGATCACCGATTGGCACGGCCAGCCGCTTACGCTGGAATCTGACGGGCGGGTGATTAGCGCCGCTACACCCGAGCTGCATGCAGAACTTTTGGAGATAACACAATGAGCGCCACCGAATCCCTTATGCGCCTTATCGGCTCGGTAAGCCTGCTTTTGTGGGGCCTCTATATGGTGCGCACCGGCGTAACCCGCGCCTTTGGCTCAGAGCTACACCGGATTGTCGGCCGCGCAGTTTCTAACCGCATTAGCGCGTTCCTCAGCGGTATTGGCGTTACGCTGATCGTGCAATCGAGCACGGCTACAGCGCTGATAATCTCCTCCTTTGCGGCACGGGGTGTGATTGCCCTGCCCGCCGCCTTGGCGGTGATGCTCGGGGCCGATATTGGCACTACGCTGGTGGCGCAGGTGCTCTCGTTTGATCTTTCGTTGATGCCTTATATCCTTGTGCTGGTGGGCCTCATTTTGCACGGCCCCAAGCGCAGCAGCAAAACCCGCCAGCTTGGCCGCGCGGTGTTTGGCCTCGGGCTAATGCTGCTGGCGCTCTCGCTGATCGTGCAAACATCTGAGCCCTTGCGGACATCGGTTATTCTGCAAGACGTATTTGAATCCATCAGCTCAGAACCAATGATCGCCATCCTGTTGGCGGCTCTGCTCACATGGGTTTCCCACTCAAGCCTTGCCATTGTGCTGCTGGTGATGAGCTTTGCTGTGGGCGGCGTTATCGGCATTGATCTTGCCTTCCTACTGGTGCTCGGCGCCAATTTGGGTGGGGTGATCCCTCCGATTATTGCCACGCTTTCCGAGGGAGACCTCGCGCGGCGCGTGACCTTTGGCAATGCTGGCTTCAAGATTATCGGCGCGCTCGCGTTTGTGCCATTTTTGGCCTATATGCCCGAGCTGCTAGGCCGCATTTCTGACGACCCTGCCCGGCTGGTCGTGAACTTCCACACCCTATTCAACTTCACCCTCGCCCTTGTTTTTGTGCCTTTGGTGCCCATCGCCGCGCGCCTGTGGGAGCGGATTATCCAGCCCAGCAATAGTATCACAGACGAGGACACCCCCCGCTTTCTGGACGAAAACTCGATCAACACCCCCGTGCTGGCGCTAGCCTGTGCCACGCGCGAAGTTGGCCGAATGGCTGAAACGGTAGACACCATGCTGCGCGGCGTTTCCGAATGCCTAAGCTCAGATGATTACTCAAAAGTCGATGAACTGATTGAACTCGATGACCGCGTAGACACGCTTTATGACGAGATTAAATCCTATGTTACCCGTGTTTCACGGCAGGAAATTGACCAGCCGGAAAGTGACCGCGTGGTGGAGATTCTAATGTTTACCACCAATTTGGAGCATATGGGAGACATCGTGGAAAGCCTGCTGGGCGCGTTGGTGCGGCGCTCCAAAAAGGAGATCAGCTTTAGTAAAGAAGGGCTAGAAGACCTGCTGGAGCTGAACACCAAGCTGATTTCCAACCTGACGCTGGCGATTAATATCTTCAATTCGGGCGATGTAGCGCTGGCCAAGCAGCTGATCAAAGACAAGGCGCGGGTTAACAAAATGCAGGGTGGCTTTGTGCAAAACCACCTTGAGCGCCTGAAGGAAGGCAAAATCGAAAGCGTAGCGACTTCGAGCTTGCACATGGATGTGCTACGAGACCAACGCCGGATTCACTCGCATATTACCGCTGTGGCCTACCCGATTTTGGAGCAAGCGGGCAAGCTGCGCAAATCGCGGCTGAAATAGCCGCGAAAAGTTTGGTTTTTGGCAAATCAAGGCTTGCGAAGGCCGCAAGCCTGCTCTAAAACGCCCCTTGTCGGGTGATTAGCTCAGTTGGTAGAGCGCTTCGTTTACACCGAAGATGTCGGGAGTTCGAGCCTCTCATCACCCACCACTTTCCCTACTCCGGCAACACGGGCCATGTCATAGATTTGCAGACGGCGCCGCCCATCATGCAGCCCTCCAAGGCCATTTCGCTTTCGGAAATCGTGATCGTGCCGCGGGCGCTTATCCAGCGCGGGCCGTCGGGGTTTTTCAGCCGGTCACCTTCCCAGGTGTTTTCGCCTGTGCTGGTCATGCCGTTGCAGATCTCGAAATTGTCGTCAACGCGGGTACAATAAAGCAGGCCGTCCTCGGTGGATACTCGCACAGGCTCGGATTCATTGCGCAGGTAAGTGCCGAGGGTTTCGGCTTGTAGCGGGGTGGTGTTGACCAGAAAGGCGAGCATAAGGGTGGTTTTGTATTTCATGGTGTCCTCAAATATCAGAATGCACTTAGTAAGTAGTTGGTTACTTATTTGATTGCAATATGAGGGATTCGAGCGCGGCGGATTTATGCCTGATAGCGGGTTACGAAGTTTTTCAAAACCAGCTCGGGGGCGTGCACGTTTGAAGCGTGGACCATCTCGATAAGGCTGTTGGCCTCTTCAGGCGGGAAATAGCCCTTGTGCTTATAGATGTTAATGCGGGTTTCGAACTCCGCCGCATCGGCCTCGGGGTGAAACTGCGTGGCGTAGATGTTTTGCTTATGCCGGATCATCTGAAACGGGCAGGTTGGCGAGCTTATCAGGTGCGCGCAGCCCTCCGGCAGGGTTTGCAGGGCCTCCTTATGGCCGACAAAGGCATCAAAATGCACGGGGAGGTCACGGGTCAGCGCATCCACCCTGCCCGCCTCGGTGAGGCTGCAATGGCTGGTGCCAACCGGCTCGGCGTAGTTGCTTTTGTTCACCGCGCGGGCGAGGTGATGGCCGAGGATGCCGATGCCATAGCAGCAGCCCAGAAACGGGATATCCTGCTCGATAACCTCCGGCATCAAGGAAAGCACCGCCGCCTCAATCTTCGCCTCGGTCGGGGTTTTGTCCTCAGGGGCGTCAGACACACACCCGGGGCCACCGCCAACGATAATACCGGCGTAAGATTGCAGGTTAAGGCTGTCCGGCAACGGCTCCACATCAAGCCGAATGCGCTGCGTTTGCGCAGGGGCAAGGCCCGCCTTTTGTAGAATCGCCGCGTATTCACTGTCAGCCGCTTCAGGCTCGGGGCGAAGTTGGAGGATGAGGAAAGGGGTCATGGCTGGCTACCTGCAAAAAATGTATTGCCGTGTTTAGCGCTGTATGCATGGTTTGTCACGCGATCGCTATAACTAGAGGGTGGTGAGAAGGATTACAACTTTCCCACAAAATGATGAAGGCGGCCCGAAGGCCGCCAACTTATACGAAAAAATTCGCGATTGTCAGTACGAGAGAAACAGTTCCAATTAAGTCACCATACGTAACTCGTCCTTTCATCTTTTTCCAAACACGCTTCATGGCTTTAGCCTTATGCGATGCTCGGTGCACCGAGCGATTAACTTTCGCTCAGTATTTATACCCCGCCGTTATAACGGCGGCTCGGTCACACCCTATGATCACTTGGGGCAACCTGTCGACCTCTACCGGCTCAGATTGCCCTTTGTCAGGGATCTGCCGGAAGGCCTTAGCAAACGCTCGGCTAGAGGTTTGCATAGCATCGCTAAATGCTAAATGCGTAAGGGCCCTGCCCAACAGCCCCCGCTGGGGACCTAGCATCTTGTATTAACATAGTTAGGGCACCTGCGTATTCAACCCCTACCTCGTAAACTTCTTATATTTCACCCGCGTTGGCTTCACGCTTTCCGGCCCCAAGCGCCTAATCTTATCCTGCTCGTAGTCTTCAAAATTGCCCTCGAACCATTCCACATGGCTGTCGCCTTCAAAGGCGAGCATGTGGGTGCAGAGGCGGTCTAGGAAAAAGCGGTCGTGGGAGATGATGACGGCGCAGCCGGCGAAATCGGTGATGGCGTCTTCTAGGGCCCGCAGGGTTTCGACGTCCAAATCATTCGTTGGCTCGTCGAGGAGGAGGACGTTGCCGCCCTCGCGCAGGAGCTTGGCCATGTGCACGCGGTTACGCTCACCACCTGAAAGCAGGTTCATGGTTTTTTGCTGGCTGCCGCCTTTGAAATTAAAGCTGGAGCAGTAGGCGCGGCCATTTACTTCGGCATCGCCAAGTTTAATCACGTCTTGCCCGTCGGAAATCTCCTCAAACACGGTTTTTTTGTCGTCGAGCTGATCGCGGCTCTGATCAACGTAGGAAAGCTTTACGGTGTCGCCGTATTCCACGGTGCCTGCATCCGGCTCCTCTTGTCCTGTGAGCATGCGAAACAGCGTGGATTTACCGGCGCCGTTGGGGCCGATTACACCAACAATGCCGCCGGGAGGGAGGCTGAAGCTGAGGTTATCGACCAGTAGGTTTTCTCCGTAACCCTTTGAAAGGCCCTCAACTTCTATCACCTTATTGCCCAAGCGCGGGCCGTTGGGAATGATGATTTGCGCTTTGCCGACCTTGTCGCGCTCGGACTGGTTGGCGAGGTCATTATAGGCATTGATCCGCGCCTTGGATTTGGCTTGGCGGGCTTTTGGCGATTGGCGCATCCACTCCAGCTCGCGCTCCAGCGTGCGCATTTTGGCTTTGTCAGATTTGGCCTCGTGCTCCATGCGCTTGGCTTTTTGCTCTAGCCACGCAGAGTAATTACCCTCGTAGGGGATGCCGCGGCCACCGTCTAGCTCAAGGATCCAACTGGTGATGTCATCCAGGAAATAACGGTCGTGGGTGACGCAGAGAATGGTGCCTTTGTAATCCATCAAGTGCTGCTGGAGCCACGCGATGGTTTCGGCGTCAAGGTGGTTGGTTGGCTCGTCGAGGAGGAGCATATCGGGGGCCTCAAGCAGGAGCTTGCAGAGGGCCACGCGGCGGGCTTCACCGCCGGAAAGGGTGGAAACATCGGCATCATCGGGGGGGCAGCGCAGGGCTTCCATGGCGATGTCGATGCTGCTGTCGAGGTTCCAGAGGTCTTCGGCGTCGATCTGGTCCTGCAAGGTGGCCATTTCGTCGGCGGTTTCTTCGGAGTAGTTCATGGCGAGGTCGTTGTAACGGGCCAGCGTGGCCTGCTTTTCGGCCACGGCGAGCATGACGTTTTCACGCACGCTCAGGCTTTCATCAAGCTTGGGCTCCTGCGGGAGGTAGCCGATTTTGGCACCCTCAGCGAGCCATGCCTCACCCTGAAAATCCTTATCCATGCCCGCCATGATCTTCATCAGGGACGATTTACCGGCCCCGTTGGAGCCAACCACACCGATTTTTACGCCGGGGAGGAAGGACAGGTGGATGTTTTCAAACAGTTTTTTGCCACCGGGGAAAGCTTTGGAAACGCCTTCCATGTGATAAACGTATTGATATGATGCCATTTTGATGGGTCCTTGCCGATGTGGAGGTTTTGCACTTCTTATCGCATCGGCAAGGGGGCTTCAATCTTTGTTGTCGCTTCTGAGAGGAGGAACCTTATCCTTTCTTATTAAGCAAATAGGCGGCAGCAACTAATAATAGTATCCCACCTATAACAGCTTGCTTGCTTGTTATGGAATCGAACAAAACTTCATTGGTAAAATGCTCACAATTTTGCGACCACAATTTGTACGGTTTTCCGATGCGAGTTTCTGCCCTCGCGACAACTTGAGAGCGGGAATATTTTGATTCATATTGGATAACACTTATTTCCTTACCATCCGCAAAATCATCTATGCTTCGATACCCCACACTTCCCCGTTTCCCAGAGTTATCAATCAGCCTTCCATTTCCCACATAAATTCCTGAATGCGTCACTATTAGAGACTTTGAAACGGTTAGGAGATCACCAAACTTGAACTTTCTAGACATATACACTATCCTTCTTAAATAAGAATCACCGCTAATACCGATGATTTGCTCACTGTGAACATTTTTGTTCTACGATAACTTTTATTGAGGTGTCAAGTGCCCTACAAGCATGCCGCTCACATTGATGCGATTTTCGGCCAAATCATAGTAAAACACAGAACGCACGCTGGGTTGGATCAGGCCGCTCTTGCCGACCGGCTCAACCTTCACCAACCCGCTCTTAGTCGGTTGGAGCGAGGCGAGAGTCCAGCCAACATGAGTATGTTAGTAAGGCTATCAGTTGCTCTTGGCGTGCCTGCCGCAAGACTAATAACGGAATTTGAGGCTGCTTTAGTGAAGCTTCGAAGTGAAGATATTAAGGTAGCTAGCAAAAAAGAATTATCTAAAGATAGTAGCGGACTTGCTCTTGCATTGCTTGGCGGAGCCGCACTCGCATTTTTAATTTCTCGTTGATTGCAATCCAAAAGGATTGATCCCCCTACTCACCCGCGATACCATCCCTAAAATCATTCGCCATAAGCGCGAAGTTGGGACGGACATAGTTTGCAGGTAACGAGACGGGCTTTATTGGCGGGGGTGTCGGCATTGGTGCCGGTGCTGGCTTATGGGGAAAGCGTGGAGCGGCCTCCGGCGCGGGCGGGGCGGGTTACGCCGCCGTCTTCTTTTGAGGCGATATTTCAGGCCAGTGGGCTGGCTGAGAATTGTGGCTGTGTGGTGATGGACCTGCAAAGCGGGCGGGTGCTTGAGGGGCATAACCCTGATTTGGCGCGGCCGCCTGCGTCTGTTACCAAAGCGATGACAGCGCTATATGCGCAGGCGAAGCTGGGGAATGACCATAGATTTGAGACCACGCTGGTGGGCACGGGGCCGATTAATGGTGGCACGCTGGAGGGGGACCTTTACCTTGTGGGCGGGGGCGACCCTACGCTGGATACAGACGGGCTGAACCGCTTGGCGAAGGCTGCCAAGGCCACGGGGCTGCGGCGGATTTCGGGGCGGTTTTATGTGGTCAGCTCGGCGCTACCGTTGATTGCGGAAATCGACCCAAGCCAGCCGATTCAGGTGGGGTATAACCCCGGGATTTCGGGGCTGAACCTGAATTATAACCGCGTGTATTTTGAGTGGAAGCGGCAAAGCGGGGCGTATAGCGTAACGATGGATGCGCGCTCGGAGCGGGTGCGGCCACAGGTGGCCAGCGCCACCATGAGCATTTCACGACGGGGCGCGCCGACCTATGGCTATGAGCATAGAGGCGGCGTGGAGCGCTGGAGCGTGGCGCAAGGGGCGCTAGGCAATGGCGGCGGGCGCTGGCTGCCGGTGCGGGACCCCGCCACCTATGGCGCTGAGGTTTTTCAGGTGCTGGCGGGCGCGCAGGGGATTAGCCTGCCGCAAGCACAAAAGCGCGAGCAGGTGGCGCGGGGTGCGGTGATTGCACGGCTACAAAGCGAAAATTTGCGCAGCATCGCGCGCAATATGCTGCGGTATTCCACCAACCTTACAGCCGAAGTGCTAGGGCTGAGCGCCACACAGGCGGCGGGTGGGCGCTCTGGGAGTTTACGAACTTCGGCGCAAGCCATGGGGCGCTGGGTGGCGCAGCAATCGCGGCAAAGCCGGCCAAACCTGTTTAACCACTCGGGGCTCACGGACCGCTCACGGGTTTCGGCCAAGGAAATGGCGCTGTTCCTAGCCAAGCGGAATAGCCGAAATGGGCTGGCGGGAATCATGAAAGAAATAGCCCTGCAAAATGAGCGCGGTGACGGCGTGGAAATTCCGGGCGTGCGGATATTCGCTAAATCCGGCACGCTGAATTTTACCCGCGGGCTGGCGGGCTATATTGAGAAAAACGGCGAACAGCGCTATGCGTTTGCGATTTTTTCGGCGGATATGGCGGCGCGGCGGGCAGCGGCCCCATCTGATGAGCGCCCCACCGGCGCGCGGCGCTGGCGAGGTATTGCCAAAACGCAGGAAAAGGCGCTGCTTTACCGCTGGGCCAGCGCGCTTAGTTAGCAGCTTGGCAGCAGCCACTACGGAGCTGCAACCCGTTTAATGACGGGTTGATAATACGGAGTTGCCAACCGTAAGTGCGGTCACTCATGCCGTCAGAGCACTCAGCACGGTC
>WTAL01000079.1 GCA_013139635.1 Paracoccaceae bacterium
ACCTTGCGATTTGCCAAGCCAGCGTGGCTTTGCCTACGCCTTTAGGGCCGGAAATGAGCCATGCGTGGTGCATGCGCCCGCCGTTGAAGGCCTCTAAAAAAGCCGCTTGAGCGTGGCTTTGGCCAAATACCTGCTCAGCAAAACGCGGATGCGGCGCGCCGGCTACGGCGTCTGGTTCTGGGAGGGCGTCGTCGTCGCTCATGGCAGACGGCCAATGAGGGCATCACGCACCCGCGTGGCCACGGTATCCTCATCACCCTTGCCATCAATACCGATGCAGCGCGTGGGGAAATCTGTGAGCAGGGCGCGGTAGCCATGGCGCAGCTTTTGCTGGAAGCCAGCACCAAGCTCCTCAAAACGGTCTTCGCCTGAATTGCGCGCCAAGCCACGCTTAAGGCCGGTTTCGGCGTCGATGTCTATGACCAGCGTTAGATCAGGCTCTTTGCCGATCATAAGTTTGTGCATGGTATCAACCACCGCCCGCAGCTCGCCCCGCGCGGCGCCTTGGTACACACGGGTAGAATCGCTGAAACGGTCGGAGATTACAATCGCGCCACGTTCGAGCGCGGGCAGGATTGTGCGCTCCAAATGGTCTCGTCGCGCCGCAAAAAATAGTAGAATCTCGGTTTCGGCAGACCACCTGCCTGGGTCGCCCTCCACCAGCAGCCGCCGAATTTCTTCGGCCCCTGTGGAGCCCCCCGGCTCACGGGTGAGCACCACGTCGCGGCCCTCAGCCTTAAGCGCCTCGGCCAGCCGCCGCGCTTGGGTGGATTTGCCAGAGCCATCGGCCCCCTCAAACGTTAGGAAAAACCCGTCGCTCACAGCAGCTCGCCAGCCATCACTCGCGTTTTCAAAATGTTAAATGCGGCTTTAAAGCGATCGGTAAAGCCAGCCTCAGCCACGTCGGCCATCGCCGCTAGCGGGAAGCGCAGCACGCCGCGATCGGGCACCTCGATCACTAGTTCTCCGAGCATTTCGCCCGCAGTGATCGGGGCCTCAATCGGCCCGTCAAAGATCACTTCGGCCTTGATATTGGGCAAGGTGCGGTAAGACAGCAGCAGCGATATATCTTCCACGGGTGCCATGCCAACCTCGCTTGCATCCCCAAGCCACACCTTGGCGCGGGCAATTTCTACATCACCCTCAAACAGGGTGTTCATCGAAAACTCGCGAAAGGCCCAGCTCATTAGCCGCTCGGCTTCGCTGGAGCGCGCCGAGGCACTTTCCATGCCGGTGATCATCACAATCACCCGCCGCCCGTTGCGCACGGCTGAGCCAACAAGCCCATAACCCGCCTCATTTGTGTGACCGGTCTTAAGGCCGTCAGCTCCGATTTCCAACGCCAAAAGCGGGTTGCGATTAAAGCGGTTATCGGGCGTGCGGCCATCAAACGGAAACTCGCGAATGGCAAAATATGTGTAATACTCAGGGAAGACTTTGATCAGCCGCCGCGCCAGAAACACAAGATCTCGGGCGCTCATGACTTGGCCTTCGCCGGGCCAACCCGTGGCGTTTACAAAGGTTGAATTCATCATGCCCAACTCACGTGCGCGCACGGTCATTTGGCGTGAGAACTCCGCTTCCGTGCCGCCTAGCCCTTCGGCCAGCACCACCGCGGCATCATTACCTGAAAGCACAATTACACCTTTAATCAGGTCTTCCACCGAGACCCTGTCTTGCGTGTTTAGAAACATTGACGAGCCACGCACAGCCACCGCAGTAGAGGACACCGCGAACTTTTCGTCCAGCGTAATGCGCCCCGCCTCCAGTGCCTC
Organism: Paracoccaceae bacterium; assembly: GCA_013139635.1. Taxonomy (GTDB): domain Bacteria; phylum Pseudomonadota; class Alphaproteobacteria; order Rhodobacterales; family Rhodobacteraceae; genus UBA3077. Next base: position 1,776 of record WTAL01000079.1, read on the forward strand.
AAACACCATGTTGAGGGTCATTAGCTTAGACATAGACGCAGGCGGCAGCGGCTCATCAGCGTTTTTGGCCAGCAGCACGGTGCCGGTGTCATAATCAATGACCATGGCCGCGCGGGCCGCTGTTTCCAAGGCCTGCACCGGAACCGCCGCCAACAGGCTCAGCGCCAGTAAAATCTTCGCAAAAAACGTCATCATATCTCTCTTGATTTACTTAAAGAAAAAGGCATCGGTGAAGCCAAGGCCTTTGATGATACGCAACTGCGCCGTGCGCTCGGAGCGTTTTTCATAGGGGCCGGAAACCACGCGCCACAAGGTTGGGCTTTCTGGATCATCCGCCTGTGCCTGCGCCTGCACACCTGCGGCAACCAGCTGCTCGACCAGTGCCGTTGCGTTGGCTTCCTCGGCAAAAGTGCCAACTTGTATATAAGGCTTACGTAAGCGGAAAAGCCCGCCAGACCCTTCAGATAGCGGCGCTTCCACCGGCGCCACAACGGCGCTTGCCGTAGCCGGAACCTCATCCAAAGTTTGCTCGACAATTTCGGCAAAACTGGCGGCAGAGGTGTCAGAAACGGGGGCGACTACAGGGGCAGCCACCACCGGAATGGCCACTGTTCCACGGCGTGGTGGGGGGGTCATTCCCTCGTCCACGGCCACTTCAGGCACATCTACCACAATCTCTTCACGCCGCAGCACAATAATGCTGATCTCGGTTGGGGAACCTGCCACAATGCCCAGCGCCACCGCAGCGTCTGACGAGAGCTGAATTTTTGGGCCCGGGTTGTCCCGCTCCCGCCGAAAAAGCGCGCCGATCACGGTTTTGCCGTTGGCACCATTACGAATGATCACCCGCTCGGGGTCTACATTGGCCGGATAGGCCACCCAAACGCCACCAAGCGAGGGCCGCCCGTCCCACAGCGCTTTTTCCGTCACGCTAAATACATCTGGCCGTTCGACATCGCGGTTTACCGATGTGCCACCAGTCCCACTAGGGGCAGTTGGAGAAGCCCCAGCTGGCGTGTCTGCGAGTTCTTCGCACCCAGCAAGCGCTAGCAAAACTGCCGCCGCCGCCACGCCTTTCCTTACCGATAAAGGATACCCCAATGATACGTGCATAAAAATCTCCTGCTCCACCTGGTTTTTCGCCGAAAAAACCCGACCCTATGGAAACGCATAAGGCCGCACTGCTTGATGCCACTTTGTGGTCGTTGGCCGCACTCTACCGGAGTTAACAAGCCAAGGGAAGAGTCCCGCATGGCAAAAATGGAAAGCAAAACACCCCCACCGGCAGGATTTAGCCAGTTGTTTTCGAAATATTGTAAATCTTGCCTTTCAGAATCAATTTATAGCCTGTATTGGCTGCGTGTCGGAGGAGTGGCAGAGTGGTTGAATGCACCGGTCTTGAAAACCGACGTAGGTGAAAGTCTACCGTGGGTTCGAATCCCACCTCCTCCGCCAGTTATTTACCATTATAAATCAAGTGGTTAAAAGATGGGCGGCGGTCTTGTTGGAGCTGTTGTTGGAACTCTTGTCGTACAAACCTCATCCCCGACTGCGAACAATCTACTGTTTAAACAGGCGAAATATGAATCAAGTGATGAACTTGGCATTTCAACCCATTTCACCGCCCGGATTTATCATGCATTGATTGACGTAAATAAATAAATTTTCCAACCTACTTCCTGATAGCTGGCAATAATTATTTCCCAAGATATTCTGGCAATTTTGCATTCCACCCGCCCATCAAAATAAGCGTACATGCCACAGACTCGCCTGTGTCGCTGACCAATTCCAGTTCACTACTAGACACGGTCTTATCCCATGCAAAACTATCGGACAGGACAGAAAGCCGTTCCCGCTTGTAGGCGGTATCGGCATTATCAAGCTGATCCCCCTTCGTTTCTAGTATTGTGACTTGCCGTGTACCGTTTTTCTCCATCGCAGCAAATATGAAGTCTGGGTAAATCCGCGAACGTTTCCAGCCCTGCAATCCATATTGTGCACGGGCCACATAGCTGCTGTGTCGTTCCACTTATGTCGGCGAACGGCAGCTAACGGCTTATTCTGTTGAAAAGCTCACGTTTCCACCGGATCGCATCATTGCATAAACGGCTCCCGCCCTTGTTTCATACGGTGGCTCTGGTCCGGATTGGGCCTGGCGCTAGTTTGGCCAGTTTTTTGAGGTTTTGGGCGGTTGCAGCGAAGATGAATTCGTCGTGAGCGCCGCATGGCCCACGTAATCGGAGCCGGTCTAAGCCGTGAATACGTTTGAGGTGGGCAAATGACATTTCAACCTTTTTGCGCAGTTTGCGCGAAATTGCATATTGCTGTGTTTGTGACAGGACACGGGCGACATTACGGGAAGCTTCATAGATTGATCGTGTTACTTTGCGGTTCGGTTTTTTTGGGCAGCGCCGTTTTTTTCAATGAACAGGCATCACAATCTAATTTTCGCACCCGATACCGGATCGTTTCACCTTTGTTTGCACCGGATCTTGGCGTTTTAAACGCACGGCGATATTGTTTGAGCTCTTTGCCGCCAGGACAGATATACAAATCATTCTCGGCATCAAAGGTGAAGTCGGCGCGTTCAAAAGTTCCATCCTTGCGCCCCGATTTATCTCGCTCTCATGCATGTAAACATGCACTGCCGGGCAGTGATTACTGGAATATGCGGTGCGATCCCACGCTTCTCAACCAGCCAATCCAACATGGGGCCTGAGCCATATGCTGTGTCGGCGATCAGGCGTTCGGGCATAAGATCGTGCACTTTCTTAACTCGATCAATCATGGCTTTGACTGCCCCGACCTCGGCTTGCCGAATGGACCGCGTGGCTTCAACATCCATGGTCACGGTATTATCTGTATCGATCAGATAGCTCGTAGAATACGCAAAATACGCAGGGCCACCACGCGCACCAGTCCATTGGGATGCTGGATCAGAGTGTGAGATAAACTTGGGGATAACGGGGCTGGCCGCGCCAAAAGCAGCGTCATCAAGTGTTTCCAGAAACGCCCGAACGGCGCGTGGTGCATCGCTGGGATCAATTGCCTCGGGGTTCCAGTCCGCCTTCGGCGTGGAGTTTTGACGGTTGGCGTCAGCGGCAATGATGCTTGCGTCGGCGGCATAACGCTGCCCGCTTGCTAGCCCTGCTTTGATGCATTGAGCGACGACCGTTTCAAATACGTGCCGAAGCATACCGCTGTCGCGAAACCTGCCATGCCTGTTTTTTGAGAAGGTCGAATGGTCAGAAATCGGATCGGTCAAATCAAGCTTGCAAAACCAGCGGTACGCCAGATTGAGATGGACCTCATCACACAGCCGCCGCTCGGGCCTGATGCCCATGATATATCCGACCAGTAGCATGCGCATTGTCAGTTCAGGATCAATCGACGGCCGTCCGGTTGAGCTGTAAAACGCGGTCAGATGTTTGCGAACACCAGATAAGTCGATTATGCCGTCAATTGCCCGTAAAACATGATCGAGCGGAACATGATCCTCAATCGAAAATTCATAAAACAATGCGCCTTGCGCTTCTTG
>WTAL01000115.1 GCA_013139635.1 Paracoccaceae bacterium
ACGGCCAGCACGGTGGAAACCGCGCCAATAATCGCCGCCGCAATGCCCGCATTTGCCCCCATCGGTTCCATCGCCAAGGCGTTTACATTGCCAAACACCAGCCCGACGCTGAAGAAAGAAAGCACGCCCCAGCTCACGAAAAGCCACAGGCTTTCGGCCGCTGGAAAAATGGCTAAAATAACCGTGTATATCAGCGAAAACCCGATGAGCGCAGAAATTGCGCGGGTGATTAGCGTGTGCATCCCAAGCCGCACCACAAGCTTTGCGTTGGTGAGCGAGGCCGCGCCAATGGCTAGCGCCATAATGGCAAAATAGAGCGGGAAAAGCCTGCCCACGTGGAAAATTTCCCGAAATATCTGCTCGGCAGAGCTTAGGTAGACGACAAAAGCCGCAAAATTCAGGCCCGCAACAATGGCAAACCCCATGGTTTGGCGCGAGCTAAAAACCGCTATCGTAGCCTGCCACAGGTCTGCGAACGAAAACCTCCGTCGCTCAACGTGGGTTTCGGGCTGGCCGAGCGCCATCCAAAGGAATGCCACCATGGCAAACAGGATGAATGATACAAAGATCGAGCGCCAGCCCCAGGTGAGCATCACCACTTGGCCCATAAGGGGCGCGAGCGCGGGCACAAGGATAAACACGGCCATCACAAATGACATAATCCGCGCCATATCGCGGCCCTTATAAAGGTCACGCACCATCGCTAGGCTGGCGGTGCGGGGGCCAGCCACGCCGAGGCCTTGCAGCACCCGCCCCGCCAGCATCACCTCAAAACTTTGCGCGGTGAGTGACACCACGCTGCCCGTAATAAAAATACCGAGGCCCAGTAAAATGGCGGGTTTACGGCCGCGATAATCAGAGAATGGCCCGAAAAACAGCTGCCCAAGGCCGGTGCCCAGCATAAAGCTGGTGACAATAAGCTGCACACGGTTGCCATCCGCCAGCCCCAGCGCGGCACCGATTTCGGGCAGGGCGGGCAGCATGGCATCAGTGCCAAAGGCAAGCAGGCTGGTCAGCAGCGCGACCAGAACGATAAAACGGGTGTTCATTCAGTGGTGGCCTTAATTTGGTTGATTTCGTCGATCAGATCGACCCAAAAAGCAGTGTCACGCGCGCCTGTCACTACATACTGGCCATCAATCAGGAAGGTCGGCACGCCGCTCACGCCCATCTCACGGGATTTTTCATCGGCGGCCTTGGTTTCGCTGATTTCGGCGTCAGAGGCCAACAGGCGCTCGGTGGCGGCGCGGTTCATGCCAACAGATTCGGCGATGTCAGCCAGCAGTGCAGGGTCAGAAATATCCTTCCCCTCTTTGAAATTGGCAATAAAAAGCGCGGCCACAGCTTCATTTTGCACGCCCTCAACACCCGCCCAGTGGATAAGCCGATGGGCGTTAATGGTGTTTGGAGTGCGCGTGATCTTATCCAGCGCCACGTCCAAACCGTCCCCCTCGGCGGCTTTCTGAATGTCGCCGTAAACCTGCACTGCGGCGTCTTTGCCACCGAATTTGCGCTCTAGATACGCCCGCCTGTCCATGCCCTCGGGCGGCATATTCGGGTTAAGTTGAAAGGGTTTCCATGAAATATCAAGCCCATGCTCGGGCCGCGCGGCTAAGGCCCGCTCAAAGCGGGTTTTGCCGATATAGCACCACGGGCATATGGGGTCTGAAATGATTTGAATGGTGGTCATGGGGGCCTCGCTTTCGCGCCACTTTGGCGTAATCCCAAGCGGTATGCAATGGGATATCACCCCTTGTTGTAGCCTTGTCAAAAGGGCATAACGGCTGCGAAACGAGGGTGATATGCCAGAGCTGCCAGAACCAACACTCCTGTCTATTGAGCGCGATAAGCGCGAGCAGGAGGCCCCCGCCCAGCTCGACCTAGGCGCGCGGCTTCGGGCGCTTCGCAAAGAACGCGGCTGGACACTGGCGCAAGCCGCCGAAGCCGTGGGGCTGGCGCGCTCTACGCTGTCCAAAATCGAAAACGGGCAGATGTCGCCCACGTTTGAAGCCGTGCGCAAGCTGGCTTCGGGCATGGGCATTTCGGTGCCGCAGCTGTTTACCCCACCGAAATCTGGTAAAATGCTGGCGCGGCGGTCTATCACCAAGGCGGGCGCGGGCAGGGCGCACATTACCGCCACCTATGAGCACGAAATCATCGCCGCCGATATCACGCATAAACGCATGCTGCCCTACCGCGCCACGGTGCGCGCGCGGGCCTTCGAGGATTTTGACGGCTGGGTCCGCCATGACGGCGAGGAGCTGCTTTACGTGCTCTCCGGTGAGGTTGAGTTTTTCAGCGAGTTTTATGAGCCGGTGCGGCTGGCTGTGGGCGATAGCGCCTATTATGATGCCACGATGGGGCATAACATGATCTCGACCAGCACTGAGGACGCGCTGGTGCTGTGGGTCACATCACAAGACTAGACTCACCGATTCGCGTCAGGTGGTGCTGTCGCTCGGCTTGGTCCATGCGCTCAAAATCAAGCGAAAGCCACGCCTTGGCGCGAGCTTCGAGCATGGCAAAGGCCACCTCAAAGGCTGCAATAGGTGACTTTACGACAGACGCCGGGTCTTCTACGCCCCAATGGGCCTTCAGTGGCGCACCGGGCCAGATCGGACAGGTTTCATCGCGGGCATTTCCGCAGACGGTAATAACCGCATCCATTTTGGGCGCCGTTGGTTGCGCAAACTCATCCCAGTTTTTTGAGCGTAAATCTTTGGTTTGAAAACCCTTTTTCTTGAGGAGATCAAGGGAGGTGGGGTGGACAGTGCCCGCGGGCTTTGACCCCGCCGAAAACGTTTTTATCCGGCCCTTACCCAGCCCGTTAAAGAGGCTTTCCAGCAAAATGGAGCGGGCGGAATTTCCGGTGCAGAGGATAAGGATGTTCATGGCTGATCTCCAATAGGAGATCACTATACCGGCTTTGCGTGACAGTTTTGTGACAAGCGAAATGCCAAAAAAAAGGCGCCCTCACAAGGAGGGCGCTAAGTCTTGAGGCAGGTTTCATACAGGCAAGAAACCTATCGAGCAGTAAGTTAGTTATAAAGCCTAGCAGGGATTCGGCCAAGCAAATTATTTCAAAAAAGCGTTATAAATGGTGATCTTACCGCCTTAAGCTCGAAACAACCTTAAGAGTGTGACATTTTGGCCACGGATTGCGGAGGCTTGGAGCCGGATTCAGGAGAATCGCACTGTTAACCAAGAATCAGACCAAGCGCCAATAGCCACATCAAGCCCCCGATTCCCACGTCCATTATTTGCCATGCCCGATTCGATTGCATTATGGGTGACATTAACTTAGCGCCGTAAGCTAATGAAAAGAAAAACGTAAATGAAGCCGTTACGGCCGAAATGGCAAATACTACCTTGCTTGATGTGGATTCAAACTGGGTTGAAATCGCCCCCAGCAACCCTAGCGTATCTAGATACACATGCGGGTTTAGCCATGTCAGCATGAGGCATGTAATGATCGTTGCGCGCAGGCTTGCCGCTGGTTTGGCCGCTTCCAAATGCCCGCCACCTTTCCAAGCCGCATAAAACCTAAGCGCGCCATAACCCACTAAAAAAGCCGCGCCGGCAAAGCGCATGATGAGCGGGAGGCTGGGGAATTGCTCGACAAGCGCGCCAAACCCCGCCACGCCGAGCGCGATGAGAATCGCGTCCGATAGCGCGCAGGTAAGGGCGACGGCAAATACGTGGTGGCCCAGCAGGCCTTGCCGCAACACAAAAGCATTTTGCGCGCCAATGGCGAGAATCAGGGCAAAGGCGGTGAAAAATCCGGTGACGGCGGCAGAGA
>WTAL01000068.1 GCA_013139635.1 Paracoccaceae bacterium
AGTGAGCGATCTTCCATCCCGTAAAGGTTGGTGAAAATCCGGTCTTTATCTTTGAGCATCTTACTCTCCGTCTTTTTGGCGCGCGCGCCAAACCCTGAATAATACGATCATCGCAAAGGCAAACCCTGCCAATGAAATCAAATCAAACAAAAAAGCGTAACGCACCGGCAGGCCCAGCTGGCCCCCAAGCCAAGAGCCGCCCATCAGCACCATAACCGAGGCTAGAATGGCATAAGATGCCAGCCTCGCTTGCTTCTGCTGATTTTCGTCCTTGTTATCAGGCACGATGCGTTATCCTTTTGTGTTTGGCGAGGCAATCTGCCCCGTCCGTTATTTTGCCAGTTCTTTAGCTTGGTCCACCCAGCTATCACGGCTTACGCGGCCCTTGAAGCTCACCAAATGGTGGTCAGCCCAGTGAACTTCCTCAGCGCTCCAGCTCGCAATCTGGTCAAAGTGGAAAACTCCCGCTGCATTCAGTTCTTTTTCCAGCTTTGGCCCCACACCTTTGATCTTTTTCAAGTCATCGGCCTTGCCGCCCCGCGCCTCAGTCAAAAGCGCTGGCTTGGCTTCACCAGTTTCAGCTACATGCGCTGGCTCGGCTTCAGCGGCCTTGGCCTTCGCAGCCTTAGCTTTAGCGGCTTTGGCGTTTTTGTCGGCAGCTGCCTTTGCTTTGGCTGCATCCGCTTTTGCCTCTGCCTCTGCCTTGGCTTTCGCCGTTGCAGCTTCCGCCTCCGCCTTGGCGGCTGCAATTTCAGCGGCGGCTTCGTCTTCGGCCTCAGCTACATCCGCGGCGTTATCCGGTGCCGCAATGCCCATTTCGGCCCGCGCCAGATCAATCGCGCGAATATCCACGCCGCCGCGCGCCACCGTGCGCGCCTTGCACATGAAAAACGCAATGATCAGCCCCGCCAGCAGCACCACGGCAAAAACCACAATCGCCGTCGGCCAGAAATCAACGAAAATCCACGAGATAAGCCCGATAACGCCAGCCGCTATCAGCGCCCAAAGTCCTCCGGTTAAAATGCACTCATTGTCACTTGAATAATGCTTGCTCATGTTTTTCTCTCCCAGTTGATCGCTCAAATTCCCTTTTTAAGTCGCCAGCTCTTTGGCTTGGCTTACCCAATTATCCCGGCTTATCCGGCCTTTAAAACTCACGAGGTTCTCATCCGCCCACGCGATCTCTTTTTCTGTCCAGCTGGCGATTTGGCTAAAGTGAAACACACCCGCGCCGTTTAGCTCTTTTTCCAGCTTTGGCCCCACACCTGAAATCTTTTTCAAGTCGTCAGCCTCACCCTCAGGCGCGCTCAAAAGCGCTGGCTTATCAGCGTCAGAAGGTGCAACCGCAGGCGCGGCTTTCGCCTTCTTAGGCTTGGCCTTAGGCTTGGGCGCGGGCTTTGAGGCCACTGCCTCTTGCTGCCCCACCGGCACAGGCGCTACCCAAAGTGGCACCTCGCTGCCATCAATCCGCCTCACGCTATCGCCGATCTCAACCGCCAGCCCCACAGAGCCATTATGCGCCTCGCCCGTCTTATCCTTAAGCGAGGTCAACCCACCCTTAGGCTCGGCTGCAAATCGGCCATTTTGAGGCCCCGGCTTAGGCACATTGCCCGCCGCAAATTCCTTGAGCAATCCGCGCAGGCTATCCGCCGTTAAGTCCTCATAATAATCCTTGCCGACCTGCGCCATCGGCGCGTTGGTGCAGGCCCCGAGGCACTCCACCTCTTCCCAGCTCAGCTTGCCATCCGCACTCGGCAAATAAGGCTTCTCATTAATCTCTTCTTGGCACACGGCGATCAGGTCTTCTGACCCGCACAGCATGCAAGAGGTCGTGCCGCAAATCTGGATATGCGCCACCGCGCCCACAGGCTTAAGCTGGAACATAAAGTAAAACGTCGCCACCTCCAGCGCGCGAATGTAAGCCATGCCAAGCATATCGGCGATGCCCTCAATCGCGGGCTTGCTCAGCCAGCCTTCTTGCTCTTGGGCCCGCCAAAGCAGCGCAATTATGGCCGAAGCCTGCCGCCCTTCAGGGTATTTTTTAATTTGCTCTTGGGCCCACGCCATGTTGGCGTTGGTGAAAGCAAAGCTCTCGGGCTGGTCTGTGGTTAGACGGCGTAGCATTAACGGCACATCTCCGCGCTAAGGGTTACAACATCACGGCTGGCGGGCAAACTAATGACCCCCTCCGCTTCAAGTTCGCTGATCAAGGCATAAGCCGTAGCACCATCCAAATCGCTGGTTACCAGCAAAGCGGTAAATTCAGCCGAGGTAATACTACAGTTATTCTGCTTGATCATATTAATAAAGATCTCACGCGGGGTCATTGGCTCCGCCACAGCGGCCACGCAAAGCGGCGCACCCACTTGCAAGGTCTGCCCAAAGTCCGGGCTTGTCGCCTCACCCGTCCCCATCATTTGGGATAGCATCTGCATGCTGGTGTTAAAATCCAAGCCCGCCGCCGCAATCAGCTCCGCCGCGTTCGCTTGCGTAACCTCGCAGCTATTCGCCGCCAGCATAGCCAGCAGGCCCGCCCGTGGGTCATTTTCAAGCTGGGCCTCACCCCGCTCCGCCATCATTTCAGCAACAACGGCCTCTTGCTGCGCAGTGGCTTCCGCTATTCTGGCTTCCATATCGGCATTCGCCGCATTGCGCTGCGCCACCGCTTCATCCGTATTGGCATCCGAAATCTCGGTCGAGCCGGGGGTTGGATAGCATGAAGGACCCACAAAACTAATGGTCAGTCCATCGTCACTCAAATCCATCCGACCGTTAGTCAGATATCTATCAAGTAGCGGGTGGAATTGCTCAATCGTAACGCCAGCAACGGGGAATTGCGCCCGCGCGTCCGCCATAAGCATCTCGCAACTATTGCGCCGCATCATTGCGATCATCACGCCTTCAGGCGAGGCCGGATAAGCCGAAGGGCTAACTTGCTCCATCACCAGCGCGGTGCCGGTTTCGGCGCAATACGCCAAATCAATCTGCACGGTCGAGCCATCAGAAATCAGCGTGGCTTCACCCTCGGCCACCATTTCGTCCACAATCCGGAAAGCTTGATCCATGCGCAAACCCGCTTCAGCTGCCAAATATTCTTCAGCACCGGAGACCTCAAGCGCACAGCCATTGCCAATAACGGCGGCTATAAACTGCCCGTAAGGGCTGCCGTCACTTTCAAAGGCCGGCGCCGCCGTAACAGGCGCTTCTTCCTGCCCAGCCGCACATATTTCATCGGCCAATATCAATATGCCATCGACCTTGATCATTTCGCCACTGTCTTCAAGAAAATCAAAAACCGGCCGCACGTTCTCGCGGGTAAATCCGGCGGGCGGCAGCAGTTCCTGCATTTGCTCATTGCCAAGCTGACAGCCGTTTTCAGAGAATATCTGCCGCATCGTGGCCACCATCGCCATATCTATGCCAGCCTCGTCCACCGGTTGCTCGGCAACCACCACTGGGGCCGCTGCACAGGCGTCATTGTAAAGCACAAGATCATCCCCGTCTTCGCCCACTTCGCCATTGGCTTCCAGATAGCCAAATACCGGCTTAATGTTATCGCGCGTAAAGCCCGCTGGCGGCAAAAATTCATCCATCTGATCTTCGGTCAAACGGCAGCTATTCGCCAGAAAAATCTCACGCAGAGACGCCACCATATTCATATCAACGCCCGGCGTTGCAGCCGTTACGGCCTCCACAGGCGCACCGCCAGCCGATACGCAATATGGCGCAGGCAGTTGCATGTTTTGCGCGTCTACCATGCTGGCAAACCCGTCTGAAACCATCTTGCGGGCCACAAAAGTAGCAAAGCTATGCTCGATGCCCGCCTCGGCCAGAAATGCATCCGGCGCGTCCATATTCAGCGTGCAGCCATTGGCTGCCATCACGTCTACCAACTCGCGCACGCGGCCCATGCCAAACATGCCAGAGCGGTCTAGCTCAACCGTTTCAGCCGCTGTTTCCACCGGAGAACCAACAATTGGCGCGGTTTCCTGCGCCACCACAGGTGCCGAGCAATAGGCACTGCCCACACTTAAAACGCCCGCTTCAAATGTGGCCATTTCAGCCCCGATCATCGGCCCAATAACCGCACCCACCTGCGCTTTATTAATCCCGCGCGCTGCAAAAATTTGCTCCGCGTCGGCTTCGTTCATCTCACAACCATTTTCAGACATTACGGCAATAAATTGCTGCACATCGGGGCGCTCAAGCAGCGCCACCACGGGGTCTTCTACTGCACAGCTGCCATCCACCAGCATTAACGTATTGCCATCAAGCTGCACTTCGCCAGCGGCCACCAAGGCCCCTACAATTGCACGCGTTTCGTCACGAGTAAAATCAAATCGAGGCAAAATATTGCTGGCCGCGGCTTCGGTCAGCGTGCATTCATTTCCGGCCAAAATAGAGCGAAACATCTCGATGCGCACAGGGTCAAGCGATTGTGCCATAGAGGCGCCGGCGGAAACGGCCAACAGGCCCCCTGCGAAAAGTGCTTTAATATTCATTAAATTAACCCCCTGCGTTCGCCCAAAACAATTTCTGCGCATCTATTATTTACGTCAATAATGCCTGTAAAAAACTTGTCCGAAGCGGTATAAATTTCCGTGAGCCAAGCGCGTGGCTGGCTTATCGGGTTTGGCTGCTCTGCTTCCATCCAGCCATAATCATTGCTGCCATTTTCTGTGTTTCTGAGCGTGGCCGCCACGCTTATCATGTCCTGAATCCGGTCTATGCCCTCATCCATATCGCGGATGATCAAAGACAAATCGCTAGACGCATAAAAGCTAAGCAGCGCCAGCTGCGCACGGGTATCCGCCAGCACATCCTCATGCTCGGCAAAGCCATTACCCACCGCAATCGGAAAGCGACTGGTGGCAGTTTCAAGCGCCGCGTCGCTGATATCCGCCAGCTTGCTGCGCGGCACAATGGTGAGGTATTCCCGAATAACATCAGAGCTGAGCTTCACCGCAATCACCGAGTTTTCACACACCAGAATTTCACGGTTTTGCAAATTCCCCGCAAATTGCGAGTTCAAAGTCTTGCTAATAGAAAACGACTGCACCGCAATCACAACAGCCGTTGTGAGGGTCGCTAGCGCCATAATCCATTGGGCAAGGCCTTGGCTCATTCACTGGCCTCCGCAATGCAAAGCGGTGGCAAAACCGTTACGGCGTCGGTTTCCAGCTCCACGGTGGCCTGCCCTGAATCCAGCAATCCTGAAGCAAGTTCCGCAACCATTTGCTCATCAATCCCAACATCCGCAAACATGCCCATCAGCTCCGCCTCCGGAATCGCATTCTCGCCCCGTGTTGCCAAAACGCAATTATGAGCGCGAAATACGCCCACAAAATCGTTCAGCTGCGCGTTCGCCGAATCTTGCGCGCCCACAGGCGTTGCCGCCACAAGTATGCCAGCCAATGCGAGGGGTTTGATCATCTGTCGATTTCCCCGAAAACCACGTCCATAGAGCCGATCAGCGCCGCGATATCCGCGAGCTGGTGGCCTGTTCCCATATGGTCCATTGCCGCCAAATGCGCATAGCCCGGCGCGCGAATTTTCACTTTGTAAGGCCGGTTCGAGCCGTCCGCCACAAGGTAAACCGCGAATTCGCCCTTCGGCGCTTCCACAGCTGCATAAATCTCGCCCGCAGGCACATGAAAGCCCTCGGAATAAAGCTTAAAGTGGTGAATAAGCGCTTCCATGCTGGTCTTCATTTCGCCCCGCTTGGGTGGCGAAAGTTTGCCCCGCTGCATCACGTCCCCGCCAATGCATTCGTTCAGCTTTACAACAGCTTGCTGGATAATCTTGATGCTTTCCCGCATCTCCGCCATCCGCATCAGGTAGCGGTCATAACAGTCGCCATTTTTGCCCACAGGCACGCTGAATTCAAACTCGTCATAGCATTCATAGGGCTGCGCGCGGCGCAAATCCCATGCCATGCCGCTGGAGCGCAGCATCACGCCCGTCATCGCATAGTCCAGCGCCATCTGCTCGGTCACAATGCCGATATCCACATTCCGCTGCTTGAAAATCCGGTTTTCTGTCAGCAGGTTCGCCATATCGTCCAGCACTTGCGGGAAGTTATGCGTCCACGCCTCAATGTCTTCAATCAGCTTTTGCGGCAAATCCTGATGCACCCCGCCAGGGCGGAAATAGTTGGCGTGCAAGCGCGCGCCACAAGCCCGCTCATAGAAAATCATCAGCTTTTCACGCTCTTCAAACGCCCAAACATTCGGCGTCATCGCGCCCACGTCCATGCCTTGCGAGCCCACATTCAGCAGGTGGTTTTGTATCCGGCCAATTTCCGAAAACAGCACCCGAATAAGCGACCCACGGCGCGGCACCTCCGCCCCCGTCAGCTTCTCAATCGCCAAGCAAAACGCGTGCTCTTGGTTCATCGGGGCCACATAGTCCAGCCGGTCAAAATACGGAATATTTTGCAAATATGTCCGGCTTTCCATCAACTTTTCGGTGCCACGGTGCAGCAGGCCCACATGCGGGTCAGCGCGTTCCACGATCTCGCCATCCAGCTCCAGCACCATGCGCAGCACACCGTGCGCTGAAGGGTGCTGAGGCCCGAAATTCAGGCTAAAATTACGAACAGATTTGCCCCGCGGCGTGTTGGAACCATCCATCATTTGGCCTCCACTTTCTCATCACCCGGCAAAATATATTCAGCCCCCTCCCAAGGGGACATAAAATCAAATTGCCGATATTCCTGCACCAAAGACACAGGCCGATAAACGCAGCGCTTCTCGGTCTCGTCATAGTGCATTTCAAGGTAGCCGCTGGTCGGAAAATCTTTCCGCAGCGGATGGCCCGTGAAACCATAATCTGTCAACAAACGGCGCAGGTCAGGATGGCCGGAAAACCGGATGCCATACATATCAAACGTCTCACGCTCAAACCAGTTGGCCGAGGGGTGAATAGACGTAATGCTCGGAGCAATCTCGCCATCCACCAAATCAGCCTTCACCCGAATGCGCATATTATGGCGCATCGAAAGGAAGTGGTAAATCAGCTCAAAGCGCTTGGGCCGCTCGGGGTAATCTGCCCCCGTTACGTCCATCATCTGGGTAAACAGGCAGTTCGGGTCCACCCGCAGGAATTCCACAAACGAAGGAATGGCTGCGGTCACAATATGCACCGTCAGCTCGCCATTGGCCACCTCACAGCGCCGCACAGCATCCTCTTGCTTCAGTTCAATCAGGCTTTTCAGCTCGTCTAATGCCTCGGTCATGTCTCTACCTTACAATCGTGCCGGTGCGGCGAATTTTGCGGTGCAGTTGCAGCACGCCATACATCAGGGCCTCAGCCGTGGGCGGGCAGCCCGGCACGTAAACGTCAACCGGCACAATGCGGTCACAGCCGCGCACAACCGAATAGCTATAGTGGTAATACCCACCGCCATTGGCGCAGCTGCCCATGCTGATCACATAACGCGGCTCTGGCATTTGGTCATAAACCTTGCGCAGCGCGGGGGCCATTTTGTTGGTCAGCGTCCCCGCTACAATCATCAAATCGCTTTGCCGAGGCGACGCCCGCGGGGCCGTGCCATAGCGCTCAAGGTCATAGCGCGGCATGGAAGTATGGATCATCTCCACCGCACAGCACGCCAACCCAAAGGTCATCCAGTGCAGGCTGCCCGTGCGCGCCCAGTTAATAATATCCTCGGTCGAGGTCAGCAAAAAGCCCTTATCGGCCAGCTGGTCATTCATCATGCTCACAGCGCCCTCTTTATCGGCCCCTGCTGCATTAGCGCCCATTTCTATGCCCATTCCAGCGCCCCTTTTCTCCACTCGTATATAAAGCCGATGGTGAGCACCGCGAGGAACACCATCATCGACCAAAAACCAAACAACCCTACATGTTGAAACGACGCCGCCCAAGGGAACAAAAACGCGACCTCAAGGTCAAAAATGATAAACAGAATCGCCACAAGGTAAAACCGCACATCAAACTTCATCCGTGCATCATCCATCGCATTAAACCCGCACTCATAAGCTGAAAGCTTCTCCGGGTCTGGCCGCCGCACGGCTACAATAATGGCCGATGCCGTTAGGATTATGGCCAGCACAATGGCCAGGCCAAAGAATATAGCTATGGGGAGGTATTCGCGTAAAAGGTCTGGCAATGGCCGCTCCTTTAGAGTTCACCCCAAAAGCAGGGCCGGTAAGAGTCCCGTCAGGTTTACCCCTGCCACTAACCGAGGTCAACCAAACAAGCACGCAATCGCATACATTCATCTTATCTGAATTGATGCAAATCAAAGCGCAAAGAATAAGGGGCGCTGGCGTGCAACCCTGCGCCAACTTCATGCCATCAGGCGCAAGCACATGCCGCGCATCCCTCAATGCCACGCCCGCATTAGCGCCCATAAGTGACAATAGTCGTTGGTGGTGTGTATGGTCCCATTTAGGTTAAACTGATAACAATAGGCTGCATTCATTTGAGGTACGACCACAATGCCAAAGAAATTCAAACACTCTTTCACATCTGCTAACGAGATTTTTGCAGATTTACTTTCTGACTGCGATGAAAAAGATATGGAAGAAAATTTCGCTTACCGTGGCCACGGCGATTCGTCATATCAATTGATCCCCTCCTTTATGCGAGACAAAAGCGTTTTAAACCATCTAAGATTGGAGAGCGATGCTCAAGCGCTATTGGCAGATAGCGCCCCTTTTCGCATATTTTATCAAACGGCAAACCAGTTAGGGTATTCTTTGCCCTCAGTTAGCGCTGAAAAACATTTGAACTATACCAACATCAGTTCAATTGATGCCTTGATGATGTTTGCCAACCACGCCGACCAGCCCCGATTTGATCTTGATGATTACGAGATAATGTCTTTTGCGCAACATTACGGCATTCCAACGCCTTTGCTCGATTGGTCTCGCTCCCCCCTGATTGCGCTTTATTTCGCCGCGAGTGATGCATTGAAAGCGATGTCTCTCTTTGCTGAACAGCACGTTGCTGAAGATAGAAACCCTTCCAATTTGAATCAAAAAACGACTGGGGAAATACTTGATGCAAAGTTTGAAAGTTCGTCAATTTCAGTTTGGCGAGCGGGCATGAACGCCATATCTGAATTAAATAGAACTAGAGAGCTTGGCGATGAGGATTGTGATGCCCGATATACAGTTCGGTTTTTTACACCACGCACACAGGGCAATACAAATATCGTTGCGCAGCAAGGCATGTTTTCAATTCATCACCCGTCATTATTGACGTTTGAGTATGTCCATGGGGAGGGTAACAAAAACTGCCTCTCCACGGTGATCGACGAAAACCTGAAATGGTCAAAAGGACAGGCGAACAACTCAAATTTTGTCAAAGCGGTGATCAATGATGGTCCACTACATGAGTTTACCCTTCCTTATAGCGAGGTCTTGGCGTTAATGCGCATCCTTAATCGTTGCGGTTTGCATGCGGCGACTGTTTTCCCCGGGCACAAAGGGTGTGCTGAACGCGTGCGTGAAAGAGCAGCTCTCGCACTTGTCAGTTCTTTAGCGTAATTCAGTTTTCACATAGCCGAATATTGAAGTGAGCCAGCAAACTTTATATTCGCGTTGCCAATGATAGCTGTTTGCAAAGGCTGCGCATTGCTGCCGTCCGTGCAACCTGCCGCGAATGCCTGCTCTCCACCCAAAACCATAAGCGCCTTCCCGCGCGCCAATCTCCGCATTCCACATTCCCCATTGTCATCACGCATTTTGAAACAATACTCACCCCAGCGTTACATTACAGCTACATAACGCTCTCGTATACTGGATTGCTTTTATTCAGCCATTTGCCATTCAGTGCCTTCAACCACAAAATTTACTTTAAACCTATGCGCCCTTATCTAGATTTGCCGCCAATTAGATTGAGTTTGTCAGGCATATTGCCGATTAACGGCACTATCGGCCCAAAACCATTATTTGCCATTGTCCTTAATAAAAATAATCTACACCTTGCAATTACGTCCCTTCTATCATATATGCGTCCCGTGAAGTACTCTTTCACCGAAGCTTCCGTCTCCTTAATGCAGATCGTCGATTTCAGATTTAAGATCACACTGCACCACGGCCACCGCATTTTGCGGGTGGTAATTATTAGGAGAAAACGGATGGCTAACGGCACCGTAAAATGGTTTAACCCAACTAAAGGCTTCGGCTTCATTCAGCCAGAAGATGGCGGCAGCGATGTGTTTGTACACATTTCTGCAGTTGAGCAAGCTGGTCTTTCCGGCTTGGACGACAATCAAAAAGTTTCATACGAACTGGAAGCAGGCCGTAATGGCAAAGAATCTGCGTCAGACCTGAAACTGATATAAGCAGTTTTTGACGGAAATTTCCGTCAATAAAAAATTCTAAAGCGGCGGTTTGGACAGTGTTCAGACCGCCGTTTTTTTGTACGTATATCCATGCTCACGCACCCGCAGCGAACGACCGCTTCCCGCCCTTATGCCATAAGCGCCTTCCCGCCCGCAAATCTCTGCATTCCACATTCCCCTTTGTAATCACGGATTTTGAAACAATACTCACCCTAGCGTTACATTACAGTTACATAACGCTCTTGTTACTGGATAGTTTTTTATTCAGCCGTTAGCCATTCAGTGTCTTCAACGACGAAGTTTATATTTAACCCAACCTAAGGAAACATCACATGTCCAACAAAATTCTTAAAAGCCTCGCCATTGCCGGTTCCGTAGCCGCTGCCCTCACAACCGTTTCTGGCACTGCCCACGCTCAAGCCGCTGAAAAGTGCTACGGCGTTTCGCTGGCTGGCCAGAACGATTGTAAAGCAGGCGCAGGCACAACATGCGCCGGCTCTTCAACTGTTGATTACCAAGGCAACGCCTTCACAATGGTGCCAGCTGGCACATGCACAACCATGGAACTGCCAGACATGGCCGACGGCGGACACCGCATGGGCTCCATGGAAGAGCTGATGCGTGACCTACCTGCATAAGTAATATAGGATGTGCCGGAAATCCGGCACATCCACCCCTAATAAACGAGCCCAATATGCCCCTTATTCCTCATTTACCAAATAGCGTAGGGGTTGGCTACAAACCCCAGCATCTTGACGATATCCTCGCCGGTTCCGGCAGTGTCAAATGGCTGGAGATCCACGCCGAAAATTACATGTCCGCTGGTGGCCCGCCCATCGCGCAACTCAAGCGCCTCGCCGAGCAGTTCCCCATTTCCTGCCACGGTGTCGGCCTTTCCATCGGCGGCGAGCGCCCCTTGGATAAAGCCCACCTAAATCGCCTCAAGCACCTGATAAGCTGGCTAAAACCCGCCTCCTTCTCCGAGCATCTCGCATGGTCCACCCACGAAGGCGGCTTCTTAAATGACCTCCTGCCCGTGCCCTACAACATGGACACCGCCAAGCGCGTCGCTGACCACGTAAATGAAGTGCAAGACACCCTCAACGTCCAAATGCTACTCGAAAACCCCTCGGTCTACGTTGCCTTCGCCGCCTCCACCATGGATGAAATCACTTTCATAAACGAAGTTGTTTCCCGCACCGGCTGCGGCCTCCTGCTCGACGTCAACAACGTCTTCATCTCCGGCACCAACCAAGAGTATTCCCCCGAAGATTACATCGCCAATTTCCCGGTCGAGCATATCGGCGAGCTGCACCTAGGCGGCCACATAAAAGACCAAGACGAACACGGCGCCCCCCTCCTGATCGACTCCCACAACGACAAAGTAGTGGACCCAGTTTGGACCCTCCTCGACACGCTCCTTAAGCGTTCCGGCCCCAAGCCCATCCTCGTCGAGTGGGATAACGACATCCCCGATTGGTCCATCTTGGAAGCTGAAGCCGCCCGCGCCACAGCCGCGCTGGAGGCCATATCATGAGCCAGTCCGACTTCTCAAAAGCCCTCTTAGACAACGAACGCCCAACCCCCGAAGGCCTGATCGACCCGCAAGGCCGCCCCGCTGGCAAACGATTCGACGTCTACCGCAACAACGTTGTCCTCTCCCTCTCCGACGCCCTCTCCGACGCCTACCCCGTGGTGCAAAAACTCGTTGGCGACAAGTTCTTCCAAGCCATGGCCGGTGTTTTTGTGCGCCAATACCCGCCCAAATCCCCCATCCTGTCACAATTCGCCCCCGAATTCCCCGATTTCCTCGCCGCCTTCCCCCCCGTCGCGCAGCTCACCTACCTGCCCGATGTGGCCCGCCTAGAAAAAGCCCGCACCGAGGCCTATCACGCACTTGATGCCACCCCGATAGACGGCGCCGCCCTCGCCGCCCTCACCCCCGAGCAAATGGCCAACGCCAAGCTGCGCCTGCACCCCAGCCTTCACATCATCTCCTCGCCCTTTCCGGTGTTTGCCATCTGGCGAAAAAACTCAGACACCCCCGAAACCACGATTCCCAAACACGGCCAAGACATCCTCATCGCAAGGCCCAACGATATGGTCGAAATGCGCACCCTCCCCCCCGGTGCCGCCGACTTCCTGCGCGCCCTAAACGCGGACCGTACCTTGGGAGAAACCATAGAATTCTGCGAAAAAATCCCACTCTTTGACCTCACCGAAAACATCGGTGGCCTTTTTGAGTCCAACCTCCTGATCAACATAGAAAGCTAACCCCATGAACGCGCTCCTCAATCTCCACAACAAACCGCTCGAAGCCATCCAAGGCAAACTAGACCCATGGTTCCTGCCCACCTTGGCCCGCTTCACCTTTGTCGCCGTGCTGTTCATGTATTTCTGGGCCTCCGCCACCCTCAAACTCGGCGACAGCATTTTCAGCCTCAGCTTCGGCGCCTACGGCCAAATCTTCCCCGCCGCCTTTGAAGCCGCAGGATATGATGTCGGCCAACTCACGCTGTTCCACAAATTCGTAGCCTACGCCGGCACCTACGCCGAGTTCGTCCTGCCGGTCCTCCTCGCCATCGGCCTCTTCACCCGCCTCGCCGCCCTTGGCATGATAGGCTTCGTGATCGTGCAATCCTATGTCGATATCTACGGCCACATGGCCGACGAAACCACCATCGGCACATGGTTTGACCGCATCACCGACAGCCCGATCATGGATCAACGCCTATTCTGGGTCTCCATGCTGCTACTACTTTTCGTAAAAGGCGCTGGCCCGCTCTCGGCAGATAAGCTCATCGGCCTAAAGTAAACACCCTGCAAGCGCAGCGCCGCATGCGCCGACGAGGGGGGCCGAAGGCTCCCCGAGGAGGCGCACCCTCGGGACTGTCCGGCAGCTCCGCGCTTGCTTTTGTCTCTGCGGGGGTAAACCCCCACTCGACAAAAGCACATTTTTTGCAAGCAAAAAACGCCTGCCGCTGGCCGTGGCCTCGCTACGCTCGGCGGTTCAAGATCAAATATTAGGCTTAAAACTCGCTAGCTTCACACCAAAGCCAATAAACACAACGCCCGTAATCCCCTTCAGCCACCGTTGAAACGAGCCACGTTGCGCCACCGCTGTCAGCGTTGAGAATAGCATAACCATCGCGCCAAACCACACCCCGTTTATCATCGAATGAATAAACACCAGCATAAAGGAAGACGCCGCAGAAGTCTCACCTATTGTTATAAATTGTGGAAATGCTGCAAGATAAAACATCGAGACTTTCGGATTTAGAGCATTGGTCATGAACCCTTCCACGAAGGCATTCCTCAAGGCCCGCTGACGCTTGGCTGGGGCTATATCCTCAGAGGATACCACCCCTTTATAGGCAGCTTTCAGCGCCTTCACCCCGATCCAAACCAAATAGGCTACCCCAAAATATTTCACGATGGTAAATGCGGTTGCAGATTGCACCAGAAGGATAGAAATACCCAGAATGGCCATCGCTCCATGCAAATAAAACGCCGCCACAAACCCCGCAACATTGGCAAAGCCCGCCGCACGCCCAGAGGTCGGCACGGTTTTCGCTAAAAGCACCCCGTTGGGGCCGGGCGACATCACGAGTAGTGACGCCACCATTGTAAATGTAATAATTTCAGACCACGCCATCGTTTGTATCCCCCTTTGTTACGTAAAAAATATATATTTGTTAAGCGACCCGCAATGCGCCTTCCACCCCGTAAGCCAGCCGCACATATGAGGCCAGTTGCTCCGCCATTTCCTGCCGCGCGCCCTTTGCTACATACATATTTATGTTAAAAACCGGCAGTTCCGGCAGCGCGCCATTATGCGTAATCTCGCTCATATAGGGTGATGACGTTTCCGCCAGCAGTGCATGGATCGCCAGATCAGCCGACACCGTGGCCTCAATGGTGCGCGTCGAATCCGATGTCACCACCATGTCCCACTCGATCCCCGAATCCTCCAGCGCCCGTTGGGCCGTGGGCCTAAAAATACAGTTGGTTTCAAAGGCTAGCCTCAGCGGCCGCTCCTCCCAAACCTGCCCGTCTTCCCCGCCAACCCAGACCAGCGGCGCGCAGTGCAACTCCTCGCCGCCCTTCTCAATGCCGTGTTCGGTTGTCAGAATTAAATCAATTTTTCCGGCTGCCAGCATTTGCTTTAAATGCGCGGTATATGAGGAAATAAGCTGCACTTTTACCCGCGGAAAATCATTGGCGAAGCGCTTCAGCACCCCCGGCACATGCGGATACACAATATCCGACGGCACCCCAAACGTGACCTCACCCTCAAACTGCGCATCTGTCATCCGCAGCCACACCTCGTCATTCAGCGCCAATATCCGCCGCCCGTAACCAAGCAGCTGCTCCCCCTGATTTGAAAGCCGCACGCCCCGCCCCGAGCGCACCAGCAAGGGCTGGCCCAAGGCCTCCTCCAGACGCTTAAGCTGCATAGAAACGGCTGACTGCGTCAGGTGCAATTGCGCCGCCGCTTTGGTCACGCCGCCCGATTCCGCAACCGTTACAAACGAGCGCAACGCCGTTAAATCCAAATTCCTAACCATATCACGCTCCTTGATGTATTGCTTAACAATCATTCATTTTACTTATTTATGAGAACGCCTCATATATCAACCCATGAAATGAGTTCATACAAACCTAACACAAATCCTAATGGAGGCAATCATGCAAACTCTCGTACTCAAAACCGTTCAATTCCCGGCAATCCCAATGAATATGGTTGCCAAATGGGCCCGCCGCTTTCAAACCCGCGCCGCGCTCGCCAAGCTTGATAGCGCTGCGCTGGAAGATATCGGCGTGAGCTACCGGCAGGCATTTAAAGAGGCCAACAAGCCGTTTTGGCTGTAAACCCTTAAAAACCACGTATTACCAAGGGCGCATTTTGCGCCCTTTTTGCTACCCGCTCGGGTTTTTGAAATATTTGACCGAAAAGATCTAATTTCATTTCAACACATTTCCACTGTGCATTAACCGCTAATACGCTGATATTTCACCATTATCATCCAATCACAAAAGTTCACGCATCACAGGGCCTCACGCACGCTACACGGCTGCGGCACCTAACTTGCTGCCACTCCTGTTGACCTCCACGTTAAGTGTATCAACACCAACAAGGACTGGAGCTTAAAATGAAACCTGAAATCAAAAACGCCATCATTGGCGGTATCGCTGGCACTGTCGTCATGACCCTGATGATGATGTTTATCGCCCCTATGCTAACGGGCATGCCAATGGACATTGCCGCCATGCTCGGCGGGATGCTGGGCGGTTACACGATGGGCATGATCGCCCATATTATGATGGGCGTGGTTGTATTTCCAATCGCCTATGTCATCGCCTACAATTTCCTTCCAGGAACACCGATTATCAAAGGCTTGTCCTTTGGGGTTGTGCTCTGGATAGCCGCCGTCGTGATGGTAATGCCAATGGCAGGCGCTAGATTTATGATGGCAAATATCGGTGGCATGATGGCCGTAATGGCATCCTTAATGGGCCACTTGTTTTATGGCGGCCTCCTCGGCGCGTTGGCAGGCGGAGGCGCAACGGCGAATACAGTTTAAGCCTGACTTAAAACACCGTTCAAGGGCGCATTATTGCGCCCTTTTCATGTACGTTTTGCTGTCAGTTAAATGCGGATAAACAGCACCGCCCTTATGCCCTACGGGCCGTGGCCTCGGCTTCGCCTCGGTGGCGGCGCGCAAGCCTTTGTTTTGCACGGAACATTTGCGCACGCGCCGCGCTGAAAAGGCAGCGCATGCCTCGTTGCGTTTTCAGACGATGCACCGTTCGCATCGCTTACGCCTTATTGATACAATTAGCGTAAAACTGTTAGCGCTGGACAATGGGTCGAAAGGCCTTCGGGAATATCGCGTCGGGCACCGCAGTCAGGCCTCCAGAAGAGGCCACAACGCCCTTAGCGCTTCGCCAAAAAATGGAGTGGCATCGGGATTGTTGAGTAACGAGTAATCCGTTTGGCGTGCGCCAACCGACGCGATAATTCCACCCAGCGCCAAGGTATCCCGCTTGGCTAAACCACTGGCAACATACATATAAACGGCGCAGCCCAAGGCCACGCCGCATTTCCCATGCCAATTTCACTCTTTCCTAAATACTCAAAAGCCACAACCGCCAACGCCTCAGCGCGGCGCGGGTGCAGCACTGCCAAGCAAGGCAACGGTGGCGCGCCGCTACGGTTCTAGCGCCATCAATACCGCCGGCCCCATATCCTCCACAATCATCGTCACACCCTCAGCATTTGGGTGCATCCCATCCGCCTGCATCAAGCCATAAAATGCCACCAGACCATCCGCCTGCCCCAGCCCCGCCAGAAAAAACGGATACAGCTCCGCCCCATGTGCCTCCGCCAGCTCCGGATAAATCGCATCAAATTCCGCGCGATACTCGGCCCCATAATTCGGCGGCGCTAGCATCCCTGCCACCAAAACCTTAATCCCGCGCCCTGTTATATCAGCCAATATCGCGTCCAAGTTCGCCCGCGCCACGCTCGGCGCCACGCCGCGCAGCATGTCATTCGCCCCCAGCTCCAAAATCACCAAATCAGCCCCCTCGGCCAGCACCCAGCCCACCCGTGAAAGCCCGCCTGATGTCGTATCCCCAGACACCCCCGCATTCACCACAATCACATCGGCACCCTGCCCCTGAAGCCACGCCTCAAGCTGCGGCACAAAGCCCTCTTCGACCGGCAAACCAAACCCCGCCGTCAGCGAATCTCCAAAAGCAACCACCCGTTGTTGAGCCTCCGCCACCCCCACACACAAAAGCGTTATAATCACGCCCTTGTGAACGGCGCGCGCGCCCTTATATAGATTGCCTAACATAACCTTAGGGGAAATTCGCATGGGGTCACCTGTTCTTTCGCTCAACAATGTCCAGCTTACCTTGCAGGGCAACGCTGGTCCTGTGCCCATACTTAAGGGCATTTCTCTAAATGTCGAGGCGGGCGAGAGCATTGGCCTGACCGGCCCCTCCGGTTCCGGCAAGTCTTCGCTGCTTATGCTGATGGGCGGGCTTGAGAGCGTAACGGGCGGTAGCATTTCTGCCCTCGGCCAAGACCTCACCAAAATGAACGAAGATAATCTCGCGCGTTTTCGCCGCAACAATATGGGCGTTGTCTTCCAATCGTTCCACCTTATCCCGACCATGACCGCGCTAGAAAACGTCGCCACCCCGCTTGAGCTGGCCGGAGACCGCGACGCCTTTAAAAAGGCGGAGGCTGAACTGGAAGCCGTGGGCCTAAAGGACCGCGCTCACCATTACCCCGCCCAGCTTTCCGGCGGCGAGCAACAGCGCGTAGCCTTAGCGCGCGCCGCCGCCCCCCGCCCCAAAATCCTGCTGGCCGATGAGCCAACCGGAAACCTTGATACCACCACCGGCGAGTCCATCATGGACCTGCTTTTTAACCTCCGAGACCGCCACGGCGCGACCCTCATTCTCGTCACCCACGCCCCCGAGCTGGCCGCCCGCTGTGACCGCACCCTAGAGCTACGCGACGGAGTCATCGTATGAGCTTGGCCTATTCCGCCACCATCGCACGGCGCGAGCTACGCGGCGGGCTAGCTGGTTTTCGCATTTTCCTACTCTGCCTGCTGCTCGGCGTCGCCGCCATTGCCGGCATCGGCACGGTCCGCTCCGCCATTGATGCAGGCCTCGCCTCCGAGGCTGCCTCCTTGCTCGGCGGTGATGCCGAAATGAATTTCACCCATCGCAAAGCCTCGGACGAGGAACGCGCATGGATCGACGCCAACAGCCTCAAATCCTCCGAAATCCTCACCTTCCGCTCCATGCTGCAAGCTGGCCCCGAATCAGCCCCCACCCCCGGCCTCTCCCAAGTCAAAGCCGTTGACGAAAACTATCCACTGTTTGGCGAAGTCACCCTTACCCCCGCCATGCCCCTGCAAACCGCCCTCAAAGTGCAAAACGACATCCCCGGCGTCGTCCTCCACCAAGCCCTGATCGAGCGCATGGAAGTGCAAATCGGCGACACCATCCGCATGGGCTCCCAAGATTTCGAACTCCGCGCCGCGATCACCTCCGAGCCAGACGGCTCCATTTCAGACATCGGCCTCGGCCCCCGCACCATCGTGCACACCGAAGCGCTGGCAAATTCCGGCCTGCTCGGCCCCGGCACATTATTTGATGCCAAATACCGCATGCGCCTCCCCACAAATGCCGACGTAAACGCCCTCGCCGCCGACGCCACCGCTAAATTCGAATCCTCCGGCATGCGTTGGCGAGACCGCCGCAATGGCGCCCCCGGAATTTCCACAGCCGTTGACCGCCTTAGCTCCTTCCTCGTCCTCGTCGGCCTCGCAGGCATGGCCGTTGGCGGCGTCGGCGTATCCGCCGCCGTGCGCGCCTACCTTGCCCGCAAGGTTAACACCATCGCCACGCTAAAATCCCTCGGGGCCAGCCGTGGCACTATTTTCACAACCTATCTTATGCAAATCGGCGCGCTCGCCCTGCTCGGCATCGCCCTCGGCCTGCTGCTCGGCGGCGGCCTCCCAGCGGCCCTCATCCCACTCCTACAAGACCAACTCCCGATCCCCATCGAGAGCGGCCTTTACCCCCAGCCCCTTTTCGAGGCCGCCCTTTACGGCTTCCTCACCGCCCTCATCTTCAGCATCTGGCCCCTCGCCCGCGCGGTCGACATCTCCCCCGCAGGCCTGTTCCGCGAGTCCTCCGGCAACGCCAGCCGCCTGCCCCGCTGGCCCTACCTCGTGCTGGTCCTCGCCCTCACCGCCGCCCTCATCGCCCTCGCCGCGATGTTCTCCGGTGTGCCAACGCTCACGCTCTGGTCAGCCGCTGGCATCCTTGCCGCGCTGGTCCTGCTGGCCCTCGCCGCGTTGCTCACCAAGGCGCTCGCCCGCCGCCTTGCCCGCAGTGCGCTCATGCAAGGCCGCCCCGCCCTTCGCCTCGCGCTCGGGGCCATCGGCGGCCCCAGCTCCGAGGCCGCCTCCGTGGTGCTTTCCCTCGGCCTAGGCCTCACGGTCCTCGCCGCCATCGGCCAGATAGACAGCAACATGCGCGCCACCATTACCCAGCAGCTGCCCTCCCGCGCACCTGCCTTTTTTGTGATGGACATCCAGCAAAACCAGATTGATCCGTTTACGGAGATCATGGTTGCCGACCCCTCAGTTGAAAAGGTCGAGTCCACCCCCATGCTGCGCGGAATCATAACCCAAATCAACGGCGTAGACGCCAAAGAGGCTGTGGGCGACCACTGGGTCGTCAACGGTGATCGCGGCATCACCTACTCCGCCACAGTGCCACAAAACAGCTCCGTTTCCGAAGGCGAATGGTGGCCGGAAGACTACGATGGCCCGCCCATCATGAGCTTTTCCGAAGAAGAAGCCGCCGAAATCGGCCTCAAAATAGGTGATGAAATCACGGTGAATATCCTTGGCCGAGACCTCACCGCCACCATCGCCAACCTGCGCTCGCTCGCCTTCTCAGACATGAGCCTCAACTTCGTTATGGTCTGGAGTCCGAACGCGCTGCAAAACGCGCCCCACACCTTCCTCTCCACGGTTTACGCCGAGGCCGAAGGCGAAGGCCGCCTGCTTTCCACCATGGCGCGTGCGTTCCCCAACATCACCGCCGTGCCCGTGCGCGACGCCGTCACGCATATCTCCGGCATCCTAGAAAGCCTCTCCAGCGCCATCCGCTGGGGCGCGGGGGCGACCTTGCTCACAGGCTTTGTCGTGCTGGTCGGCG
>WTAL01000175.1 GCA_013139635.1 Paracoccaceae bacterium
GGGATCAAGCGGCGGATGATCACCGCCAAGATGAAAAAGCTGAAAAAAGAGCGGGCGCGCGAGGAATGACCCGCCCTTTTTTGATGTTTCCCGATAAGCGCCTGCGCACCGTTTGCGCGCCGGTGGACGCGGTGGATGATCATGTGCGCACGGTTTGGAATGAAATGCTGGCCGCGATGTATGCCATGCCCGGCGTTGGGCTGGCGGGCCCGCAAATTGGCGAAATGCTACGGCTAGCCGTGGTCGATTGCTCTGATGAGCGCAACGAGCCAGTGCGGATGGCCAACCCCGAGGTGCTGCATGCCTCGGTGAAGCTACGCGAACACGAAGAAGCCAGCCCGAATATTCCGGGGTTTTTTGCCAAGGTTGAGCGCCCACGGGCGATTACCGCGCGGTATCTAGATGAAAATGGCACGGTGATCGAGCGGGATTTCGTCGGGCTGTGGGCAACATCAGTGCAGCACCAGATAGACCACTTAAACGGTAAACTATTTGTGGACCACCTTGGCCCTGTGAAGCGAAAAATGCTGCTGGCCAAGCACGCTAAAAACATGAAGCGGAGGGGCTAGATGCGGATTATTTTTATGGGCACGCCTGATTTTTCGGTGAGTGTGTTAGAGGCCTTGCATGAGGCAGGGCACGAGATTGTGGCCATATACTCCCAACCGCCTCGCAGGGCAGGGCGCGGGAAGAAGGCGCGGCCAAGTCCCGTGCAAAAATGCGCTGAGGGCTTGGGACTTCCGGTGTTTACCCCGCTGAATTTCAAAGATGAATCCGATCGTGAGGCCTTTGCTGCGCATAATGCTGACATCGCGATTGTGGTGGCCTACGGGCTGATTTTGCCTCAATCCGTGCTGGATATGCCTATCAAGGGCTGCCTTAATATTCACGCATCCCTTTTGCCGCACTGGCGCGGGGCTGCACCGATTCAGCGGGCTATTATGGCGGGCGATGAAAAGACCGGTATTTGCATTATGCAGATGGAGGCCGGACTGGATACGGGGCCGGTGATAGCCCGGCGTGAAACCGGAATTTCGGCAGAGGACACCGCAGCTAGCCTGCATGACAGGCTGGCAGAGATCGGATCGGGGCTAATTGTGAAGGTGTTGAGCGCGGATAAGTTTAACGCTAAATCACAACCGGAAGAGGGTGTGACCTATGCCTCCAAAATTGACAAATCAGAAGCCAAAATTGACTGGAGCGA
This sequence comes from Paracoccaceae bacterium, assembly GCA_013139635.1. Classification (GTDB taxonomy): domain Bacteria; phylum Pseudomonadota; class Alphaproteobacteria; order Rhodobacterales; family Rhodobacteraceae; genus UBA3077. The sequence continues at coordinate 1,205 of WTAL01000175.1, forward strand.
ACCCGCGCAAACCATTGATCGCCAGATCAGAGGGCTTTCTCCCTTTCCGGGCGCGTGGTGCGAGATGAGGGGCGAGCGGGTTAAGCTTTTGGGCTGTACCGTGGCCAAAGGCAACGGTGCGGCGGGTGAAGCTTTGGACAATCGTTTCACAATTGCCTGCGGCCAAGGGGCGGTGCAGCTGACAAAACTTCAGCGCGCGGGCAAAGGCCCGATGGACGCCGAAACATTTTCGCGGGGTTTCCCATTGCTTAAAGGCGAAAACCTCGCCTAGGGTCTGGAAATTAGCCGTTGCTGCCCTTATGTTAACACTAGAAACATTGAGGAGACAGTGATGGGTGTGATTGTATACTGGATAATTATTGGTGCAGCGGCCGGCTTTGTTGGCACACGGCTACTGAAAATTGATCTGCCATTGCCGCAGACGATTGCCCTTGGCATTGTCGGCGCGCTCATTGGTGCTGTGGTGCTGAGAATGTTCTTGGCTGTGCTGGGCGTCGCGGCTGGTTTTATCGGAGCCATTCTGGGCGTTGCAGTGCTGGTTTTCCTCTACAAGCGCTATATCGACAAAACCTAGTTAAGCCTTAAACGGCTCCATGCCTTTGTTGGCCAAATCATCGGCCAGCTCGTTTTCTGTATGGCCTGCGTGGCCTTTAACCCATTCCCAAGTCACTTGATGACGGGCTTGGGCTTCGTCCAGTGCTATCCATAACTCTTTGTTTTTCACCGGCTTTTTTGCGGCGGTTTTCCAGCCCTTGCGCTTCCAGCCATGCATCCACTTGCTAATGCCGTCTTTAACGTAATTGCTATCGGTGATCACCGTCACTGCACTTGCCCGCTCCAGCGCATTTAGCCCCTCAATGGCGGCTGTCAGCTCCATGCGATTATTGGTTGTGTCGGCTTCCCCGCCGCAAAGCTCGCGTGTTTTCAGCAGTTTACCGCCTTCTTTGGCAATCAGCAACGCGCCCCAGCCGCCTGGGCCTGGGTTGCCCGAGCAGGCACCATCGGTGTAAATAAACAACTCAGGCATAGTAAGCGTAAACCAATACGGCAATGGCAATTGCGCCGGAATATACCCGCAGTGAGAGCCACCATTTGGGGGCCATACCGCGAGAGATATAGATCATATCAAACAGTAACATGCCTGCAATACCAATGGCATAAGGCAAAACCGGCGTCGGGGAAACCGACGCGCCAAAAGCGACAAAGGGCGGCACCAGCGCCATGAGCACATCAAGGATCGTTGCCCGCTTAGCCGCAAACCCCCAGTAAACACCGCCGAGCATCCCAAGGTAAATCGCGCCGTAATTGTTTAGCACCGTATAGGGGCTGGCCCAAAAGGCGCGGGGCGGGGTGATAAGCCCGGCCAGCGCGGCGGCTGCATAGATAAACGGCAAAACAAGGATTAGCCCAAGCAGGGCCGGAAGGAAGGGGACGGGTTTCATGCGGGTTCTCTCAGTATGCGCGGCACCTTAAACGAGATATTCTCGGTGGCGGTTTCTACGATTTCAACTCGTAACGTATAGCGTTCCCGAAACGCATCCAAGACCTCTTCAATCAACACTTCGGGAGCCGAGGCCCCTGCCGTAATGCCAATCGCCTGAGCGCTTTCCAGTGCCCGCCAGTCAATATTTACCGCGCGTTCGACCAATTGCGCATAGGCGCAGCCAGATTTCTCGCCGACTTCCACCAAGCGGCGGGAGTTGGAGGAATTCGGCGCGCCGATCACCAAAAGCGCATCAATTTTTGGCGCAATTTGCCGCACGGCGGCCTGCCGGTTGGTTGTGGCATAGCAGATATCTTCTTTGCGCGGGCCGATGATGGCCGGAAAACGCGCCTTAAGCGCGGCGATAATATCAGCCGCATCATCCACGCTGAGGGTGGTTTGAGTGATAAACGCAATGCGCGCGGGGTTGTCAGGCTGCACCCGTGCCACATCCTCAACGGTTTCGACCAAAAGCACAGCACCCTCGGGCAGCTGCCCCATGGTGCCAATGGTTTCGGGGTGGCCTTTATGGCCGATCATGATCATTTGCAGCCCATCGCGGTGGTGGCGTTCGGCCTCCATATGGACCTTGGAAACAAGGGGGCAGGTGGCATCAACATAGAGCATATTGCGCCGCTTGGCCGCTTGGGGCACCGATTTGGCAACCCCGTGGGCGCTGAAAACCACGGGGCGGTCATCAGGGCAATCAGCCAGACTTTCCACAAACACCGCGCCTATATCGCGCAACCCATCCACCACGTATTTGTTATGCACAATCTCGTGGCGCACAAACACCGGCGCGCCCCATTTCTCAATCGCCAGCTCGACCACTTTAATGGCCCTATCTACCCCCGCGCAAAATCCGCGCGGGGCCGCTAGATAAATGGTCAGCTCAGGCTTCACAGGCTCTCTGTGTCCTCAAAGGCGCCCATGTCGGTATCGGGCCGCGTGGGCCGGCCCACCACATCGCGCAATTCATCAAGCTCGATGAAATTGTCACATTGGCGGCGTAGCTCGTCGGCTATCATTGGTGGGCTGGAGCGAATGGTGGAGACCACTGAAACCCGCACGCCCTGGCGCTGAAGGCTTTCAACCACGGGCCGAAAATCACCGTCGCCCGAAAAAATCACGATGTGATCCACATTCGGGGCGAGCTCCATAGCGTCTACCGCCAGCTCGATATCCATATTGCCTTTAATCTTCCGCCGCCCCATGGAATCGGTGAATTCCTTGGCAGGCTTAGTGCGCATATGGTAGCCGTTATAATTCAACCAATCGACCAGCGGCCGAATGGGGGAATATTCTTCGTTCTCCAAAAGCGCCGTATAATAGAACGCCCGCAATAGCTTGCCGCGCCGCATAAATTCGGTGCGTAGGAGTTTATAGTCGATATCAAAACCCAGCGCCTTGGCGGCTGCGTATAGATTGGACCCGTCAATGAACAGCGCCAGCCGTTCGTCCCGATAAAACATAGGTTAAAGACCCTTATAACAAGAAAATACTTGTGCGAACGTGTAACTATATGAAGTATACTCTAGCGCACAATGGTTGAAATGGGAAATAAGAACGAATGACCAGTAAACAAGGGCAAAAAACCGCCAAATTGTCGCGTATCGGATATGTGGCGCTTGGCTCAAACTTGCAAACTGCAACCAGAACATCGCTGGAAATGGTTAACGAGGCGCTGGGGTTGTTCGCAGGTGCAGCAATTCGAATCACCAAGCAAAGCCAATGGTATAGCGCGCCGGCCTTCCCTGAGGGGAATGGGCCGGATTATGTGAATGGTGTGGTGGAAATAGAGAGCGATTTGCCGGCCAAAGCCATATTGGCGGCTTTGCACGATATTGAGGCCGAACTCGGCCGCACGCGTCCCAAGCGCTGGGCCGCCCGGGTAATAGACCTTGATTTACTGGCTTACGGCGACGAAATCGCGCCCAACCCCGCGGTTTTCGCCCAGTGGCAGGGCCTGCCGCTGACAGAGCAAATGCAAGCCGCGCCGGAGGAGCTGATTTTGCCGCACCCGCGCATGCAGGACCGTGCGTTTGTGCTTAAACCCTTGGCTGAAATCGCGCCCGACTGGCAGCATCCTGTGCTGGGGCAATCTGCCAGCGTCCTGCTGGCCGCGCTGCCCGCCGAGGCCCGCAATGAAATACGGCCGCTTTAGCCGTTTTCCCTTGTATTTACCCCCGTCTCCCATTACATAGCGGATTCTTCGGGTCCCCTATTTGAATGGAGCAGATCGCATGGCACGCGTAACGGTAGAAGATTGCATTGATAAAGTCGCCAACCGCTTTGAGCTGGTTGTGCTGGCCGCCCACCGCGCGCGCGAAATCTCCGCTGGAGACCCAATTACGGTAGAGCGCGATAACGACAAAAACCCAGTGGTGGCCCTGCGTGAAATCGCAGAAGAAACCATCACCGCTGAGGCGCTTCGTGAAGCCGCCGTGGGTGAGCTGCAAGACCATAATGAAGTGGACGAGCCGGAAGAAGATTCCATGCCGCTGCTGATGGAAAAAGACAGCCCAGACACGCCATCTGAGGACGATATGTCTGAGGAAAACATGCTGCGCGCCTTGATGGAAGCCCAAAGCCCGAGCTGACCTCAGGAGGGCCACTAAGTGATCACCGCTGACGATCTGGTCGCAAAGGTCCTTGAATATAATCCGCATTCAGACACGGACTTGCTCCGGCGCGCCTATGCTTATGGCATGGCCGCGCATGAGGGCCAGTTTCGTAGATCTGGCGAGGCCTATTTCACGCACCCCGTCGAAGTGGCCATGTTGCTGACCGAGGTGATGCTCGACGATTCCACCATCGTGACCGCCCTTTTGCACGATACCATCGAGGATACCGAGGCGACCTATATGCAGGTTTCCGAGCAATTCTCTCCCGAGATCGCGCAGCTGGTTGATGGCGTTACCAAGCTTACAAACCTTGAGCTTTCCAGCGTCGAAACCAAGCAGGCGGAGAATTTCCGTAAGCTCTTGATGGCGATGTCGAAGGATTTGCGGGTGTTGCTCGTTAAGCTCGCCGACCGGCTGCACAATATGCGCACCATCAAATCCATGACCAAGGAAAAGCAGCGCCAGAAAGCCCGCGAAACCATCGAGATTTACGCGCCTTTGGCGGGCCGCATGGGCATGCAGTTTATCCGCGAAGAGCTGGAAGACTTGTGCTTTCGGGTGCTTAACCCCGAGGCGCGCAACTCAATCATGCGGCGGTTTATCAACCTCAGCAAAGAGAATGACGACCTGATTCCGCGCATTACCGAAGATATTCGCGTGGCGCTGTATAATTCGGGTATCGAGGCGCGGGTTACGGGGCGTGAAAAACGGCCCTATTCCATTTGGCGCAAGATGGAAGAGAAAAACGAGCCGTTTAGCCGGTTGTCTGATATTTATGCGTTTCGGATTACCACCGATTCCGTGCAAGATGCCTATATTGCCTTGGGCGCGGTGCACCAGCGGTGGAACGCCGTACCGGGGCGCTTTAAGGACTATATTTCGCAACCGAAATCCAACGGTTACCGCTCTATTCACACCACAGTTTCGGGCCGCTCTGCCAAGCGGGTAGAGATTCAAATTCGTACCCGCGAAATGCACCAAGTTGCTGAAAGTGGCGTGGCGGCGCATTGGTCTTATCGCGATGGTGAACGTGCTGAAAACCCCTTTGCCGTGGACCCCTTCCACTGGCTGCGCTCCTTGGCCGCTCGCTTTGAAGCCTCTGAAAACCCCGATGAATTTCTGGAGCACGTCAAGCTCGAAATGTTCCAAGATCAGGTGTTTTGCTTCACCCCCAAAGGCGAGGTTATCAAGCTGCCGCGCGGGGCGTCTCCGATTGATTTTGCCTATGCCATCCACACCCGAATCGGTGATTCCTGTGTGGGGGCCAAGGTAAATGGCCAGCGGGTGCCGCTCTGGACAAAACTGCGCAACGGTCAGTCGGTCGAGATTATTCGTGCCGAGGGCCAGCGCCCGCAGCCAAGTTGGGAAGATATGGTGGTGACAGGCCGCGCCAAGTCAGCCATTCGCCGCTATATGCGCGATGAGCACCGCGATGCCCACATCCGCCTCGGCCGTGAAATTGCCCGCGTATCCCTTGGCCGTGTTGGCAAAAAGCCAACCGATAAAGCGCTGGAAACAGCCGCCAAGCTGTTTAATCTTGGCAGTGGAGAGGCGCTGCTTGCCGAGATCGGCGCGGCGCAAATTAGCGGCTCTGAACTGGTGCAAACCCTCTATCCAGAGCTGGTAAAATCAGGCGTCAGCGCTGGCCCTGGGCCAGATGAAGACCGTGTGATCGGCCTTTCGCCCAACCAGTCAGCCACCCCTGCGCCGTGTTGCACACCCGTGCCCGGAGAGCGCATTGTTGGCATCGCCATGCCGGGCCGCGGCGTGCTGATTCATGCAATAGATTGTCCGATACTGGAGAAATTCGAAGGAAACGACCGTCGCTGGGTGGACCTGCGCTGGACCGCTGATTCAAGCCTCGCCTGTAACGAAACCAAGATCGAAGTGGCCATGGCCAATGATGCCGGCGTGCTGGGCCGCATTTGTACTTTGGTCGGTGAGCACCGTTCAAATATCGTCAACATAAGTTTTACCGCCCGTAAGTCAGATTTTTACCGAATCCGGCTAGACATTATGGTGCGAGATATTGAACATCTCACAAACGTGGAAACGGCCCTGAACGCAGATTCGGATGTGGCCGAGGTTATCCGCTTCAGAGATACCAGCCTGTGCGAATTGGCTGATAACGATGGCGGAAAGTAGTTAAAAGGTAAACCAATGGTTTTTAAGCGCCGCGATAAACTGCACTGGGTAGAATCCCTGCGCAGCTATGTCCTGCCCCGCGCGGGCTGGTGGCGCACGCTTGTTTATCTTGGCCATCGGCTGCGGCGCATTCCTGATAGCCCAACCCGCATTGCGCGCGGTGTGGCGTTTGGTGTTTTCATATCCTTCTCGCCGCTATTCGGTTTCCATATCATTCTGGCTTTGCTTATGGCCAAGGTTTTTCGCGCCAACATCATTGCAGCGCTGGCTGGCACAGCTATCGGCAATCCGCTGACCTTCCCCTTTATCATTGGTGCCGCCCTGAAAATCGGCACCTTTGTGTTGGGGCGAGATCCTGCAGAACACGATTTGAAGCATGTTGCACAAACCTTCCGTGAAGCGTTTCGCGCCATCTGGGAGTCGTTCAAGTCGCTCTTTGGCTTTGGCCATAGTAATTTGCACGGATTGGGTGACTTTTTCTCCGATATCATGCTGCCATATGCGATTGGCGGCACGCTTCTAGGCCTTATTTTCGCTTTTGCCGGATTCTATATTACTAAGCCCATAATACTTGCCTACCAAAAGCTCCGCCGCAAAAACCTTGCAAAAAAAGCGAAAAAAAAGCATTCTGAGGGCTGACAACGGGCCTTTTCCAGCCTAGCGTTATATCTTCACATTATTGGAGGTCCGCCCATGAACTCGCTTTCCCGTCTTCGCCTTGGTATCAACATTGATCATGTCGCCACCGTGCGCAATGCGCGTGGGGGTGACACTCCTGACCCTGCCCGCGCGGCAAAGCTTGCACAAGCGGCGGGGGCCGACGGCATTACTGCGCACCTGCGGGAAGACCGCCGCCATATTACTGATACGGATATCGA
>WTAL01000190.1 GCA_013139635.1 Paracoccaceae bacterium
GGCCGAGTGGGGGTTTACCCCCGCAGAGGTCAAAGCAAGCTCGGGACTTTCGGTCAGCTCTAGCGTCGCGCCTCCGCGGCGACCCTTCGGGCCACCTTGTCGGCGCGGGTTGTGCAAGCACAACCGGACTAGCTACGGATATAGTGCTTTTTATCAAAACCTTTGGGCAAAGCGGCCATTTTTGTGACCATGGGCCTTGGCAGGGGCCGGAATGCCAGCAGCATCCCGCGCTGGGTGAAATGCGTTGTGCTATACGGGTAATGTGTTAAATACTGTTTAACTCGTTAGTGGTATCGGAAAAATTATGCCCTTAGCCGCAAGTCAGACACCCGATTACCCACCGGTTTTCCGAGGGTTGAGCCTGGTAGCGGGGCATCCTGCGCTTGATCTGGTAAATACGGTCAAATACCGTGGTGCAGATCGTCCGCAGGACAAGCTGAAAAGTTTTTCCGACCTGATCGATTGGGCGCTGACAGCTGGGATAATATCCACAGCGGACTCTACCGGCTTGAGTGACGCGCAGAATGGCCCTGCATTGTTGGGTAAAATACGAGTTCTTCGGGAAAGTCTTTGGTGCCTTTTCAATGCTGACCAAACTGATAAGAAGCGTTACGCGCAGGCGTTGAATACTATTGAAAAAGCCATTTCCAGCCTTCGATACAAAGTTAAGATCGACCCGCAGACTGGCACGTTACGCCAACACATCACAGTGCGAACGCCAAATGACCTGATCGCACGGATCGTAGATTCGATCGCTGATCTGCTTACCCGCAGGGAATCCTATTTGATCAAGACCTGCGACGGCTGTGATTGTGACTGGTTGTTTGTGGACCGCACCAAGGCACGGCGGCGCCGATGGTGCGACACCCGCACTTGTGGCAACCTTGCCCGGTCCCGCAACTTTCGCAACAAGCAAAAACAGAGTCATTAACACCTCTTGCAAACAGGAAATCCTTCATGCTCGACAAACGCAAATTCTATATAAATGGAACGTGGGTTAGCCCCTCCAAAGCCAATGACCTTGAGGTTATTAACCCTTCCGATGAGGAAGCATGTGCGGTAATTTCGCTGGGTGATCAGCCGGATACAGATCGCGCAGTTGCGGCCGCACGCGCGGCTTTCGAGCCGTGGATGGCAACGCCCAAATCCGTTCGGCTGGTGCTGATGGAAAAGCTTGCGGTGATTTACGAGGCCCGAAAGGATGAGATGGGCGCAGCGATTAGCCTAGAAATGGGAGCGCCAATTGACATGGCCAAAGCGTCGCAAGCTGGAGCAGGCAGTGCGCATATGGCGGATGCGATCAACACCTTGCGGGGGTTCGAGTTTGACCGAATGCTGGGAGGTCACGCCCCGAATGACCGTATTTTGATGGAGCCCATTGGCGTGGTCGGGCTGATCACCCCATGGAATTGGCCGATGAATCAAGTGGTGCTGAAAGTGCTGCCAGCGTTGGCGGCGGGCTGTACGATGGTGCTGAAACCTTCGGAAATTGCCCCGCTGTCCTCCTATCTTTTTGCTGAAATGATGGGCGAGGCCGGTTTCCCTGCCGGTGTGTTTAACATGGTAAATGGCGATGGTCCCGGTGTTGGCAGCCAGCTTTCAGCGCATAAAGATGTGGATATGATTTCGTTTACCGGCTCCACTCGGGCTGGCATTGCGATAACTAAATCTGCGGCAAGCACCATCAAACGTGTCGCTCTGGAGCTTGGCGGCAAGGGCGCAAATATTATTTTTGCCGATGCAGATGATAATGCGGTCGCGCGCGGGGTGCGCCATTGCATGGGCAACACTGGCCAATCCTGCAACGCGCCAACCCGAATGTTGGTGCAGCGTAAAATTTACGATCGCGCGGTCGAGATGGCAGCCGAGACGGTCAACAGCATGTCCGTTGCCCCAGCCGGTCAGCGGGGAGGGCACCTTGGGCCGGTGGTTTCCGAGCTGCAATTTAACAAGATTCAGGACCTGATCGAGGTTGGTATCAAGGAAGGCGCGCAGCTGGTTGCCGGTGGCTTAGGGCGGCCCGAAGGGCTTAACCGAGGCTATTTTGTGCGCCCGACCGTATTCTCCAATGTTAACAATAATATGACGATCGCGCGCGAAGAAATTTTTGGCCCGATATTGGCAATGATCCCGTTTGACAGCGAAGAAGACGCGGTGCAAATCGCCAATGACACCCCCTATGGCCTGACCGATTATGTGCAAACCAGCGATGCCGCCCGCGCCCAACGTGTGGCGCGCCGCCTGCGGGCGGGAATGGTTGAAATCAACGGGCATTCCCGTGCTGAGGGCGCGCCATTTGGTGGCTACAAACAATCGGGGAACGGTCGTGAGGGCGGTGTTTGGGGCTTAGAGGATTTCCTCGAAGTGAAATCCGTAAGTGGTTGGTAAAAAATGACACCCGAAATCAAATATCTTAACGGGGCGCTCGGGTAAATCGATGGGGATAGGGGCATAGCTATGGAAAAATATCAGTATATCGTTGTTGGTGGTGGCTCGGCGGGTATGGCGCTGGCAGCCCGCCTGTCACGGGCAGGCAAAAAAACCCTGCTGTTAGAGGCAGGGCGCGAAAAGGGAAACCTGTTTAACTTTTGGCATGTGGATATGCCCGCCGCCTATGGCTATGCGTTTTTGAACCCCGCGATCAACTGGAAATATGACGGTGAGCCGGAGCCAACCCTGAATAACCGCCGGATGTATCAGCCACGCGGCAAGGTTCTGGGCGGGTCTTCATCAATAAACGGTATGGGCTATCTGCGCCCGCACCCCGCCGTTTTTGACGCTTGGGTCGAGGCTGGGGCGGATGCTTGGTCATTTGACGATGTGCTGCCGTTTTTCAAGAAGATGGAAACATGGCACGGCACACCCAGCGATTTACGCGGCACAGACGGGCCAGTGCATGTTATCAAAGGGCCAATGGATTGTGTTTATTACGACGCTTTTCTGGAGGCCGGACAGCAGGCCGGATTTGCCTATAGCGACGATCTGAACGGGGAAGCGCCCGAGGGTTTCGGTCACTTCCAGATGAATATCGAAAACGGCGTGCGGGCCTCAACCGCGCACGCCTATCTCAAACATGTGGTGGATAAGAACTGGCTTACCATAAATGGCCACGCTCACGTAACACGGGTCGTGATTGAGGGCGGCAAAGCCACCGGCGTGGAGTATATCAGGCGCGGCAAAACCCAAGTTGCCCACGCCGAGGCAGAAATCATCCTGTCCGGTGGCGCGTTCAACACGCCCCAAATCCTGATGCTTTCAGGGGTCGGGCCAGAAGATGAGCTGGCGCAACACGGGATTGAGGTGAAAGCTGCCTTGCCCGGTGTTGGGCAGAACTTGCAAGATCACCCGATCCTCTATCCTAAATATCAGTCCAAGGAGAAGGATTCACCGATCAAATATCAGCGGTTGGACCGCAAGGCGATGGTTGGTCTGCGCTGGCTATTTAATCAAACCGGCCCCGGTGCCACCAATTATATGGAAGGCGCGGCGCTGTTGCGGGCCAACGAGAAATCGCCCTATCCAGATATCGAGTTTCAGTTTTGCCCGCTGGTGATTGACCACGCTGAAGGGGGTGCTTTGCAGACCCACGGCTGGAGCAATTCTTGCGGCCCTGTAGCGGTGGAAGGCACCGGCTGGGTCAAGCTGCGCTCTGCCAACTCGCTGGATGCCCCGCGCATTTTGTGCAACTTCATGTCTACCGATTATGATATCGACATGATGCACCGCGCCTTTGAACTTAACCGCGAGGTTATGAGCCAGCCTGCCTTCAAGGCGCTGATCAAAGATGAGCTGGAACCCGGTTTCCACGTGAAATCCCGCGCTGAAATTCACGAATATATTCTGGAACATGTGGCTGGGGATTATCACCCTGTTGGCACCTGTAAAATCGGTGCTGCCAGTGATCCTATGGCGGTCGTGGATAACCAGCTCAGTGTCTTTGGCATCGAGAACCTCCGCATTGCCGATGCGTCTGTTATGCCCGTAATAACCAATGCCAATACCAATTCCACCAGCATCATGATCGGCGAACGCGCGGCTGATTTGATTTTGACTGGCTGCAATTAATTTAATAGGAGCAGAACATGACCAAAGAAATAACTCTTATCGGCGCCCCTTCCAGCATTGCAGCACATGCGCCGGGGCAGGAAAAAACGCCGGTACTTTTGCGGAAGGCTGGCTTGCTTGACGAAATGAAAGCGGCTGGTTTGAAGGTTAAAGATACCGGAGATTTACCCGGTTTTCGTTACCATGCCGATCCTTCACCCCCCCGTGCGCGCAATGTCAGCAAAGTGGTGGAAAACGCTAAAAACGTGATGGAAGCGGTCGCAACCGCTGTGGAAAACGGCGATATTTATTTGGTTTTGGGGGGCGGCTGCACCAACGGCGTTGGCGCTGTTAACGGGGCCACGCGCAATCAAAACCTTCGCACCGGCGTGATCTATCTGGATATGCACGGCGATATGAACACGCCTGAAACTGTCGATTCTGGAGCGCTGGACTGGATGGGGGTCGCCCATATGCTGGGCATGAAAGGCGCGGTGCCAGAATTTGCGAACCTAGATGGCCGCAGCCCTGTTTTGCAAAATGACCAGATCGTATTTCTCGGGTGGGATTTTGAAGGCGCAAACTCCGATGCCGAGCGCGAAGCGATGATCCGGCGACGGATGAAGGTTGTATTTCTGGATGAGTTGCAAAAAGACCCGTTGGCAGCCGCAAAACGCGCTGTTGAATTGCTTGGCCCCGTAGACCAAATCGTTGTTCATTTTGACGTTGATGTGATTGATTTTGCCGAATGCCCGTTGGCGGAAAATTACCGCCACGGAGAAGGATGCACCCTTGCGCAAGCCACCGATGCCCTGTCAGTTATCGCGGCTTTGCCTGCGTTTACTGGTTTAACCGTTGCCCAGCTAAACCCTGATCACGGAGAGGAAGATCTGGCCACGCTCAAACGGTTTGCCAAAGCGCTGGCAGGGTCATTGGCGTATCAATGACCAATTTTGCCAGCTCAATCCGCTGATCCATTCCGTTGATGCTGATAGGGCATAGGTTGAAGCAACCTGCCTCCGCTATAATCCGCCGCCAACCCGCAGCACGGTGCCGGTAGCATAGCTTGCTTTATCGGACCCGAGCCACAGAATCGCTTCGGCAATTTCATTGGCCGTGGCCACACGACCCAGTGCCGATGTGGCGGCGACCATAGCGGGCCGGTCTGGGTTGCCACCGCCTTTGGTGTGCACGTCGGTATCTGCCGTGCCGGCCTGCACCGAGTTCACCCGTATGCCTTCACGCCCCACTTCACGCGCGAGGCCAACGGTAAAGCTGTCTATCGCGCCTTTGGTCGAGGCGTAGTGGACATATTCTCCGGCACTGCCAATGGTGGCGGCGATGGAAGAAAGGTTCACGATGCTGCCGCCGTTGCCACCATGCTTGGTGGACATGCGGCGCACGGCTTGCTGGGCGCAGTAAAATGAGCCAAAAACGTTAACCCTGAAGATGCGCTCTAACGCGGCCGCGGGAAGGGCGTCAACGCGAGAGGTTTCGCCAACAATTCCGGCGTTGTTAACAAGGAGGCCAACAGGGCCAAGCGCGGTGTCGCAGGTGCTGAACAGCGCTTCGACATCGGCCTCATTGGCAACATCACCCTGCACTTTGATCGCGCGGGCGCCGTGGGATTCGCAAGCTTGAAGCACAGCGTCGGCGGCGGCCCTGTTGGCGATATAGCTAATGCAAATATCGTAGCCCGCTTTGGCGGCGAGAAGAGCGGTGGCGGCACCGATGCCACGGCTGCCGCCGGTAATAATGGCTATTTTTCGTGTCACCACCAGGCCTCCGGTTGGGTAATGTATGCGATATAAAGCGGGTGCTTTGGGTGGCCTGATTTGGTGAGGCCAAGATGCTTTGGCGATTTGGGTTGGGCCTTCAGCAAGGCCTGCACTGCCGCACCGCGTGCCAAGTGGTCGCCGTGGTTGCCCCAGCCGGCAACCACCTCGTCGGACCACGCGATGGCTTCCAGAATGGCAGCGTCATTGGCGGGGCCAACGGGGTCCTCTGCCGCGCGCATATTGCGGGGGTCCGTGGCGCGGTAAGCAAAGATATTGCACACACGAAACGCCCCGAAGCCCAGCGTGCGGGCGCGGCGCTCGCAGCGCTCGACTGTGGGGTCGTTTTGCACCTCGGTGGCGGTGCTGGGGTTGAGCATCAGGAACAGCACTTTTCGGCCCTCAGGCTCCCAAACGCGGGTGAGGGCGTAGCGGTAGCGCTCGCAGTTGGAATAGGTCGCCTCGGAGGGGGCGTCGCCCTTTTGGTGGGTTCTGGTAATCATGCGCTGAGTTTTACAGCGTGGGGTAAAAGGGTAAAGCCCTGATTTTGGCACGTACTATACTAACCTAGGTAAGTAGTTTAGCGAATGTGTTTATAAATTCATTAATAATAAAGAGTTACGGTAAGTTTACTGGGGAGATGCTATTCAAAATGATAGCGGCTCCCCACACTATAAGTACCATGCCCGAGGCGAAATCCAGCCAGCGGAAGGCCGCTACAGGCAGGCGAGACTTCACCACTAGCACGCTCCCGACCAGAATCAGCCACCACAAGAGCGAGCCTATAAATACCCCCACCACCAGCAAATACGGCCCCGCTGCGCTGGCGCTACCAAGGGCGGCGATCAGGCCGACGAAAGCCAGAATCGTCATGGGGTTGGCGAGGGTGAGCAGGTAGGTGCTAAACCACGCCGTGGCCAACCCGCCCTTGGGGGCTGTTATTTCGGTTGCTGGTTTGCGCTTAAAAAAGCTGCGCAGGCCAAGGGCGGCAATCAGCACCCCACCGGCCAGCTGCAGGGCCTCCGCCTGCGCCAACAGGCCAGAAAACCCAAGCCCGAGCGCCACCAGCACGCCATAACTGGCATCTGCCGAGGCGGCGCCTAGGCCTGTGGCCAGCCCATAGCGAAAGCCATCTTTCAAGCTACGCTTAATACATAGAACCCCGATCGGGCCTACGGGCATAGCCACGGCAAAGCCCACGGCAATGCCACTTAGCAGGGTGCTCATGGAGTGATTTTCATGGCTGTGGTTTCTTTGGCCGTATCCAGCACAATCATGCTTTCGGTGCGCAAAACAGCTTTTAGCGGCTTTACGACCTCTTGCAAAAATGCTTGCATGGCGGCGGTATCGGCCACGCGAATTTTGGCCATATAGGAATGTGCCCCGCTGATATGGTGCAGCTCCTGCACCTCGGGGCGGGCTTGCAGGGCATATTTGGCGAGATCTTCGCCCTCAAACGCCATATCTATCAGGATAAAAGCGCAAAGCTTTGCACCCGCAGCCTCGGGGTTGAGCACCGCGCGGAAGGCATTGATGGTGCCGTTGGCCTGCATCCGCCGCACGCGCTCGTTGGCGGTGGAAACGGAGGTGCCCGTGGCCTCTGCGAGGGCCGAAGCTGGGGTGCGGCTGTCGGCTTGAAGTATTCCGGCAATTTTATGATCTATATCGTCCATATCCAGTAAAATGCCGGATAAGTATGGTAGAGTCAATAATATTACCGGAATAATTGCAGTTTAGCCTGTTGAATGCCGGATTTGTCAAAATTACCCGCATCAAGCCAGCTCACAAACGCATTTTCCAAGGCTGGCCATTCCTTATCCGTCACCGAAAACCATGCGGTATCGCGGTTACGGCCTTTATAAACCAGCGCCTGCCGGAAAATGCCCTCAAAGGTAAAACCAAGCCGCAGGGCCGTGCGGCGGGAGGGCGCGTTTAGGCTGTCGCACTTCCACTCATAGCGGCGGTATCCCAGGGCAAAGGCTTGCTTCATTAGCAAATACATCGCCTCGGTTGAGGCACGGCTGCCTTGCAGCGCGGGGGAAAGGTGGATGTTGCCGATCTCGATCACGCCCATTTGCGGCGTGATGCGCATATAGGTGGCATAACCCACGGCTTTGCCGGTTTCGGCGCTGATAATAGCGTGGAAAAGCGGATCGGGGCTTTGGCTGGCCTTTTCGGTCCATGCGGTAAAACCCGCAAGATCGGTGAGCGGCGCGTCAAACAGATAGGTCCAGTTGCGGCCATCGGCATCTAGCTGGGTGGCGGCAAAAAGATCGGCGGCGTGGGCGGGCGTTAGCGGCACCACGCTGCAATATTGCCCCTCCAGCACCACGCGCGGTGGCGGGGTGGCCCCTTGCCATTGAACCGATTCGCCAATGGGCTGGCCGAGGGGGTTTTGCATGTTAGTCTCCGAGCACAAAAACCCTATTTGGGTGCAATTCTCCGGCTTTGTAAACCCCGATGGCAACCGGCTGGCCATCAATTGAGCCCCAGCATTCCTCGCCATATTCAACGTCAGACGCAATCACCATGCCGGGGTTACCGTTGCGCAGCTTGGCAGCGCCTTCGGGCGTGCAGGCAAGCTCCTCAAGGTCGTTTAGGCCTGCCTCTAGCGGCAGCAAAAAGGCGTCCAAAGCGCGGTCTTTGGCCAGCTCGTCTAGCTTGGTAAAGGGGATGGAATCCTCAATTTCAAATGGCCCCGCCCACACGCGGCGCAGCTGCACCACGTGGCCAAAACAACCCAAAGCCTCGCCCAGATCACGCGCGATAGAGCGCACATAGCCGCCCTTGCCGCAGGTCATTTCCAGCACGGCGTGGTCGGCGTCTGGCATCTCGATCAGCTTGAGGGATTCCACCAAAAGCGGGCGGGCTTTTAGCTCCATTTCCTCGCCATCACGGGCGCGCTTATAGGCGCGCTCACCGTCGACCTTTACGGCGGAATATTGCGGCGGCACCTGCATAATGTCGCCGGTAAAGGCGGGCAGGGCGGCGGTAATATCCTCCGCGCTCGGGCGCTTGTCTGATTGCGAAACCACTTCGCCTTCACCATCGTCAGTGTTGGTCGCCTGCCCCAGCCGCACCGTAAAACGGTAGGCTTTTAGGGAATCGGTTACATAAGGCACGGTCTTTGTGGCCTCGCCAAAAGCAATGGCGAGCACGCCCGTCGCCTCGGGGTCGAGCGTGCCAGCATGGCCTGCTTTTTGGGCGTCAAACGCCCATTTGGCTTTGTTGACCACCGCGCTTGAGGTCACGCCAAGGGGTTTATCAATGATCAGCCAGCCATGCAGCGGGCGGCCTTTTTTACGTCTTGCCATTGTGGTGTCCTAAAGCTCGATTTGGGGGGGGTGGCCATGCATATCCCACCCGGTTTTCACGAGGTCATATAGCTGGATATCTTCGGGGTAAAGTGCTGAAATTCTGGCGTAAATCTCGGGGGTCATAATGTCTTCGGCCTCAACGGGGCGGGGCGAGCGATTACGGGTTTTAATCTTGGCCATGGCGTCTGCCAGCCCGTCTATGCGCCCATCGGCAATTTTCAAAAGCTGCTCATCAAGCCGATCTAGCATTAGGGGTTTCATGCCAAATTTTAAGCCGATTTCGGCGCGCACAATTTGCTTGTTCCAATGGGGGTTAATCGCGCCCTTAATGTGGCCACGCAGGCGCACATTTATGAACCCGAGCAAAGACATGCAGTTCTCGCGGTGCTCTTCAATCGTGAGGTCGGGCTTGTCATGAAACACGCGATTCGTGACCAGAATTTCCACCATCCACGGAAAGCGGCTACCAGCCTTGCCGATGGCTTTATCAAAATAAAGCGAAAAAAACCGCGCCACCGGGTCTCGTACAACAAAGAAAGAGGTTTCTTTCTCAAGCTCGGCTTTGGTCATATCGCGCGAAGGTAATTCCCGCGGGAAATCCCGCTCAATCTCTGAAAAAACCGCGCCATGGTCGAGCACATAAATCAGGTTGCGTAAATAAGTGCTGCCCACCTTGAGTGACACCAGATAGTTAAGCGGCTGGCTGTTCGGAGACGTGACGGTCAGGCGCTCTTCGGTCATTCCG
The DNA here is from genome assembly GCA_013139635.1 of Paracoccaceae bacterium. GTDB lineage: Bacteria > Pseudomonadota > Alphaproteobacteria > Rhodobacterales > Rhodobacteraceae > UBA3077. The sequence continues at coordinate 9,882 of WTAL01000190.1, forward strand.
GCTCGTCGGGTTTGGCGAGGTCTTGCTTGACCGCGTCAAGGTTCAGCAAGCGCTCGGTTTCGGCCATTTGGTCAAATGTCAGGTCTGGCAAAAAGCGCAGGTCAGGCGAAAACCGGATGTTGAGCTCTTTGGTCACTTGGTGGCGGATTTCACCCTTGTTACGGGCCAGCGCGCGGGAAACTTCCTCAGCGTTTTCGCCGCCCAAGGGCAGCACATAAACCGTAGCAACGCTGAGGTCGGGAGACATCCGCACTTCGCCCACGGTTATGGACACATGCGCCAGCTCCGGGTCATGCAATTCGCCACGCGCGAAGATATCAGAAAGGATGCGCCGGATGCTCTCACCAACGCGCAATTGCCGCTGGCCGGGGCCGCGACTCGTATTTTGTTTTTTAGCCATGGGGGCGATATGGGATGCATGCGAGTTGAAGTCAAGCTTTTGGCGGGGTAAAGCTAGGGGAAATGATAGGAGCATGGCCATGGGTGAGCAGACAAAGATTGCGGTGATGGGCGTTTCAGGGCGCATGGGGCAGATGCTTTTGCGCGCGGTGGACGAGGCCAAGGGCGCAGTGCTTATTGGCGCGACCGAGCGGGCAGGGCATGCTTGGGGTGGGCAAGATTTGGGCGAGGCCATGGGCGGCAAGGCGCGCGGGGTTATCGTGCAAGATAACCCGCTGGATGCCTTGCAGCACGCCCATGCGGTGCTGGATTTTACGACGCCCGAGGCCACCATGGCCAATGCCGAGATCGCTGCACAGGTGCGCGCGGCGCATGTGATTGGCACCACAGGGCTGAGCGAGAGCGACATGGCGTTTCTGGCCGCCGCCGCGCGGCATGCGCCGATTATCCAGTCAGGAAATTTTAGCCTTGGGGTGAATATTTTGAGCCTTGTTACCCAGCAGGTGGCAGCGGCGCTCGACGAGGATTTTGATATCGAGGTGGTGGAAATGCACCATCGGCATAAAGTAGACGCGCCCTCTGGCACGGCTTTGATGCTGGGCGAAGCGGCCGCCGAAGGGCGCGGGCGGGCGCTGGCAGATATTCGCGATGCAGGCCGCGAAGGCATCACCGGCGAACGCCCGCGTGGCCATATCGGATTTTCCGCCATGCGCGGCGGCGATGTGGTGGGGGAGCATGAGGTTGTGTTTGCGGGCGCTGGAGAGCGCGTGATCTTGAAGCATATTGCCTCTGATCGGATGTTGTTTGCGCGGGGCGCTGTTAAGGCCGCCATATGGGGGCATCATCAAAAGCCGGGGCAATACTCTATGCTTGATGTATTAGGAATGACGATTGCGGTGCGTTGAGCGCGCAGATAACCAATGCGTTTAATCTAGCGTAATTTATTTAAGTAAATACCCAGCAGCATAACAAGCCCGCCAAAGAGGGCGCCGATTACAAACATCATAATAAACCCGCTGAGCGAAGGGTCTTCTGGCAGGCTGTTGAGCCAGCCTAAAAATAGCCATCCGAAAGCGCCCCCTATGCTGCCTAAAACCAGTTTAAACAGTGTTGAGACCGGATTGTGACTTTGACTGGCCATGATAGCCGCCCCCAAAATTCCGGCTCCAACGAGGATAAAAATATCCATGCATTCTATTCCTTGTTACGCATATACAAATGACGGCACCATGATTAGGCTCTAATTATGACATAAAATTGTTCATTGGCAAATAAAGGAGGCGTGAATGTCCTATCTGGAGGATCTTTTTGGCCTAAAAGGCAAAGTAGCGCTGGTTACGGGCGGTAGCAGCGGCATCGGGGCGATGATTTGCGAATCACTGGTGCGGGCAGGGGCGCATGTAATGCTGGCAAGCCGGAAAGGTGAGCGCTGCGAGGCTATGGCCGCGCAGCTTAATGCGCTTGGGGCCGCTGGCTCGGCCGAAGGGTTTGCGGGGGACGTTGGGACGGAAGAGTCGATTTTGGCACTGGCCGAAATGGTGAAGGCGCGCACAGGCAAGCTTGATATTTTATTTAACAATGCGGGTGTGACATGGGGCGCACCCATGGCGGATTTCCCGCATGAGCAATGGGCGCGGACCATGGCGGTAAACGTGGCCGGAATGTTTACGCTCACACGTGAGCTTATGCCTTTGCTTGAGGCGGCGGCCAGTGAGGCTGACCCTGCGCGGGTTATTAATATCGGCTCGGTAATGGGCACGCTGCCGGTGGCAGAGGGGGCATATGCCTATACCGCCTCCAAGGGTGCGGTGCACCACCTGACCAAAACCTTGGCCGGAGAGCTGGCGGCAAAACACATAACGGTAAACGCCTTTGCACCGGGGCCTTTCCCCTCAAAAATGACAGCCTTTGCCACGGCCTCTGACGAGGGCGCGGCCAAGGTTGGGGCTAACGTGCCGCTGGGGCGGATTGGCAATGCCGAGGATATTGCCGCCGCGACGCTTTATCTTTGCGGGCGCGGCGGGGCGTATGTAAGTGGGGCGGTATTGCCGCTTGATGGTGGAATGAGCGTAGAAACTCACGTTAACCTGTTTGCCAACCTATGAGCGTGGTGCTGATTACCGGCGCGGCGGCGGGCTTGGGCGAGGGCATTGCGCGGGCCTTTGCGGCGCAAGGAGCCAAGCTCGTGCTGGGCGACATTAGCGCAGAGCCGCTGGAGGCCCTCGCCACAGAGCTGGGCACAGATTGCGTGACCATGGTGGGTGATGTTTCTGACCCGCGTTATGCAAAAGCATTGGTCGAGCTAGCTGTTGAGCGCTTTGGTGGCCTCGATATTGCCGTGAATAATGCCGGTATTGTGCATGCGCCCGCCTTTTTGAGCGACATTCCTGAAGCGGAGGCCCGCCGGGTGATCGAGGTAGATCTACTCGGCGTGCTCTGGGCGCTTCAGGCGCAAATTCCGGCTATGACATCTGGGTCGATCATCAATATTGCTTCGGTGGCGGGGCTTTCGGGCGCGCCCACTTTGGGAGCATACGGTGCCGCCAAGCACGGGGTGGTGGGCCTTACGCGCACCGCCGCGCTGGAAAACGCGCGGCGTGGCATTCGGGTGAATGCTGTATGCCCAAGCTTTGCTCGCACGGCCATGGCGGGGGAGGCACGGCACTCGCAATCCCATGAGGCCGAGATGACCCGTGGCATTCCGATGCGCCGCTTGGCGAGTGTTGCAGAAGTGGTGCGCACGGTGATGTTTTTGGCGGACCCTGCCAACAGTTTTATGACAGGCCAAGCGCTGGGCGTGGATGGCGGCATGGGCGCGATGTGAAGGCGCTATGCTAAGGCATCATAGGCTGCGAATGGCGACAGATTGAGGGTTAGCCATGTTTCTGGCCCTTTTATTTTGCGGTTCAATATTCGGCCTTCGCTCATTTTTCTGAGATGGAAGGCGAGGGTTGGCGGGGTTAGGCCCGTACGCTTTAGGAGATGATGAAAGGGCATGCCATTTTTACCGGTCTCCTTCAGCACTTGAAATATCATTTGCCGCCGCGGATGCGCCAACGCGTTGAAAAAACACGCCATGCTTTCTTGCTTAGCTGTTGGTTTCATTCGTAAATTCCTCATATTCGCATAACTACTAACCTAGGTTAGTATACTTAGGTTAACAAAGTGTTTAGCGCAGCGGGGCAGGCAACAGGCGGGGTGCTTTTCAGCAAAACTTCGCGGCAACACCGTATCAACCCAGAAGCAAAAAATTCACTTCAACCGAAGAATGATTGCGTTGCGAGGGTTTAAGGTGGTAATCCCGATCCATTCCAAAGCTATACACCTTAAATGGAGCCTTTTTTATGAAATACCTTTATCGTCTTTTTGCAGCTGCTGCCCTGAGCTTTTCGGCCAATACCAGCCTCGCTCAAAGCGCCCCTTGTGGCGGTGATTTTAATGCGTTTATGCAGCAGGTCGGCCAAGAGGCTCGTGCGCAAGGTCTGCCGCAAAATGCAATTAACGCGGTGATTTCTGCCGCGCGGCAAGACGCGAAGGTGCTTCGGTTTGACCGCGCCCAAGGGGTTTTTCGGCAAACTTTCCTTGAGTTTTCCCAGCGCTCTATCAGCTCGTCCCGCCTGCGCATTGGCGCGCAAAAGCTTGATCAATACGCCAATGTTTTCGCGCGTGCCGAGCGTGAATACGGCGTGCCGCCCGAGGTTATTTTGGCCTTCTGGGCGCTCGAAACCGATTATGGCGCGGTGCAGGGTGATTTTAACACCGTCAGCGCGCTGGCCACCTTGGCGCATGATTGCCGCCGCCCTGGTCTGTTCCGCCCCGAACTTTTTGCGGCCATTGCCCTGACGGCACAAGGCGATATTGACCCCGCCCGCACCACCGGCGCATGGGCCGGTGAAATTGGCATGGTGCAAATGCTGCCCGAAGATATTCTGACCAAAGGCGTAGATGGCGACGGTGACGGCCACGTGACCCTGAAAACCAGCGCGCCCGATGCGATCATGACCGCCGCGCGCTTGGTGGCTGACCTTGGCTGGCGCGCCGGCGAGCCATGGCTGGTTGAAGTGACCGTGCCAGAAAACTTCCCGTGGGAAGAATCCGGCCTTACCAAAAAGAAATCAGTGCGCGAATGGGCGCAGCTCGGCGTGGCGGCGCGTGGCCAAATGCCTGCCCGCCGCTTAGAGGCCAGCGTTTTTGCCCCGCAAGGGCGGCGCGGCCCGGTGTTTATGGCGATGCCAAATTACGCGGTGTATCAAGAGTGGAACCATAGCTTTGTCTACCAAGCTTCGGTGTCTTACATGGCCACCCGCATTGGCGGCGCCCAGCGCTATGTGCAAACCACACCCGAGCAAGGCCTAAGCGGCGACCAAATGGAGCGCCTGCAACGGGTTTTGCAAAACCGTGGTTATGATGTTGGCGGGGTAGATGGCATCCTCGGGGCCAAAACCCGCGCCGCCGTGCAGGCTGAGCAGGTGCGCCTTGGCATTCCGGCTGATGGCTGGCCTACGCCCGCCCTTTTAGCGCGCTACTAAACGGTGATCCGCTATCTGAAATTCCTGTGCTTTGGTATCCTCTTTGTTGGGCTGCAGGAATTTTGGGTGTCTTACATTTGGCGCGGCGATTTTCGGTCTTTTGTGCTGGCTGTAGCCATTACCGAAGGGCTTTTTTTAAGCATCGCTTTTGCGCTGCGGCGCTGGCTGCCACCGCGCTATGAGGCGCTGGGGTTGTTCATTATTATGGGCTTATTGGGGCTGGTTGGTATTGAATGGGTTTTGGTGGGCAACACACCTAGCCAGTCCGAGGCCAGCCAGATTGTTATGTTTGCCACATGGGGCGGTGCGGCGGTTTTTGCCTTGCTGCTAACCGATACAGCCGCGCCAAAACGCCTAAAACGCTTTGCCTTTTGGGCGTTTCTTATACCAGCGCTTAGCGCCACCTTGGCCGCGCTCGCAACTGATACAGAAACCGCTTTCGCCATTACCTACTTAATGGCAATAACGCTCTACCCGCTTATGGTTGGCGTGTGGGTTGCTTATGCTTTCCACCAAGCCAACCCCCTCAAATAGGGGCCGAGGCATAGCGCCTGCGCCTATCTTCCTGCCGGTTAATCTCGTTATTCAGCCACCGAAGGCGGTCATTTAGCTGCGCCAGCAATAGCGATTCCTCAATAGTCGGCGGCTCAATAAAATCAGTTGCGATTTGCCGCCGAATATCCCGCGCCTCGCGCTCCAGCTCTGAAATTTGCTGAGTGATCAGGTAATACTCCTGCCCCCAATCCCAGCTTTGATACAGCGACCGTTGCTGAAAGGACGGGCAAACCGGGCTAAGATCATTGCCCGCCCGCCCCACGTTATAAGCGTTGCTTGTGGTGCAATACACAGGCAGGCCCTGCGCGCGCCCCGCCTGCCACGCCTGCACATCCGGCGTAATCCCAACCTTGCCACAGGCATCAAAATGCCGCGTGATATAGCTTTCCAGCCGCCCACGCGCGCCGTCATTATAGCCGATGCTGCCCCAATTGGCATTCAGGCATTGGTCTTGGGTGAGTGAGGCGCAGGCGCCGAGAAATGCCAGCAAAGCGGCGGGATAATAGAAACGCATAAAAATCTCCTTGGTTGCCTTCTTATAAGCCGCGCCGCCCCTCTTGCAAATCACCAATTGGCCTGCCAAAACAATGCGCATGAATATGCCGACATATCTGCGCCAGCTCATCTGGCTTTTGGCCGCCACGCTCTTGGTTAGCGGGGTGTTTTTCGCCTTTCCGGGGCTGGATATATACACGTCCTCGCTGTTTTACCGTGGTGGTTTTTGGCTGCACGATCTGCCGTTTCTGCAATTGCTGCGCCTCGTGCTGATCTATGGCATGTATACCTTTGCATTTTTTGTCTTGGGCGTGTTCCTTTTCCGCCTGCTCCGTCGGAAACCTTTGCGCGCATGGGGTTTTTCGCTGGCGGTTATCCTTATGGCCCCGCTTGGCCTTGTGAATGGCATTTTCAAAACCTATTGGGGCCGCGCCCGCCCTTCAGATATCACGATATTTGGCGGCGAAAAGGAGTTTACGCCCGCGTGGATATACACTGATCAATGTGATTTTAACTGCTCGTTTACCTCGGGCGAAGGCGGAGCCATTGCCACCACAACACTGCTGATTGCCTTTCTGGCGTGGCCCAAGTTGCGGCAAAACGGGCGGCGCTGGCTTGGCGCGGGTTTGGTGGCACTGCTTGTGCTTACGGCGGGGCTTCGGGTGGTCGTGGGCCAGCATTTCTTGAGCGATACCCTGCTCTCGATCCTGCTTTGCACCTTGGTGGCGGCCCTGCTTTACCCGCTGTTCTACCCGCTAAAACCCAGCTCGATAAACCACCGCACATAATGCGCATCGCCCAAAGGGCCTAGCATATCTGGTGCCGCCTCAAGCGGCGCCCACATCTCCCGATGATGCGGCTCGCTTGGCGGCCCTAACCGCCGTACCGCATGGCACAGGTAAATATGCGCGATTTTCATCGCGTAAAGGTCATATTCCGGCATGTAGGTATAGCGTTTATAGGTCGCAAAATGCCGGCGCGGCGCGACCTTCCAGCCGGTCTCTTCAAAAGCCTCACGGTGCAACGCCGGCAAGCGCTGCTCGCCAGCGTCTATCCCGCCACCCGGCAGCTGAATTTCAACGGCGAGGTCCGGGTCCGATTGCTCGGTCAGTAATATTTCACGGCCCTTGGTGATTATCGCATATACCCCGACACGCGGGGTATAATGGCGGCCCTCTTCAGGCTGGTTTCCAAATCGTCTCATGCACGCAAGTTGCCACGAAAATCATGATAAATCTAGCAGTTTACGGCGCAAAAATGTCCGCTCTTCAGGTGCGCTTGTCAAATCAATGGCGCGCTCATACTCAAGCCGCGCCGCCTCGGCCTGCCCGCATTGAACCAGCAGCTCCGCCCGCGCCGCATGAAACGGCTGATACCCTTCCAACGCGGCTTCCAGTGCTTCAAGCGAAGCCAGCGCGGCTTTTGGCTTACCCGCATGCGCCTCGGCCACAGCACGGTTGAGCGCCACCACAGGCGTAGGGGAAAGCTTATAAAGCGCACCGTAAAGCGCGTTAATTTGTGGCCAGTCGGTGGCAGCCCAGCTTGCCGCCTCACAATGCAACGCACTAATGGCCGCCTGAATCTGGTAAGGCCCAGGGCGGCTTTGGGCCAGCGCATGCAAAAGGCGGGTTTTGGCGGTGGAAATGGCGGGGTGATCCCACAAGCTACGGTTTTGCTTTTTTAGCGAAATCATCGTGCTATCCGCATCAAGCCGCGCAGGATCTCGCGCCATATGTAGGCTCATCAACGCCCAAAGCCCCGCCGTTTCTGGCAAGGGTTGCAGGCGGTGCACCACCTCGCAAAGCCGCAGTGCCTCGGCCGAAAGGGCTGGGTTGCGCGGCGCATAACCCGCATTAAAAATCAGGTAAATCACCGAAAGCACCGCCGCCAGCCGCGCTTCAATTTCCGCTCCTTCCGGCACCCGGTAAGGAATGCCCGCATTACGGATTTTAGCTTTGGCGCGGGTTAGCCGCTGGTTCATGGTCGCATGTGGCACCAAAAATGCCTGCGCAATTTCACGTGCCGTTAATCCGCAAAGTGTTCGCAATGTCAGCGCCACCTGCGCCTCTTGCGCAAGCGCAGGGTGGCAGCAGGTAAAGATAAGCCGTAAACGCTCGTCAGG
>WTAL01000150.1 GCA_013139635.1 Paracoccaceae bacterium
TCATCATAGCCGAGCTTGTTTTTCACGGTCGTAACAAAGAAGAATGTCACGATCGAAGTGCCGCCACCCAGCGCGATTGCGCCAACAGGGCCGATTGAACCAGCCGCTGGCGTGATGGCCACGAGGCCAGCGATCATGCCGGAAGCGGCGCCCAAGAGCGAAACTTTGCCTCGGAGGGTGCCTTCAACAGCTGCCCAGCCGAGGATAGCAGCTGCGGTGGCAACGAAGGTGTTGATCAGGGCAAGGCCTGCACCGCCATTGGCTTCCAAATTGGAACCTGTGTTAAAGCCAAACCAGCCAACCCAGAGGATGCCTGCGCCTACTAGCGTCAGGGTCATCGAGTGGGGGGCCATCATGTCTTTACCAAAGCCTTTGCGCTTGCCGATCACAATCGCGCCAACGAGCGCCGCAACACCGGCGTTAATGTGCACAACCGTGCCGCCCGCAAAATCAAGCGCGCCGAGGTTGAAGATGTAGCCCGCGCCGTCCCAAACCATGTGGGCAATGGGGAAATAGGCGAAGGTGACCCAAAGCAGGGTGAAGATCATCACGGCCTTGAATTTGATCCGCTCGGCAAAGCCACCAATGATCAGGGCTGGGGTAATGGCCGCAAAGGTCATCTGAAAGGAGATGAACACGTATTCAGGGATGACAACGCCATCGGTAAATGTGGCTGCCATCGAATCCATGGTGACGCCTGCAAGGAAGAGTTTATCCGTGCCGCCCCACCATGGGCTTGTGCCGCCGCCGAATGCAAATGAGTAGCCGTAGAACACCCAGATCACCATCACCAGTGCGGTGATCATTGTGGTTTGGGTGAGGATGGAAAGCATGTTTTTGGTGCGCACGAGGCCACCATAAAACAGCGCCACGCCGGGGATGATCATGAATAGCACCATCACGGTGGAGAAGATCATGAACGCGACATCGCCCTTGTCCATAGTTTCAACAACGGCGTCTTGGGCAAAGGCCGCAGACGCGCTAAGCGTCGCCCCGGCTGCCAGAATTAAATTACGTAGTTTCATTGTTTTTCCCTCAATCGATCGCTTAGATCGCTTCCTCATTGGTTTCGCCAGTGCGCACGCGCAGAGCGCTTTCCACATCAAGCACAAAAACTTTGCCATCACCGATGGAGCCGGTTTTGGCCGTGGTCGCCAGTGTTTCCACTACTTGGTCGGCGATATCGCTCGGCACCACCATTTCGAGCTTCACTTTTGGCACGAAGTTCACGGTGTATTCCGCCCCGCGATAAATCTCGGTATGGCCGGATTGCCGCCCATAGCCCTTAACTTCAGAGACCATAAGCCCCTGCACGCCGATCTCGGTGAGGGCCTCGCGGACCTCCTCAAGCTTAAATGGTTTGATCGCTGCAATAATCAGTTTCATGATGTCTCCCTTGCGCGGTTAGAAATGGTGCTTGCACACCGCTTGAGAGTGGTTTTTTAGGTAATTCGCCTAAAAAGGAAGCGGTTGAGCTAATTTTTGCTGCGACATTTTGGATAAATGCACAATAAATAGGCACATCAGCTATATTGCTCATTTTGTAATCACATATAAAAAGGCGATTATATGCCGATGGCAGAATCAGGTCTCTACATTGAGGGCAGGATTCGCTATGGTCCGAAAAACAATAACGAGCACACAGGCAGCCGCATGGCCAGTAAAAAGCAACCCCCGAAAGGCAGGGCTGGCAAGGCCACGCCTGCACCGCCGCCCTTGGTGGCCAGTCGTGCTGACAAAGTGGTGAAGAAGGCTGCGCCGAAAAAGGCGGCCGCCAAGAAAGCCAAAGCCAAAAAGCCTGCCGCTCGTAAGGCTACCCCTCGCAAGCGTAAAGCCGCGCCCAAGGGTAATTTCATTACCCGACCTATCCGTTGGCTGTTTCGAACGTTTTTCAAAATCGTCTGGTGGTTTACGTGGCGCGGCGCGATTCTTGGCAGCTTTCTGCTGGCGCTTTGGGTAGGCTATTATTATGTGCAACTTCCGCCGCTGGAGGCCCAGCTTGATGGCCGATCAAGGGGCTCGGTGCGTTTGCTTGATCGTTACGGCAATATTTTTGCTTGGCGGGGGGAGCAGTTTGACGGCTCGCTCAGAGCGCAAACGGTATCACCTGATCTGAAAAACGCCGTGGTGGCCACGGAAGACAAACGGTTTTACAGCCATTTTGGCATTAGCCCGCGCGGCATTGCCAGCGCCATCCGCATTAACCTGAGCGAAGGGCGCGGGCCGCTTTCGGGCCATGGTGGCTCAACCATTACCCAGCAGGTGGCCAAGCTTTTGTGCCTTGGGGACGAGGATAAAACCGAGGCTGAATGTCGGCGGGGGTCTTTGTGGCGCAAGCTGCAAGAGATGCCGTTTTCCTTTGCGCTGGAGCTGAAATACTCCAAGGATGATATTTTAAGCATCTACCTGAACCGCGCCTACCTTGGCGCGGGGGCGTATGGCTTTGAAGCCGCCGCCCAGCGCTATTTTGCTAAATCGGCGCGAGACCTGACGCCCTCGGAAAGCGCTATGCTGGCGGGGCTGCTGACCGCGCCTAGCCGATTTGCCCCGACCCGCAACCTTGAGCGGGCACAAGGGCGGGCGGGCGTGGTTATTGGCCTGATGCAGGCGCAGGGCTACCTAACCCGCGTTGAGGCCGAGATCGCATTGGCAGATCCGGCAACACTTTCAAGTGTGGCGCAAACCCTTGTGGGTAGTGATTATGCCGACTGGATAATGACCATGGATGGCGATGAAGTGCTGCAAGCCTTTACCCGCGATACGGCTGAGGATGTAACTATTCTTACCAGCTTTGACCCCGACATTCAGCGCGCCGCAGTGGCAGCTTTGGAGAACGTGTTTGCCACTAGGGTTTCGGCTGGCTCTGATGCGCAAGCGGCGATTGTGGTTATGTCACCCGATGGGGCGGTGCGGGCCGTGGTGGGTGGGCGCAATATTGAGGGCGACTATTTTAATCGTGCCACACAGGCGCGGCGGCAAACCGGCTCGTCCTTTAAGCCCTTTGTATATGCGGCGGCGCTAGAGGCGGGGTGGTCACCAAATGCCATAGTTGAGGATGCACCGCTCACATTTGATGTGCCGGGCTCAGGCCCCTATAGCCCGCAAAACTATAACCGAGACTTTCGTGGATTGATGACCCTGACCGAGGCGATGGCCAAGTCGGTAAACACCGTGGCGGTGCGGGTTTCTGAGGAAGTTGGCCGCGAGCGGGTGCGCGCCATGGCGATGGATTTCGGGGTTACCT
>WTAL01000018.1 GCA_013139635.1 Paracoccaceae bacterium
TAATCCGTGCCAAAAAGCCCGCCTTTATGAACGGTTATCAGGTCTATCCACTCGCCGCCTGGCTCATAGCCATATTCAATTTCAGGCGCGCCTATACCTACGTTATTATCATGGTCGGTGCGCCATAGCGGGTGCACGCGGTTGGGCCGCAATGGCACACCGTTGGTGGCATTGGCCGTGGCGCGGCGCAACGCGGCTTCCAGCGCCACTGGCCCGCCCTCTATCTGGGTTTCATTACCCATTTTCACATACCAACGCGGGGTGCCGGTATCGCCGCACATCGCGCGACGGTCTTCTTTTGCGGCCTCATAATTTTCCAGCATAGCTTGCAGCACAAAAGACGAAAGGTCACCATCTTCCATCTCGGCAGCGCTCTTTAAGCCCTTCAGGTAATCGTCCGGAATTTCAATGGCGGCTTTGTCCATCAGCGTTTCGGCGGTTTTCTGGATAATATCAATCGGGATCATCTTAAGTCTTCCTCATTGAGCTTAAGCAAGCCCCACATCTCAGCATCCCCTTCGCCGCCAAATGCCACTGCGCCCGCCCGCATCAGGGCCATGCGCAATTCGTCATCATCTTTGAATCCGCGCAGGTGGCGTTTGATCTTTTTGAGGCTGCGTTTCTTGTAATTGGGGTTTTCCAACAGATGGATTATTGCCGTCTCAATCGAGTAATCCAGCTTCATTTCTTCTTTCAGCAATGCCTTTTCACGCTTTGCCGTTAGGCGCGCGGTGATAAAGGCGATAATTCCCGAAGCGACTATTCCCAATACCCATTCCAAGTGACTACTCCTCCACCAGTGTTTCAGGCTCATCTGCTAGCAAAATGGTTTCACCCGGTTTTACGATGCTAAATTGAACGGCTTCGCGGGTTACGTCAACGCTATCACCTTTTTGGCAGGCCACGGTAAAATACGAGCTTTCCATCGAACCGCTTTCAGGAAAATCCTCCCTAAAATGCGCCCCGCGAGAGTTCTCCCGCGCAATACCGGCCTTCGCAATCACCTCAGACATCTCACAGAGGCTGGCCATATTAAGCCAGTCGTGCCACGTGAGATTAAAGGCCAAGTTATCGCTGGCAACGCCGGTTTCCAACAGCTCCGATTTGATCTCGGCCAGGCGCTTAATCCCCCGCTCCATGCCTGCCTCGGTGCGCATCACACCCACATCGTCCCACATTGCTTCCTGCAATTCATGGCGCAGCGCCTGCACATTGCCGGGCTTTTGGTGCAAGGGCCGCTGGGCGCGCTCAATTTCAGCCGCCAGCACGTTTTCATCTGGGTCACGAAGCGCGCCCATCTTGCGAATATCCGCCCCCATGATATCCCCCGCCACGCCGCCATAAACCGTTGAATTGGCCACGCCATTGCCACCCAAACGGTTAGACCCATGCGCCCCGCCCGCATCTTCTCCGGCCACATAAAGCCCCTCCATGGCGGTGCGAGTATCCGCGTCTACAATCACGCCGCCCATAAAGTAATGCGCGGTTGGCACCACCTCAACAAGGCCGCCTGCCAGATCAAAGCCGCTATCGGCGCAGCGCTTCACCATGCCGCTGAATTTTTCGCGCACAAAATCAGGCCCGAGATGCGCCATAGAGATAAACACACCACCATTTTCCGACGTATTGTTTTTCCGCATTTCCGCATAAATGCCACGGCTCACCACATCGCGCGTGGCGCGCTCACCGCGCGAGTCATAATCAAACATAAAGCGGTTTTCAGCGCCATTCAGCAGCTGCCCGCCAGCCCCGCGCAGCCCCTCTTCCAGCACGGTGCCTGTCATCTTAGTGTGGGTGCCCGCAAGTAGGCCCGTGGGGTGAAACTGCACCATTTCCATATCGCGCAGCGGCAGGCCCGCGCGCAGGGCCATCGCGAGGCCATCCATGGTTTTATCACCCGAAGGGGTGTGATATTTATACATGCTTGGCCCGCCGCCTGTGCCCATCAGCACGGTTTTTGCCCGCACAAACCTGAACTTGCCACTGCGCATATCAATAAACAAAACCCCAGCAAGGGCGCTGCCGTCCTTTGTGGGAATAAGCCCCACCGCGCGGTGCTCCTGCAACCGCTCAATCGGGCGGCTCAGCACCTGCTCCATCAGTCGGTTTATGATCTCGATGCCAGTTAGATCACCTTTATGCACCGTGCGGTCAGCGGTTTGGCCAGCAAAGGCTTTTTGGTGCAGGCTGCCATCAGCATTCCGATCAAAAAAGCAGCCAATTTCGTTTTCAAGCTCGCGCACCCGCACCACGGCCTGCTCGCATAGCTTCCACGCCATGTCCTGATTGGGCAACCATTTGCCGCCGTTTATTGTGTCCATAAAGTGGCGCTCAACGGTATCGCCACCGCCCAGCGCCACATTATATCCGCCCTGCACCATGCGGGTGCAGCCGCATTTTCCGAGCAAGCCCTTAACGGCGATAGTGATTTTGGTGCCCTCAGGCGCGGTTTGCTGGGCATGCAGCGCGGCAAACATCCCCGCTCCGCCAGCGCCAAGGATCAGGATATCGGTGTCGTGGCGGTCAATCTCGGGCATAGCTATATCGCCTGTAAAAAGAAGGTGGTGGAGAGCAGGAACGCCCCCGCAACAGCGCTTGCGGCGAGCGTTTTCTGATTGGGAGACCACGGCAACCATTCCAGCGCCATTAGCCGTAGCCCGCCAAATATATGCACAGCTAGCAGGAACACGAGGCCAAACTCGGCTAGTTTAACAGCGGGCATTTCAGCCCAGTGCAAAAAGCTATCAAGCTCTGCGGGCTTAGTCAGCGCCAGCGAAAGCACGTAGAAATGCACCGGCAAAAAAACCGCCAGCCCGAGGCCCGAAAGCCGATGCAGTATATAGGCAAACCAAAGCGCGTGGGTACGGTGCGGCTTTATCATGGCATCGTCACGGCCATAACGGCCCGCGCTCCCATATATAAAAACAGCCCGCAAACGCCCCATGTAAAACCGCTGAGGGCCATGCCGCGCAGCTTAAAGGTTTCCGCAATAATCACCCGCAGCCCTATGGCCGCATGAATGGAAACCGCGGCTACAAAGGTGCCGTAATATACCAGCCACACCACGCTCCCCTGTGTGCGGCTCAAAATCTCGGCTGTGGTTAGCCCGCCTTGCACCGCATAAATCATCACCGCTATGTGGCCAAGCGTCAGCGGGGCCATGATCAGCGCGGTGATCCGCTGGAGCATATAAAGCCGGATATCAAGCACGTGCTTTCCTCCGTTTAAAAAACGACGCCGCGCTGACACGCTTTAGGCCAGCGATGGCAGTCATCGGGTCCAGATCATTCGGGCAATGCGCGGTGCAGCTGCCTTGCGTGTGGCAATTATGGCACCCGCCAACACCCGAAACCGCATCTAGCACGGCCTGCTTATCTGCGTCTTTTGCATCGTTATAAACGGTCCAAGCGCGCTGAAGAGCAGCTGGGCCTAAGTAATCAGGGTTGCTAGCAACCGTATCACACGCCGCATAGCAAACCGAGCAGTTGATGCACTCAATACCGGCATTGGCCTTAACCCGCCCCGCACTTTCAGGGCTAATAGCCGCTATCGGATCAAGGCGTGAAGCGGTCGGGTGGTGCCGCCCTTCCGCCGCAATCCATTTATCAAAAAAGCTGTCCATATCGGTCACAAGATCTTTGATAACCGGCAGGTTGCGCAAGGGGGCCACCTCCAGTTTGTTGCCCTCTAAAACCTTTTCTACATGGGTGCGGCATGTCCAGCGCGGCACACCGTTCACCATCATGGCACATGAGCCACACATCCCTACGCGGCAGGCGTAGCGGTAAGAAAGGGTGGGGTCTTGGTGCTGCTGAATCCAGGCGACAACATCCAGAATGGTCTGGCTTTTCTGCGCGGGCACCTCAAAATGAGCAAACGCGCCAGCTTGCGCATCCCCCCGCCAAATCGAAACATCCATTATGTTTTGCGTGAAAGACAATCATAACTCCACTGGGGCTGAATTCTTTTATTTTCCTCAGTATAATCAAATACAATCTAACATAAAGGCACATTTTTTAAACATAATCGGTAGTAATTCTTACATAAAGCCAAAGTGCGGCGCGCGCCTCAGCGTTTACCTCGTGTTAACCATTTTCATGGCAAATTTGACTCATGAAATTAGCTCCGACGCTTAGTCAAAAAATACCGGCAAGCGCCCTCCCGCAATCCGAGGCGGAAATTTTGGCGTGGCTTCGGCTTGCGCGCTCTCGCCGTGTTGGCCCAAGCACGTTTATCAGGCTCCTGCGCGAACACGGAAATGCAGAAGCCGCGCTTGCGGCCCTGCCTCAGGTTGCTTCCCAAGCGGGCGCCAAAAGCTATGCGGCCTGCTCCGGCGCGCAGGCAAATACCGAGCTAGAGGCCGGTTTCAAGGCTGGCGCAGAGCTTTTATGCCTCGGCACGGCAGAATACCCGCCACATCTCGCCCTCATTCCTGACCCGCCACCCGTCCTTTGGGCGATCGGAGATACCAGCTTGGCGCATCGTCCGGCGGCGGGCCTTGTGGGCGCGCGTAATGCTTCCTCGCTTGGGCAGCGCATGGCGCGCATCTTGGCTGAAGAGCTCGGCGCGGCCGGTTATGTTATCACCTCCGGCCTTGCGCGCGGGGTGGATACCGCCGCCCATTTTGCCAGCCTTGAAACCGGCACCATTGCGGTGCTTGCTGGCGGCGTAGATGTGGTTTATCCGCGTGAAAACAAGGCGCTATGGCAGCAAATCACACATCAAGGCCTTGTGGTCTCAGAAGCCCCGATTGGCACCGCCCCCCAAGCCCGCCATTTTCCAAAACGCAACCGGATCATATCCGGCATTTCGCTCGGGATCGTTGTGATTGAGGGCGCTGCCAAATCAGGCTCGCTGATAACTGCCCGCAATGCCCTTGATCAGGGGCGTGAAGTTATGGCTGTTCCCGGCTCGCCCTTGGACCCCCGCGCAACCGGCTGCAACATGTTGTTGCGAGATGGCGCCGGGCTGGTGCGCTCGGGCGCGGATGTGATTGAGTATTTAGAGAGCGCGGCACAGGGTGTGTTTGCATTACCCGCGCCTGCAACTGAGGTTCTCCAGCCAATGCCAGCCCCGCCAATTTCCACACCCAAACCGGCCGAAATCCCCGCTTCACTTATGTCTCTTCTTAGCACGGCGCCCATCCCGGAAGACACGCTGATCCGTGAATCCGGCCTGCCCACGCCCAAAGCCATGGAGCTCATTTTTGACCTCGAAATGACCGGAGAAATCACCCGCCATCCCGGGGGCATGCTTTCGCTGGCCCAATAAGCCAATGTCGCAGCGCGGCGCGGGGGCAGCGCGGCAAAGCCAACAAACGGTAGACGCGCCGCCACGGTGTGCCGTTGATGGACAAAAATCGCTGCCCCTCCCCCAATGCCCGCAAGCAAATCCTTTGACCTGCTCCCGTTACGCTCCTAGCGTACTGCAAACGCAAGGAGCGACCCATGACCGATTCCATCACCACCCATCAAGCCGCTGACGATGCCCGAAACCTAGATATCCACATCTATCTAAACGGCGAGATCGTCCCTCGGCACGAGGCTAAAGTCTCGGTCTACGATAGCGGGTTTATGCTGGGCGACGGCATTTGGGAAGGCCTCCGGCTTTATAACGGCAAATGGGCTTTTCTAAATGAGCACATGGACCGCCTCTTTGAGGCCGCCCTTGCGCTTGACCTTAACATCGGCATGGACCGCGCCAGCGTGATCAAAGCCCTGGAGGCCACTCGCCACGCCAACGGCATGGAAGATAACACCCACGCCCGCTTGATGATCACCCGCGGCGTTAAAACCCGCCCGTTTCAGCATCCGGCGCTCTCGCAATCCGGCCCTACTATGGCCATCATCTGCGAGCACTCCACGCCCTCCATCCCCCGCCCCATCCGCCTCGCCACCGTGCCCCACATGCGCGGGCTGCCGATGACTCAGGACCCAAAACTCAACTCGCATTCCAAGCTTAACTGCATTCTTGCCTGCATTGCCGCCGAAAAAGCCGGCGCCGACGAGGCCCTGATGCTCGACGTAAACGGCTTTGTGAACACCACCAACGCCTGCAACTTTTTCATTGTCCGCAAAGGCGCGGTTTGGACTAGCACCGGCGATTACTGCATGAACGGCATCACCCGCCAAAAGGTCATCGACCTCTGCCGCGCCGATGGCATTCCGGTCTATGAGCGTAATTTCTCGCTGGTAGACACCTACGGCGCTGACGAAGCCTTCCTCACTGGTACCTTTGGTGCGCAAACCCCCGTGGCCTCACTCGATGGCCGCACCATCGGCAGCGGCGAGCTTGGCCCCATCACCACCCGCCTGCGCGCGCTCTATAAAACCCTTATCGCAAAGGAGACCACCTGATGCGCATCGCCATGTGGTCTGGCCCGCGCAACCTGTCTACGGCAATGATGTATAGTTTTGGCAACCGGCCAGATACCGCTGTGTGGGACGAGCCTTTTTACGCCGCCTACCTTCAGGCCACCGGCATCTCCCACCCCCTGCGAGCCGAAATCCTTGCCGCCGGAGAGCCAGACCCCTCCCGCGTAGCCACCCGCTGCCTCGGCCCCATTCCGGCAGGCAAACCCGTGTTTTACCAAAAACACATGACCCACCATATGCTGCCAAATTTCCCGCTTAGCTGGCTAAAAGACGTCACCAACATCTTCCTCATCCGTCGCCCCGACCGCGTGATCGCCAGCTACCACGCCAAGCGCGAAAACCCAACGCTGGATGACATTGGCTTCCGCCAACAAGCCGAGATATTCCAAGCGCTTCGCACCCAAAACCCCGTGGTTATCGACTCTGATGACATCCTAAACGCCCCCGAACAAGCCCTACGCGCGCTATGCCATGCCATCAATCTACCGTTTTCGCCGGCCATGCTTCACTGGCCCAAAGGCGGCCATGCCTCAGATGGCCCCTGGGCCAAGCACTGGTACGGCTCGGTCCGCCGCTCCACCGGCTTTGCGAAAGGCGTTTCAGCGCCGCCAAAACTTACAGATGAAGGCAAGGCCCTGCGCGACCAAGCCCAACCGTTTTATGAGCAACTCGCCCCCTACCGCTTAAAACCCGGTCCTTAACCCCATGCCCACCGAGGCGAAGCCGAGGCCACCGCCCGTTAGGGCCACCCGTTTTTGCTTGCAAAAACCCGCCTTTGCTGAGCGGGGGGATGCGCGCGGCACCAGCTCCAAACACTGAGATCAAGGCCTCCCCGAAGCAAAGGCGCGCCTAGCTCAAGGCTTAGCACCCAGCCAGCAGGTTACCCTCCGTCCATGCCGTGTTGCTGCGCAACAAGGCAAAGACGTTTGGGCGGTGGCCTCGCTTCGCTCGGCGGGCGCAACGCATAAAAAAAGGGCCTCCGGTCAAACCAGAGGCCCTTTTTTCATTTCCATTGTTTACTCAGCCAAGGTCAGCGCCACAAAGCGGCCTGATCCACCCGAGCGCACCAGAAGCAAGATAGACCGCCGCCCGGCATCACTTGCCGCTTCAATCCGGTCCACCACATCTTTCGGGACACGCACTGGGTTTTGCGACACTTCCGTGATCACATCCCCTGCCCGCAGACCCTTTTCAGCAGCTTGAGAACTCTCCTCAACTTCAAGAATAACCACGCCACTGGTTTCTTCGGAAATCATAAAGCGTTCACGATATTCCGAGGTGAGTTGCCCCAAAAGCAGCCCTTGAATCGAGAACTGTTGCGCCTCGGCAGGCTCAAGCGTGCCACTGCCGCCATCAGCCGAAGCCAGCACGGCCTCTTCCAAGCGGCCCAGCGTTACCAGCAGCGTTTCTGTGCCGCCATCGCGAAACACAAGCACACGCACGCTAGATCCAACACCTGTTTTAGCCACCAGCCGCACAAGCTCGCGGGTGCTTTCGACCTCTTGACCATCAAAGCGTAAAATCACATCTCCAGCTTCAATACCCCCATCGGCTGCAGGGCCATCAGGCACATCGGTCACCAAGGCGCCCGCCACCTGTTCAAGCCCGATAGCATCGGCAATATCCTGTGTTACCGTCTGAATGCGCACTCCAAGCCAGCCACGGCGGGTTTCGCCATATTGCTCTAGCTGGTCGGTCACACCCGAAACCACGTT
>WTAL01000016.1 GCA_013139635.1 Paracoccaceae bacterium
CGTCTAACACCAATATGAGCAGTTGGGGGCCAGAGCAGCTCGGGCCAAGCACCGTGCTGGGATCGGGCCGCACCACGCGGATTGATTTTGATGATGGCACCGGCGCCTGCGTTTTTGACTTCAAAGCACGCTTTAGCAACGGCCAAGAGCTGAAGAAATTTGGCGTGAACGTTTGTGTGATTTCGAACTATAACTACGTTCGCTAACGCAACCATTTTGTAAAAACGCGCCCCGTGTTCGAGGCGCGTTTTTTGTGCCTAAAGGTAATCGGCGCGGCTCAGGCCATACTTCGCCATTTTTTCGTTCAGCGTCCGGCGGGGCAGCACCAGCTCCTCCATCACCTTGGCAACAGAGCCGGTATGGCGGCGCAGGGCGTTGTCTATCAACATGCGCTCAAAGGCCTCTACATGCTCTTTCAGCGGCTTTTCCCCGGGGGCATCAGTGCTTGGCTCATCAGCCGCGCTTGCCAGCAGCTTGCTCACTTCCTCAGCGCCGTGCTGGCTTTGCATTACCACCCGCTCGGCCAAGTTTTGCAGCTGCCGGATGTTTCCGGGCCATTGGGCCTTAAGCAAATTCGCGGCATCTGTCGCCGAAATTTCCGGCGCATCTATGCCGTATTCCTCGGCAAAAAGCTGGGTGAAGCGGGAGAATAGCACTAGGGTATCCTCTCCGCGCTCACGAAGCGTCGGCACCATAATCTCCATGCTGGACAGCCGAAAAAACAGCTCAGGGCGCAGCTGGTCTTTCAGCGGCGTGGTGCCTTCGTCAAGGCTAGACACCGAAATAATCCGCACCCGTGGTGGCTCGCCGTCCTCTGTATCAAGCGATTCAATGAAGCTCAGCAGCTTGGCTTGCAGCGCGGTTGATAGCTCGCCCGCGTCCTCAAGGCACAGCGTGCAAGGCTCAGACATTTCGGCGATTGGCCGGATGTCGGCAGAATCTGACGGGCCAAACAGGTGTTTTGTCAGGGCCTCATCACCCAGCGCGGCGCAATTCAGGGTGATGATATCTTTGCCTTGGCGCGGGCCACAGGCATGAATGGCGTGGGCGATCAGGCTTTTGCCGGTGCCGGTTTCGCCGCAGATATGCACGTTGCTGTCTGCGAATGCGATATCAAGGATATCTTCCCGCAGTTTTTCAATGCTGGGCGAGGTGCCCATGAGCTTACGCAACAGCACTGAACCATCGGAAAGCTCACGCCGCAAAGCGCGGTTCTCTAACGTGAGTTTCCGCGCCGCAATTGCGCGCTTGGAAAGGTCAGCGAGGCGCTCTGGGTCAAAGGGCTTTTCCATAAAGTCATAAGCGCCGATCTGCATGGCCTCTACGGCCATTTGCACATCACCATGACCCGTGATCAGGATCACCGGCAAGCTTGGGTCTGTGCTGTGCAACCGCTTGAGCAACTCCATGCCGCCCATGCCGGGCATGCGGATATCTGAAACCACTATACCTTTGAACTTGCTACCAATTTCGGCAAATGCTACCTCGGCATTTTCAAAGGTAAGGGTTTTAAACCCGCTCAGTTCAAGCCATTGTGAGATCGAATCCCGCATATGGGCTTCGTCGTCGATGATCGCGATTTTATAGTCGTCTGACATTATGCTGCTGCCTCGTTTTTGGTTTGGGCTAGGGGGAGTTCTAAGGTGAATATGGCACCAAGCGGGGTGGCGTTTTGCGCCATGAGGCGGCCCCCCATTTCGGTGGCAATGCCCGCTGAAATGGCGAGGCCGAGGCCTACGCCCTCTCCGGGGGCTTTGGTGGTGTAAAACGGCTCAAAAAGCGCCTCTGGGTCTTCAAAGCCGGGGCCGTTATCGCGCACAGAAAGCCGAGCATTTTCACCCGCTTCGAGTGTGATTTCAATGCGTGGCTCTGGGATGTCCTTCAAGGCGTCGAGCGCGTTGCGCAACAAGTTAATGATAATTTGCTCAACGCGGATAGTGTCGCCCAAGGTGCTGACCTTGCTGTCTGGCAGGTTTTGCACAATGCGCACAGTCTCTTTCCCGAGCTGTGGGGCCATCATGGCCATGGCCGAAGCCACGCATTCGCGCAGGTCAATCTCCACCGTGCTTTCTGTTGATTTGCGGGCGTAAGATTTAAGCTGTTTGGTGATAACGCCCATGCGGGCGATCAGGTCATCAATGCGCTGAAAACTGGATTTGGCCTCGTCTAAGCGGTTGCGCGCCACCAGCAGTTTTGCCCCTGCCAAATAGGTGCGCATGGCGGCCAGCGGCTGGTTAAGCTCGTGGCTTACGGCCGCCGACATTTGGCCAAGCGCGGCCAGTTTGGAAGATTGCTCAAGGTTTTGCTCAGCCGATTGCAGGTTGCGCTCGGCCCGCTGGCGCTGCGCCATTTCGGCTGAAAGGCGTGTGTTAAGCGCCCGCAGTTCGGTGCTTTCCGCGCTTAGGCGAACAGATTCAAGGGCGCGGCGGCGGGATAGGTAGAAAAACAGCAGGGCGGCAATAATGGCCATGCCCATGATTTCTAGCGCTAAAATCGCGTTTACCCGCGCCGCTACGTTTTGGGTGGAGGCAAAATAGCTGATCCGCCAACCGCGAAAATCGACGGGGGATTCAGCGGCAAACAAGCGCTCACCGTCAATAAACACAAAATCATTCAGCTGGGTTTGCTGGAGGGCGTCCAACACCCGGCGCGAGGTCGAAACCGGTGAGGCATCTACCAGGCTTTGGATAGATTGCCGACGCCATGCGAACTCTGAGGAAAGCTGGATTTCGCCTTGTGAGTTCACCAGTGCGACCCGCAATTCAAGCTGGCGCCAAAGGGATTCCTGCTGGCGCAAGTCCACCTCTACCACAACCACGCCGATGGATTTGAGGCCGGATTTTATCTTTTGCGAAAAGAAAAACCGGTAGGTATTTTGCTCGTTGGAGGTGGTGGAAAATACAGTGCTGGAATTGCGGAGGGCATTGATGAAATAGGGCTCGGCGCGGAAAAACTTGCCGATCTGGCGGCGGTTGGAGCTGGCAACCACACGGCCCGTTATATCAAGCAGAAACACCGAAGCTGAGCCGATCTCTTCTGATATGCCAATGAGCCGTTGAGATGTGGCGGCATAGGATTCAGTTTGCAATGCTGCAGAAAGGGTCACGTCTCGGGCAAGCAAAAAGGGCACTACCGAGTGCTTTTGCAGCGATGATTTTATGTTGCCAGCGTAAAGCGCGGCACGGGTTTGCGCCTGTGAGCGCAGGTTCTCGGTGAAGCTTTGGGTGAAATAGCCGTAAGAGCCCCACAGGACCAGAATGGCCACCGCAAGGGATATGCCGACGATTGAAGGCATCAGGCCAGCCGAGCGGCGGGCTTTGGTTTTGGCGGTTTTTTCACTCATAAGTGATAGTTAAGCGGGTATCACGATTTCCTCAAGTATGTTTGATTGGCGTTGGGGCGGCTTTCCGCTTATTTACAGAATCACAGAACCAACCCTGAGGAGTTACGCATGCACTATCACCGCCGCGAAAGCTGGATGATGAATGAAAACCGCGCGACGGACGAACATCTGTTTATGAACCGCCGCCAGCTTATGGCGGGGGCGGCTGCGGGCGTAGGGGCCGGGCTTATTGGCGGGGCGGCTTTGGCGGCGCCAGCGGAGAGCCAGTTTTCGCCAGCGATTGCGCGCGCAGGCGGGTTTCCTCATGCCACCACGCCGGTAACGCCGGAAGCGATTAACAGCACGTATAATAATTTTTACGAATTTGGCTCGTCTAAAAGCATTAGCCAAGAGGCGCGGGCGCTGAACACAGACCCGTGGACGCTGACGATTGACGGGGATGTGGAGCAGCCGATTACCATTGATGTGGACACATTGATGAGCCGGATGCAGATGCAGGAGCGGGTGTATCGGCACCGCTGCGTTGAGGCGTGGTCTATGGTTATTCCGTGGGTTGGCTTTCCGCTGAAAGACCTTGTGGCGATGGCGGCACCGCTTTCAAAAGCGCGCTATGTGCGGTTTGAAACGTTTTTTGACACAGACACCGCGCCGGAGCAAAAGGCAAGCTGGTTTCCGTGGCCTTATACCGAAAGCATTACCATTGACGAGGCCACGAACGACTTGGCGATGCTGGTTGTGGGGGCGTATGGCAAGGTGTTGCATAAGCAATTTGGCGCGCCATTACGGCTGCACTTGCCTTGGAAATATGGCTTTAAGTCGATCAAGTCGATCTCTAGGA